>PLRZ01000071.1:2599-9674 GCA_003164075.1 Bryobacterales bacterium | reverse complement strand
TCCCCGGCCGACATCAGGAGTTCCGGAGGTGGGGCAGGCGGTGCTCGCCTGCCCGCCCGTCCTCGCTGAACAAGCCCGCTGCCTAAGCAGGATAGAGGGCAGGCGAGCACCGCCTGCCCCACCGGGCAAGAAACGGCTCGACCCATTTTCCCAGGCCACCCGAAATCCCGGGCGAGATCGGGAGTTCGGAGTCTCGGCGCTACCCGGACTTTTCTAAGGGGCTACGACCCGCTGACAACCCGCTTCCAATATTCCAGCGACGGGCCTTTCGCCCCTCCCGGACCGGCCGTCACGGCGCGCGTGCGGAGTGCGTCCATCTCCTCGGCGGTCAGCGGCTTGAACTGTTCGGCCCACCGCACATCGTCTTCCAGTTGGCCTATGGTGCTGCAACCCACCGGAGTGCAGGAGATGGGCAGACTCAGAACATAGTTCAGGCACTCCTCGGCATTCAGCACGCGCAGCAGGAACGCGTTGCCGAAAGTCTTGATGCCCTGGATGCCCACGCCGCGTTCCACCGCCGCCGGCAGCGCGATCTTTTCGAAGCTCAAGTACGACGGGTCCGCGGCGTGCAGCGGCATCAGGATGGAATCCCACTTGTCGTAAGCCTTCAGCATGGCCACATGCACGTTGGGGTCGTGATGGCCGGTGAATCCGATGAAACGGACTTTGCCCGCCTTTTTGGCGGCTTCAAATGCCTCCATCGCCCCGCCCGGCCCCAGAATGCGCGGAATGTCGCTCTCCTCCTGAATATCGTGCATCTGCCACAGGTCGAGGTAGTCGGTCTTCAGCGCGGCCAGAGAGAGATGGAGCTCGTCTTCGGCCTCTTTCCGCGTGCGCTTGAGGCACTTGGTAGTGAGGAAAATGTTCTTGCGGAAGGGCGGCAGGACGTCGCCGTAAGTCTCCTCCGAGTGGCCTTCCCAGTAGGAGTGCGCGCAATCGAAATAGTTCAGGCCGAGGTCGTACGCGCGCCGCACCTGGGCCCGGGCGCGCTCCTTGGTGCGCAGTAGCGCCAGGCGCGCTCCAGCGTGGCCGATCACGGTCAGTTTAACGCCGGTCTTGCCGAATGTCCGCATCGGCGCGGTCCCCGCTTTGGGCTTGGGCGGCGCGGCGTTCAAGCCGGTAATGCCTAAACCCGCGAAAACCGTCCCGACGAAGGTCCTGCGCCGGACTGGGGAAATATGTTCTTCCATCGTCTTTCCTCCTCGCTACAGTTTGTTGGCCATGTCGATGACCAGCCGGGTCACGAAATCGCGGTAACTGCCGGCCTTCACGTCGCCGCCTTGCTTGAGATAGGCCAGAAGAATCTTGCGGTGCGCCTCCTCGGGAAGGTCGACGCCTTTCTTCT
This sequence comes from Bryobacterales bacterium, assembly GCA_003164075.1. Next base: position 8,329 of record PLRZ01000071.1, on the reverse strand, counting down.
GGAACAGCCAGACCGGAGAGTCGGTCTTCCAATCGGTGCGCTCCCATTTGGCGTCGATCGGGCGGGCCGGACGGTCCTTCTCGAAGAAGTGCTTGTGAGCGTTCTCATAAAAGAATTTGGCCCGCTCGGCGGGGGTGGGCTGGAGCCCAACGGTATCGATCCAACCCTGCGTCGAATGGAAAGTTTCATCGCGCCACAACGCCACGGGGAACTCGCTACCGTACAGGATTCGGTCCCAGCCGGTCAATTCCACCAGCGCCCGCGTCCACAGCTTCAACGGCTCGGGATCCATGTATCCCTGGCGCGAGAAGATCACCAGGAAGCGCGGATGGCGGAACAGGCGGCCAACCAACTCCTGTTTGGAAAAGATGGCTGGGTCGGTAGGTCCCGCGAAATGCGTGCCGCACACGATGCAGTTGGGGTAGCGGTCGAGGAAATCGAGCAGTTGGCGGGCGGCCACGCGGTATCCCTCGTTGCCTTCCATATAGGGCGTGCCCTGCGCCTTTCCGAGAATGTCCAGCAGCGCCGGCTCGCGGACCACCAGGTCGGTCTGCAGGCGTATGCCCGTGAAGCCGCAGTCCATCTGCGCGGCGATGCACGCGGATCGTTCCTCGGGCGACTTACCCATGGCCATTCCGATGGTGCGGAAGCGAGCCGGGTATTGGACGGCCGCTCGGGACAACTCGCGGAGGTCCGGGCAGGTGGCGGCAGTGCCCACAATGGCGGCCTCGGCGCCGTTCGCGTCCAGGAGCGCCAGGTATTCCTCGGCGCTGAGGAAGCGTGGCAGGGAAACGTGCCCCCACGCATCGATGATCTTGGGCCGGCTATGGTTGGCCGAATCCTGGGCCAAGGCCACTCCCGCGGATGTCGCCAGGGAAGTGGCGGCCAGCGAGGTTTTCACAAACGCACGCCGGGTGGTGTTTCCGATTTCGCTCACAAAGACCAATTTCAGTCTATCGAAGCGGCGGTATGCTTTGCATCGCCTTGACGAAATCTTCGAGCGTGCGTCCGGCGGTTTTGATGGCGCTCATGCGGTCCAGCCGGAAGTTGCGAAAGTCATGGCGCGACTCGCACCAGGCGGCCAGGGTCCAGGTGGTGCCCCAGAAGTAGACGGCCAGCGGGCGGATAATGCGCAGCGACGGGCTGCCCGCGGAATCCACATACTCGACGCGCAGCTTTCGCCGCTGCAGAATAGCCTGGCGCGCGGTTTCCAGGCCGGCGGCCGCCTCCGGCTTGATATGGAATCCGGGCGCAAAGAGCCGGCTGCGGGCGATTTCCTCGCGCCTGGCCGGCGGCAAGGCCAGCGCAATTTTGGAGAGCGCCGAGCGGGCGTGGGTGGCCAACACCGGCCCGCCCCAGGCTTCCACCATGCGCGCTCCGGTAACCATGGCTTCCACTTCGTCGAGGCTGAACATGATCGGCGGCAGGTCGAAACCCTTACTCAATCGGTATCCCACTCCGGCCTCGCCCTCCACCGGCACGCCCGAGAGGCAAAGGTCGCGGATGTCGCGATAGACCGTCCGCTCCGAGATCTGCAGCCAGCGCGCCAGTTGGGCGGCAGTAGTGAGAGGGATTTCGAACCAGACAACGCGGCTTTCGCGTTGCTGCTGTTGTTGAGGTGTCATGTCTGCGAGTGTACGGGGGGCCTCCTGACAGCGTGGTGTCAGGAGACATGGGGGCCGACATGCCGATGCGGCGCCCGGAGCAGAAATATTATTGGCCACCGATGAAGACCGATGAACACAGATAAAACCGAGGGTTTTTCTTATCGGTGTTCATCGGTGGCTAAATCTGTTCTTGCCAAGCGGTGGCTCAGTCTGATTCCTCGGCGGTTCCAGAATTCCGGTGACCTCAGGAGGTCTGAGTCTCATCTCGGCGCTTCTGGATGCCGCTCGCGAAGAGGGTCAAGATGAGTCTCCGAACTCCTGATGTCGCCCGCAATTTCGGGCTGCCAGGGAAAATGGGTTGAGCCGTTCCATGCAAGGACGGAAGCCTTCGCAGGGTGCTCATCCCAAATTCCACGACATCAGGAGTTCGGAGTCTCGACCCGGCAGGCAGGAGTGCCTGCGCTACACCACCGTCAGGCCGGAGTTTCGTAGATCGGGTCGGTGCGCGATTCGAGCGTCCGCGTTTTCGCTTCCAGCAGATCCAGCACGATCGCCTCGTTGACGCCGGTCTTCAGCCACGGGGCGGGAACAAAGAGCGATTGCTGCGGACCCACGCGCCAGTAGCGGCCCAGATTGTGGCCGTTGATCCAGACCAGGCCTTTGCCCCAACCGCGCATATCGAGGAAGGTATCGCCCACCGCATCCAGCCGGAACGTGCCGCGATAGAGCGATGGGCCCGCGGCGGGCTTACGGGCGAAAGTCCACTGCCCAGGGTCTGTGAGCGGCAGCGAAAAGTGCTCCCACACCTTCAGCTCCGCGCCGTTTAGCGTGACTCCGCCGGCGATGCCTTTGCGGTCGCTCACCAACAGCGGACCGAAATTGATGCGGCCCATGGCTTCCACCAGAATGTCGAGAGGCTGCCCCGGCGCCAGATCCACAGCCAGTTTGTTCTGGTGAAGGCGCCGATCCAAAGTGGTCCCGCGCACCACGGCGAAGTCGCGGACCTCGCCAATTTCCAGCGTCCCCCTGGCGGCTTGGACGGGATGGTGGCGATACAGGACGAAGCCGTAATCCTGACCGAGCTGTTCCATGCTCAGTGGCGCCCCGGTGTGCGCCACTTCCGGCAGGTGCGAGAGCAGCGGCGACGATTCGGTCAGCTCGAAGCGCGGGATGGAGATCGTCGGCAGGGCCGGCGGAAGCTCGGGGAGTTGCTCGCCGGGGGCCAGATGCTTGCGCAGCACGTCGCGCATGGCGTTGAATTTGGCGTTCGGCCGGCCAGCCTCGTCGATGGGGGCATCGTAGTCGTAGCCCGAGATGTCGGGCTCGTAGACATTGCCGCCGTTGGCCCCGGCCATGTACCCGAAGGTGCTGCCGCCGTGGGCCATATAAAGGTTGCAGGAAATGCCGTTCGAAAGCATCCAGTCGACGCTGGCCGCACCCTTCGCGGCAGGGGTGACGTGGTGCTTCTCGCCCCAATGGTCGAACCAGCCGTACCAGAATTCGCCGCACATTTTGGGTTCGTTCCGACGAAACGAAGCCAAATTGGCGAACTCGCGCTCGGGAGAGCTACCATCGCCGAAATTGATCGTCGAGAGCACGCCATCGAGCGTGCCGCCGGCCAGGTTGGATTTGCCGGAGCCGTCGGAAGTGGAGAGCTGGCAGTCGAAGCCGGCGTCCTGAATCATATGGCGGACGGCGCCCATGTACTCGTGGTCGTTGCCGAAGGAGCCGTACTCATTCTCTACCTGGACCATGAGAATAGGGCCGCCGCGATGGATCTGGAGCCCGGCCACTTGCTTTCCCACCCGATCCATATAAAGTGCGGCGGCGCGCAGGAAACGCGGGTCGGCGCTGCGCACTTTCATGTCGGTCGCGAGCAGCCACCAGGGCAAGCCGCCGAAATCCCATTCGGTGCAGATGTACGGACCGGGGCGGAGAAGCACGTAGAGGCCCTCGGATTGGGCGGTCCGGATGTATTCGGCGACGTCGAGGTTGCCGCTGAAATCGAACTTACCCTGCTGCGGCTCGTGGAGGTTCCAGAAGACGTATGTGCACAGGGTGTTGAGTCCCATGGCGCGCATTTTGCGCACGCGGTCGCGCCAGTAGGGGCGGGGAACGCGCGGGTAGTGCATTTCGCCGGAGCGGATCAGGAACGGCGCACCGTCGAGCAGAAATTGCTCGCCGCGATAGGAGAAGGTGTGCGGCTTTTGCTGCGCGAGGGCAGGAAGGGCGAGGGCGGTCGCCAGGAATTCGCGGCGCTTCATCGGATGGTCTCCTCAAGCAGTAAGTGGGTGCCGCGCTCGATGTTCTGCGCCGGCAGGAGGCTGGCGCCCGGCGGAGTCCCCAGATCGCGCCGCGTCAGCAACCACCCGGAGAGATGAGCCGGCGCTGTGGAGTGAATCGTCATCTCAATCGAATGTTTGCCGGGCGTGAGATCGGCCCAGAACCAGTGCCAAATTCCGCGTCCGCCATTTTCTGTGGAGAGCGCGAGCGGCTTGCCGGCGTCAGTGGCGTCGGCCTTGATGCCGCGGACCTCCTGGCCGGGTTCCAGCAGCACTGCGAAGCGGGCTTGTGGATAGCCTGCGGGAACATCCACGGTTGCCGATACTCTCATGTCACCGACATTCTTGCGAAGTGTGGCGGGACCGAACGAGATTGCGGTGCGTTCCGGGAGAGCCGGCTCGGACGTAGTAAACTCCGGGGTGCGCATTTCGGCCACCAGTTGCTCATAAGCATCGAGATCGAACGTCACGGTGTCGCCGAACTTCACGGCCGGCGCGGCGAGTTTGCGATACGGGTACTCGACCGCGACCGATTGCGTGCCCTCGAACTTCTGAAAACCATTCTGCTCGTCTATCTTCAGCTTCATGGTTCGCGGCCGCACGAAGGGATTACGCAGCGTGATAATCGACTTATCCGCGCTCGAATGCACATACCCGTAAGGCTCGCGCTGCGCCGGATCGCCTCCCACCATCGTCGAATTATCGAGCAGCGGGTGGGCATTCGCCATGGCCCACTTAGTAACATTGCCAAGAACGTCCATTTCCTCAGGCGATAGGATATCGGGGGAGATATACAGCTCGTACATCATGTTACCCACGCTGTAATAGTGGACTACTTCGTCGCGCCAGTCTTCGATATCTTCCTTCTCGCCGCCGAGCATGTTGGCCTTGCCCTTGATGATGCCGTGAGTCATCAGCGACGAGATGGGGAACTGCGCCTTGTGCGTGACGAAGTCGTCATAGAGGACCGAGTCGCGATAGCTCACGGCGCTCTGGCGCGGCGCGAGAGTAGGCACCGACGGCAGGTAGCCGGAATCGGCGCCGCCCATCCATACCGTATCGGCGTAGCGCAGCCACCAGGGGCTCAGCCAGATGCTGGTGGTGATATTGAGGAAGACTTTGGGGTCCTGCGCGCGCAGCTTGCCCAGCATATCGATAAAACTGCGCGCGGTGGCTTCATCGGAATAGACACCCTGCGGATGGCCGTGGTCCGGCGCGTTGCAGCCGAAAGCGATGCCATCCAGCTTGAAATAGTTGATGCCGTATTCCTTCTGATACTTCAGCATGGTGTCGCCCAGCAAGCGGCTGTAGTTCTTGCCGGCGACACAGAAATACCGGCCGTCGGAGCTGATCTCCATGCCGTCAGCCTTGCCGGCGGCGATGCGAACCTCGCGCTGGTCGTAGCCGCCGATCGGTCCGAACCAGATTCCCAGGTGGCTGTCGATGGTTTTGAGCGCGGCGGTAAGGTCGCGGAAGCCGTTGGGGAAGCGCTGCTGGTCGATGGTCCAAAGCTTGTGCATGTCGTCCCAGCCGTCGTCGAGCACGAAGGCATCGAGGTGCAGGCCGTACTTCCCGAGCAGCAGCTTCTGGAAAGTCGGCACCCGTTCCAGGGTGTTGTCGTGATTCATGGCGAGGCGCTGCAGGTCGTACCAGGAGTTGTAAAGCAGGTACGGGCGGACGGGGGCCACGCGCATGCGCGCCACGTAATCCAGAAATTGCCGGTGGACCAGTCCGGCGGGCGCCACGCCCATGACCGCCGGCTCGCTGGTGTAACCGCCGTCGGGGATGTTCAGGCCCACATTACTGCCGAGGGTGACGTCCGAGCCGGTGACGGTATTGAG
>PLRZ01000071.1:2014-2589 GCA_003164075.1 Bryobacterales bacterium | reverse complement strand
AATCGGCGGGGTTGAGCTCGTAGACCAGGTCGATGCCGGCGGCGCGCGAAGGCGCCAGGTGGAGCGTCACGCGCTTGCCGCCGGCGGGGGTATCGTCGATATTGCGGCTGGCGACGCGCGCCCCGGCGGCCGTGACGGCGCGCGGATTCTCGTTGCCGAAGCTGTATCCCACGCGTTCGTAGTTGAGTTTGATCTCGAACTCGCTGCCGCGAAGGGCGTAGGCGCGGCCGGTGATCTTATTCAGAAGTTGCCGCGTGCCGACATCGCCATCGGCCACGGAGATGGTGCGCTCCAGGTAGTCGTTGGCTATCACGATGGCGGTAGGGCCGATGCGGACTTCCACCGGTCCGGCGGCGGACAGGGCATGCACAATGAGGAACGGAAGGGCGAGAGCGGTAGTAGGCGTTTTCATGGCCGCTTCCCGTTATAGCAGTAGTTGTGGCCGAAGGGGAAAGCGGATGCATGCCGGGCTGGTGTTTCGACGCCGCCACAGCGCGGAGCGCAGGCGGCACCGCCTGCGGAATCCGTCCGCGGGAAAAACGCGCGGCATTGAGTCTCAGACCTCCTGAGGTCGT
>PLRZ01000071.1:0-1939 GCA_003164075.1 Bryobacterales bacterium | reverse complement strand
AAATTGCGGGCGACATCAGGAGTCCGGGTCTAGTCTCGGCCGAAACCGCTCCCTGACGGAGTGAGGCAGCCGTCCCGATCTACTGCGGCAACTCGAACGCCACCCGGCGCTCGCGGTTCAGTTGCAGGGTCAACGGGCGATCGATCGAATCGAGCGGGACCTGCTTCTCTTCGTGTTGCAGGGTGACATAGTGCAGCGTCCTGCCATCCACCCAATACGACGCCGCCGCGCGAATCACCTGGTCTTTGCCGGCGATCAGGTAAATCGGCGAGCCGCTCGCCGAGCTCGATGAAGAGGCTGCCGGCCGCACTTCCTGGCCGTACTGATCGTAGGTCCGCGTTACCGGCTGCGCGGGACTGACGTACTGCGGCGCTTGTGCCTGTGGAGCCGCCGGATAAATCACGGTCACGTTGGGCGAGGTGTTGTACTCGTACGCCGGATACGAGTAACTGGGGTAAGTGGAGATGTAAGGGGAGTAATCGTAATAGTATGGTGAGCCCCAATAACCCGACCCGTAGCTATAACCATAGCCATAGGCGCCATAAAGTCCGCGGTAGCCGTACCCACCGTAGCCGCCTCGAAATCCGCCGTAGCCGCCTCNNGCCGCCTCGAAATCCGCCGCCGCCACGGAAGCCGCCGCCGATGCTGCCGCCGCGGGAGCCGCCTCCGCCGCCTCGGACGCCTCCGCCCCCGCGTTGCGCCATCAAGCCCCCGGCCAGCAGGCAGCACAAACCAAGTCGCAGAAGAACCTTCATGGAATTGCTCCTCTAATTCGAAGCTTACTCCTGGCAGGCATAAGGCGCAAGCTGCCAGCGGGTGCTTAAACGATCTGGGGAAGGTCCATCACCGGTGAACGCTCCCTTACGGTCGCGGCTCGGTAACTAATTGCAAACACGCGGGCACTCGTTACAGAGCCGGGCCCAGAGGGCACCCCGTGAGGGAGCGTATTCCGCGCCTCAGCGCGCAGGTGTGAGGAGCAGGTATGATCTTAAACGAACATGATCTACACGTGCTATGAAATGATTCGCGATTGCCGGGCCGATCGCGCGGAGGGCTGGCGCTACTTCATCGCCGGCTACGTCCCGGTGATTCGCAAATTGCTGGCGCACTACCAGGCCGGAGGGACGAGTGATTCGGCCGCGCTGGAACGCGTGCTCCGGGCGGTGCGCCAGCCGGAATCCAGCCTGTTCCAGTCGCTGGAGCCGGCGCCGGAGCGCTGGTTTGTGGCCCAACTGCGTCAGAAAGTCATGGAGGAATTGGCGCCTTCCGCACCCGCCATGCCCCTCGACCTGGAAACCGTGGCCGCCGCCCTGGAGCCGCTCACCCTGGTGGAGAAGCAGGTGGCGTGGCTGGAAACCATGCTCTACACGCCCGCCGAGACCGGCGTTCTATTGCGCATGGCGCCCCCAACAGCGGAAAAGATTCGGGGCAAAGCGGCGGATCTGATCCGCGGCAAGGTGGACTCCTGGAGCCGCACACTACTGGCCGAAAACGGTCGCGCACTGGGGCGTGCCGCAGCCGCGGCGGCCGGCGGCGAGTGTCTTCCGCCGAAGACGTTTCTGGATATGTTGGATGGCCGCACCACCTGGGGGGGCCGCGATCGCCTGGAGCGGCACGTCACGCGCTGCTGGCATTGCATCGACCACTTCTGCCGGCTGGTGGAAGTGGTGGAGATACTGCGCGGCAATCAGCCGCTGTCCGATGCCGAGGCCGCGCCGTTCCACGAACTGCTGGGCGTTCAGGCCGAAAAGCCGCCTGCGTGGAAGCGGTGGCTGGCCGGCCGGGCGTAGGCGCGGCGAGACTCCGATGTCGACCGGGGATTTTGGGTGGCTTGGGAATATGAGCGAAGGTGGGGCAGGCGGTGCTCGCCTGCCCTCTATCCTGCTTATTAATTAGTTTCTGTCGCGAAACTCGCTTCAAACGGCAAGAACCGCTTGCT
>PLRZ01000266.1:3180-12438 GCA_003164075.1 Bryobacterales bacterium | reverse complement strand
AGCATCGCCGGGCCGACGACCAAGCTTCAAAGGCTTGGTCGTTTCTTTTTTGCGCCGCATCTTCTCCGACGCCTGGGCTCAAAATAGACTGAATCACGCCGTCCACTGAGGGATTCCTATCGGGCCCCTGGCCCTTAATGGCGTGAAAGTGGCGCACCGGAACCTGGCCGTTCCCCTACGCCACCACCGCGTGGATCGCCTTCAGCTTCTCCCAGAAACCAGCTAGCAAGCTGAGCCGCAAGGCGTTAGCTCCATCCGAAAGGGCCTTTTCGGGGGCGTCGTGGACCTCCACGAAGACGCCGTTCACGCCCGCCGCCACGGCCGCGCGCGCCAGCGGCTCGATGAACTCCGGCTGCCCGCCCGACGCGCTGCCGGCGCCTCCCGGCAATTGCACCGAGTGGGTGGCGTCGAAGACTACCGGCCAGCCGGCATCGCGCATGATCTTGAGGCCGCGCATGTCCACCACCAGGTTGTTGTAGCCGAACGAAGAGCCGCGCTCCGTCAACACCACCTGGCTATTGCCCGTGGACGCTACCTTCTCGGCGGCGCGATGAATGTCGTGCGGCGCCACGAACTGCCCCTTCTTGATGTTCACGATCCGCCCCGTACGCCCGGCGGCCAGCAGCAGGTCCGTCTGCCGGCACAGGAAGGCCGGGATTTGCAGAATGTCGGCCACTTCGCTCACCGCTTCGGCCTGCGCCGGCTCGTGGATGTCGGTGAGAATCGAAAAGCCCTCGGCCTTCACACCGGCCAGAATGCGCAGGCCCTCGCGCAGACCGGGACCGCGATAGGCATCGCCGCTGGTGCGATTGGCCTTGTCGAAGGAGGCTTTGAAGACGAACTCGCCCACCATCGCCCGGATGCCGTGCGCCATCAGGTGCACGTGTTCTTCGCTCTCAATCACACATGGCCCGGCGATCAGCACCAGCGGCCGGCCGGCTCCGAAATCCGCAAATTCAATCGCCACGCGAGTACATTTCCTCCGGCTGCGCATCGGCCAATACCGGCGTCAGTCGCCTCCGCCGGTTGGCGTAGGACGCTCCGATGAAGGCTTTGAAAAGGGGATGCGGNNCCATGGGTTTGGATTTGAACTCGGGGTGGAACTGGCAGCCCAGGAACCACGGATGGTCGGCCAGTTCGCAGATTTCGACGTAGGTGCCGTCGGGAGTTTCGCCGGTAATCCGCAGGCCCGCGGCCTTCAGCCGGTCTTCATACTCGCGATTGAATTCGTAGCGGTGGCGATGGCGCTCGTGGATCTCGCGCGAGCCGTAGGCGCGATACGCGAAGCTGTTCTCCACCAGCTTGCAGGGCCAGCTTCCCAGGCGCATGGTGCCGCCCAGGTCGTCCACGCCTTTCAATTCGCGCAGCTTGAAAATGACCCGGTGAGGCGTGCCGGAATTGAACTCGGTGGAATCCGCGCCGTGCAGTCCGCAGACGTTGCGGGCGAACTCGATCACCAGGGTCTGCATTCCCAGGCAGATGCCGAAGTAGGGCACCTTGCGCTCGCGGGCGAAACGAATGCCGTTGAGCATGCCGTCGATGCCGCGCTTGCCGAATCCACCGGGAACCAGGATGCCGTCGTAGCCTTCCAGTTGCGCTTCCCAGTTCTCACCCACCACTCCCTCGGCTTCAATCCAGTTGATGTTGACCTTCAACTGGTGCGCCAGGCCGCCGTGCAGCAGCGCCTCTTTGAGACTTTTGTAGGAGTCCTCGTACTCCACATACTTGCCCACGATGCCGATGCTGACTTCGTCCTGCGGATTGTCGAGCCGCTCCAGCATGGCGTTCCAGCGGCCCATATCGCGCGCGCCGGCATCCATGCGCAGCAGGCGTAGCACGATTTCATCCACACCCTCGGCGGCGAACGTCACGGGCACCATGTAGACCGACTTCACGTCGCGCGCGGTCACCACGGCCTCCACGTCCACGTCGCAGAAGAGCGCGATCTTCTCCTTCATCTCCTGCCCGATGAACCGCTCCGANNATCCACGGCACCAGGGTGACGTGGACGAAGATGCAGTTGCCGCGTCCCTGTTCATGGCGCATCTGGCGGATGGCCTCCAGGAACGGCAGCGATTCGATGTCGCCGACGGTGCCGCCGATTTCCACGATCACCACGTCCACGTCCTGCGCCACTTTCTTCATGGCGGCCTTGATTTCGTTGGTGACGTGGGGAATCACTTGCACGGTCTTGCCCAGGTAATCGCCGCGGCGCTCGCGGGCGATGATCGATTCGTAAATGCGGCCGGAGGTGACGTTATTACTCTGCGTCAGCTTGGCGTGGGTGAAGCGCTCGTAGTGGCCCAGGTCGAGGTCGGTCTCGGCGCCATCGTCGGTGACGAAAACCTCGCCGTGCTGGAAGGGGCTCATGGTGCCCGGATCCACGTTGAGGTACGGATCGAACTTCTGACAGGTAACTTTTACACCGCGGCTTTCCAGCAGACAGCCGATGGAAGCCGCGGCAATTCCTTTACCGAGCGACGAGACTACGCCGCCCGTGATGAATATGTATTTGGCCATTACTCCTTCACCCCTTCGAGCGATACTGTTTCAACCAGCCGGGTGAGCCTTTCGAGATCTTCCGGCGTGTCCACCCCAAGCGATTCATACTCCGTCTCCACCACGCGGATACGGAACCCGTTTTCGAGAGCCCGCAACTGCTCCAGCCGTTCGGCCTGTTCGAGCGGACCGACCGGCAGGGAGGAATATTTCAATAAGAACTCACGTCGATAGACATAAAGGCCGATGTGTTTGAAGTATGGGACGCCGGTAGGGCCCCCGGGATCCTGCCGCAGATAAGGTATGGGACAGCGAGAAAAATAAATTGCGTCGCCGGCGGAGTCGGTGACGACTTTTACCACGTTGGGATCGGCGATTTCGCGGGGATGTTCGATGCGCTTCTTGAGCGTCGTCATCACCACGTCCGGTTCGTGCACCAGCGGTAAAATTGCGGTGTCGATAGCCGCGGGATCGATGAGCGGTTCGTCACCCTGTATGTTGACGACAATTTCTGCATTTTCCGCGGAGGCCACTTCGGCTACGCGATCGGTGCCGGAAGGATGATCCGGGCGGGTCATCACCACACGCGCCCCGAAACTTCTTGCGACGTTATGCACCCGCGCATCATCTGTGGCAATAATCGTGCTCGTCAGGTAGCGGGCCTGACAGGCACGCTCATAGACGTGCTGCAGCATCGTTTTGGAGGAAATAAGGGCGAGTACCTTGCCGGGAAAACGGGAAGAAGAAAACCGGGCGGGTATCACGCCCAAGATTTTACGCGGCACACGCGATCATACCATAAAACCGCTATGCTAAACTTGGAGAAAAGAAAGGCTGGCAGGCCGTGATGCTGTTGCGGACCTATCGTAACTGGCTTCTAATCAGTGCCATCGGATTGACTGCCGCCGTCTGGGGATTTGGCGGGCCGGGAGCCGGCGCGAGCGAGCAAGACGGGCCGCAAGTGACCATCACTCCGCGCCCGAAGGTTGCGCCAAAGGAAGAAGTACTACCAAAGAGTAATATCCGGTCGGACGTGAACCTGGTCCTGATACCGGTCACCGTCACCGATCCCATGAACCGCTTCGTCACCGGCCTCGAAAAGGAATATTTCAAAGTCTTCGAGGACAAGAAACAGCAGCAAATCACGCAGTTTTCGAGCGATGACGCACCCCTCTCGGTGGGTCTGCTGTTCGATTGCAGCGGCAGCATGGGTCCCAAGCTAAAAAACTCGCGGGAAGCTGTTTCGCAGTTTTTCAAGACCGCCAACCCCGATGACGAAGCCTTTCTGGTGCAATTCCACGACACCGCGGACCTGATACAGGCCTTCACCAACAATCTGGAGGAGATTCAAAACCACCTGCAGTTCACGCAATCCAAAGGGATGACCGCGCTGCTGGACGCCATCTACCTGGGCATCCACGAGATGAAAAAGGCCAAGAACCCCCGCAAGGCTCTGCTGATCATTTCCGATGGCGGCGACAACAACAGCCGCTACACCGAGAGTGAAATCCGTAACCTTGTGAAAGAAGGCGACGTCCAGATTTATGCGATCGGAATTTACGAGCCCGCCGGTTCGCGCGGCCGGACGGTGGAAGAGAGTAATGGGCCGGGCCTGTTGACCGAATTGGCCGACCAGACGGGGGGGCGCCAGTACCAGGTGGAAACCCTCAGTGAATTGCCGGATATCGCCGCTAAGATCGGAATGGAGTTGCGCAACCAATACTTACTAGGTTACTCGCCACAGAATCAGGAGAGAGACGGCAAATATCGACACGTTGAAGTGAAGTTGGTGCAACCGCACGGGATGCCGCTACTGCGGGCATTCTGGAGAATGGGCTATAATGCGCCTGCCAAATAAGCGGGCACTGCGGCGGTTGTGTGATCGATTGCGCCGGCCGTTGTGGCGCAGACACTCTTGTCTGCCGCGACGAGACTCGTCTCGTCGCTCCGGGGTGATTAATGCCGCTTCCCAAGAGGGTCGAGATGAGTCTCGACCCGGCAGGCAGGAGTGCCTGCGCCACGCCACGCCGGGCAAATTAGTTTCTAACAAAGCAGTACTGGCCGCTTGCGCCGCCGGCCTGTGTCTGGCGGTTGTCGCGGTGAAAGGCCAGCAGGATGCCCCCACGGTTTTCCGTGCCGACACGCGAGTAGTGGTGTGCAACACCACGGTGGTAGACAAGAACGGCCACTTAGTGACCGATCTCTCTCGCGAGAACTTTAGCGTCTCCGAAAACGGGGTGGCGCAGAAGATTTCCGACTTCAAACACGAAGATGTCCCGGTTTCCCTGGGGTTGATCATCGACAACAGCGGCAGCATGCGGACCAAGCGTGGCGGCGTGGAGGCTGCCTCGCTGGCGCTGGTAAAAGATTCCAACCCCGACGACGAAGTTTTCGTAGTCAACTTCAACGACGAGCCTTTTCTGGACTTACCCAATAAGAAGAACTTCACCAATAACATCCAGGAGATGGAAGAAGCCTTGACGCGCATCGATTCGCGTGGGGGAACGGCAATGCGGGATGCCATCCGCGTGTCCATCGATCACCTGGTGGAGAAGGCCAGCCGGGACAAGAAGGTGTTGGTACTGGTCACCGACGGAGTGGACAATGAAAGCATGATCGGGCAGGAGAAGCTGATCCGGGATGCGCAACAGAGCGGCGTACTGATATACGCCGTCGGGTTGCTGGAAGACGAGGATCGCGGCGACGCCAACAAAGCCAGGCGCGAGCTCACCGCGCTGGCCGAAGCTACCGGCGGCGAAACCTACTTCCCCAAGGAAGTTTCCGAAGTGGACCACATCGCCCACGTGGTGGCCCACGATATCCGCAACCAGTACACCATCCAATACACGCCGTCCAACAACACCATGGACGGGACGTTTCGGCAGATCAAGGTCGCGGTCAACGCGTTAGGCCATCTGGCGGTCCGCACGCGAAGCGGTTATTATGCCACCCCCGATCAGGGCAAACCCGCGAAGGGGACCAATTTCCGTTGATACCGAATTCCAGGATTATCACCCTGGCCGGAGCCGCAGCGCTCGGCCTGGCGGTTCTCTACGGCCAGCAAAACGACAGCGGCGCGGTGTTTCGCAGCGACACGCGCCTGGTAGTCTGCCAGACCACCGTGGTGGACAAAGCCGGACACCTGGTGGACCACCTGACGAAGGATTCTTTCAGCGTCTTTGAGAACAACGTCCGCCAGGACATCAAAGTCTTCAAGCATGAGGACATTCCGGTGTCCATGGGATTGATCATCGATAGCAGCGGCAGCATGCGCAATAAGCGCGCGGGCGTGGAAGCCGCGGCCATGGCGCTGGTAAAGGCATCCAACCCCTCAGACGAAGTCTTCGTGGTCCACTTCAACGACGAAACTTATTTGGATAATCCCCGCGGCAAGGACTTCCTCAGCGATCCCGCCGACATGGAAGAAGCGCTGAAGAAGACCGACGTCAGCGGCGGCACGGCCATGCGCAACGCCATCCAGATGGCCATCGACTGGCTCAAGAAGGCGCACAAAGAAAAGAAAGTGCTGGTAGTGGTGACCGATGGCGAGGACAACTCGAGCGACGAGGAGCACAACAGCCTGGAGAAGGTGGTGCGATCGGCGCGGCAGAATGAAGTGCTGATCTATTCGGTGGGGCTGCTGAGCGAAGAGGACCACAAGGCCGCGGCCAACGCCCGACACCAGTTGAACGCGCTTTCGGAGGAAACCGGCGGCGAGGCCTTCTATCCCAAGGAGGTTTCCGAAGTGGACCCCATCGCCCGCCAGGTGGCGCGCGATCTGCGCAGCCAGTACACCATCGAATACACCCCTACGAACCCGGCGATGGACGGCACGTTCCGCAAAATCCGGGTGGCGGTGAAGGCTCCCGGCAGTCCCACGGCGCGCACCCGCACGGGCTACTACGCCACGCCCGACCAGAGTGCGGCGTCCGTCCCTGCGCCAACATCCAATTTCCGACGATAATAGTAGCAACGATGTCCTGGAAATTGTGGCGCCTCCTCCTACCCGCCAGCGTGCTCGCAATGGGCATTGCGGCTCTCGACGGGCAGCAGCCCAAATCTGCCGGCACCCCGCAGGGTACCGTCCCGATCTATCGAACCGACACGCGCCTGGTGGTGTGCCACACCACGGTGGTGGACAAGATGGGGCGCCTGGTGACCAACCTCAAACAGGATGCGTTCGGCGTTACGGAGAATGACGTCAAGCAGGATATCCTGCTGTTCAAGCGGGAGGATATCCCGGTCTCCATGGGGTTGATTATCGACAACAGCGGCAGCATGCGGCCGAAACGCGCCAGCGTGGAAGCCGCCGCACTGGCGCTGGTAAAAGACTCCAATCCCGAAGATGAAGTTTTCATCGTGAACTTCAACGACGACGCGTACATCGACAATCCGCACGGCAAGGAATTTCTCACCGACGTCGAAGAGATGCAAGAGGCCCTGACGCGCATCGATTCGCGCGGCGGCACGGCCATGCGCGATGCCATCGGCAAATCCATCGAGTGGCTGAAGAAGGCCCACAAGGAGAAGAAAGTCCTGGTGGTGGTGACCGACGGAGTGGATAACGCCAGCAGCGAGAGTCTGGAAGATCTGGTGCGCGACGCCCGGCAGAGCGAGGTGCTGATCTATTCCGTGGGCCTGCTGACGGAAGAGGAGAAACGTAGCGCCGCCAGCGCCAAACGCCAACTGAATTCACTGGCCGAAGCTACCGGCGGAGAGGTGTTCTATCCCAAGGAACTGACCGAAGTGGACCGCATCGCCCACCAGGTGGCCCGCGACATCCGCAGCCAGTACACCATCGGCTACAAGCCGTCCAATGAGGCGCTGGATGGAAGCTTCCGCAAGATCAAAGTGACGGTAAAGGCGGCGGGCAATCCCGTACCGCGTACGCGCACGGGTTACTACGCCACCGGCGACCAGGGTACGGCGCCCGCGCACAAGAGTAAGTGAGGATGATAGAGAGTCTCCGAACTCCCGATCCGGTGGAATTCGTAGTGAGCGCGGCGGTGGGACAATAGCGATGCTGTGGGCCATGTGGAGTCTTACTCGCGGCTACCGGCTGCGGCCGTGGCGGAGCCCGTACCTGCGCTGGCGAATCGAGACGTATGCCGGTGTGCACGCGGAACAAATCGGATTTCGCGAATTCTGGAGCTTCGCATGGCAGCAGCGCCACCAGTTGCTGCGCTACCTGCGGTGGGCGGCCCGCATGAGAAAGCGGCAATCCCGCCGCGACGTTGTGATAACGTCGGGAAATGCTTTTCATGGTCGTTGAACGCTTCCGCAATCGGGATACGAAGCCTATCTACCGGCGCCTGCGGGAACAGGGCCGCCAGATGCCCGAGGGGCTGCGGTTCGTGGATAGCTGGGTCGAGCCCAGTTTCGAACGCTGCTTCCAATTGATGGAGACCGGGGACGCGCGTATTCTGCAGAAATGGGTCGCTTCCTGGACAGACCTGATGGAGTTCGAGATCCTTCCAGTGGTACATTCTAAAGACACCCGCCAGGATGTGGAAGCATCGCTCGATGGAGGAGCAGCATGAATCGTCGCCACGTAATTCAATCGGTGCTGGCCGGAGCCGCCGCGGTCGCATTCCAGGATAGCGGCCTGGAGCGGATTCGCGCGGCCGCCAGTTCCGTCAACGGCCGCACTCCCGAAGACGTCGCCACCGACGAAGACTACTGGGCGGAAATCCGCAACGCCTTCTCGGTGGACCGCAACGTCGTAAACATGAATAACGGCTACGTCAGCCCTTCGCCCCGCACGGTGCAGGACGCCATGCGGCGCCAGTTGGAATATACCGATATCGGCCCCTACCACACCATGGTCAACGTGCTCGAACGCCAGGTGGAAACCGTGCGGCGGCGCATCGCGCAGGCTGCCGGGGTGGACGCCGAAGAAATCGCCATCACGCGGAATTCCAGCGAAGCGCTGGAGAACGCGCAGTACGGCATCGACCTGAAGCCCGGCGATGAAGTCCTCACCACCAACCAGGACTATCCGCGCATGATCGAGACCTTCAAACAGCGCGAGCGCCGCGAAGGAATCGTCCTCAAGCTGATTTCGTTTCCCGTCCCCACCATCGGCATGGACGATCTGTACCGCCGTTTCGAACAGGCGGTCACGCCCCGGACCAAGGTCATCCTGGTATGCCACATCACCAACCGCACGGGACAGATTTTCCCGGTGAAGCGCATCGCGGAGATGGCCCATGCCCGCAACATCACGGTGATTTGCGACGGCGCCCACGCCTTCAGCCACTTCCCGTATAAGATCTCCGACCTGGACGTGGATTACTACGGAGTAAGTCTGCATAAGTGGACCTACGCCCCCATCGGCACGGGTTTTCTGTATGTGCGTAAGTCGCGCATTGCGTCCACGTGGTCGATGATGGCCTCGGGCACTTCGCAAATCAACGACATTCGCAAGTTCGAGGAGATCGGCACGCACCCGGCGGCGAACCACAATGCCATTAGCGAGGCGCTGATTTTCAACGAGAATATCGGCATCGATCGCAAGGCCGCGCGGCTCCGTTACCTGCGCGACCGCTGGGCCAGCCGGCTGGCGCAGAACCCGAAATGCAGGATCCTGCACAGTCCCGATCCGGCGCAGTCCTGCGGGATCGGTTTCCTGGCCTTCGACAAGATCGACCCCGGCAAAGTGGCCTCCGCGCTGGTGAGTAAGTATGCCATCTACACTTCAGTGATGGGCCACGAAGAGTATACCGGCCTGCGCATCACGCCGAACATATACACTCCCGT
>PLRZ01000266.1:0-3129 GCA_003164075.1 Bryobacterales bacterium | reverse complement strand
CGATCCGGGGAAGGTCCGTCACCGGTGATCCTGACGTCGTGGAATTTGGGATGAGCCCGTTTTCGTGGCGCAGGCACTCCGGCCTGCTGGTCGAGACTCATCTCGACCCTCTTCGCGAGCGGCATCCACCGTCCCGGAGCGCCGAGATGAGTCTCGGCGCCGCNNTCCCCGGCCGACATCGGGAGTTCTGTAATTGCAAACACGCGGGCACTCGTTACAGTGCCGCGACCGCTAGGGAGCGTATTCCGCGCCTGTGCCACGAAATCCCGAAAGCGTTTACGCACTCGAGTGGCGCGCACAAACCCTTTAGTGCCCGCCGGCGGGTTATCCTGAAGGTTGGCCCGAATCTATCCTTTCCACCCCCTGCGCTATACCGCCAAGGCCGGTCCCCTGACCGGCGTGGTGACGCAGCCCTACGACAAGATCTCCCCGGAAATGCGCAGCCGCTATCTGGCCCTCAGCCCGTACAACCTGGTGCGCGTCATTCTGGGCGAACGGAGCCCCGCCGACTCGGACACCGACAACGTCTACACGCGCGCCGCCGGCCATCTGGATTCCTGGACAGTTTCCGGCGTACTGGCCCGCGACTCCGATCCCGGCATCTTTCCCTATTTCCAGGAATTCACCTTGCCCGACACCGGCGAGCGCCTGGTGCGCAAGGGCTTCATCGCTCTGGGCGCGGTGGAAGAGTATGCCGCGGGCATCGTCCACCGGCATGAACAGACGCTCTCCGGCCCAAAGAAGGACCGGATGGAACTGCTGCGTCACACGCACGCGCATTTCGGCCAGTTGTTCATGCTCTATCCCGACAAGGCCGGCGCCATTGACGCCTTGCTGGACGAAGCGGCCGCTGCCGAGCCGCTGGCCGCGGTCACCGACGAGTACGGCGCCGTACATCGCATCTGGAAGATCGCCGCGGCGGCGATGATTCAGGAACTGATGGCCGATAAGCGCCTGCTGATTGCCGACGGCCACCACCGCTACGAGACCGCGCTGGCCTTCCGCAATGAGAATCCCAGTCTGCCGGGCGCCGACCGCGTCATGATGACGTTCGTCAACATGTACTCGCCGGGCCTGCGCATCCTGGCTACCCACCGGCTGGTGAACGGCCTCGATGCGGACGCCTTCCCGGAGAAGTTTTTGAGTGCCGCGTCCCAGGATTTCCAGGTGGCGGAGGTATCGTCCGTGGAACGGCTGAAGAGCGCCTGGGCCGGATCCGGCAACCGCACCATTATCGGGGCAGCCATCGGCACGCGCCTGTTTCGACTGAATTATCGCGGCCGCGGCGAACTGGATGTGCGCGTTCTGCACGAGCAGTTGCTGGGCAAGACGCTGGGCATCGGGGAACAGGCGGTGCGCGAGGAGCGGCACCTGCGCTACATCCGCGGGCTCGACGCTGCCGTGGAAGAGGCTCGCAGCGGCGCCGCCCAGATCGCTTTCCTGCTGAAGCCCACGTCCGTCGAGCAGGTGGCCGACACTTCGTTCAGCGGCGGAGTGATGCCCCAGAAATCTACCGATTTTTATCCCAAACTGCTTTCCGGGCTGACCATCTATAAGCTGGATTAGAGGCGGCGCACGGGATCACGGCACGAAAACAGTCTCCGTGCCGTCTGATATGTTGGTGACAGTGATGCAATCGCCTGGCGTCCAGACCGTGCAAACCAATCCAGTCCGGGTGCTGGTCTGCGACGATCAGCCGGACGTATTGGAAGCGCTGCGCCTGCTGCTCAAGGGGCAAGGCTGCCAGGCTGTTACGGTGGATTCTCCCGGGGCGCTGCTGCGCAAGCTGCGCGGCGAATCCTTCGACCTCATTCTGGCCGACCTCAACTATACCCGCGACACCACATCGGGCATGGAAGGGCTCGATCTGTTGGCCAGTCTGGAAGCGCAGGGCAACGCCACTCCGGTGGTGGTGATGACCGCCTGGGGCAGCGTGGATCTGGCCGTGGAAGCCATGCGGCGGGGAGCCTGCGATTTTATCCAGAAGCCCTGGGACAACGAGCGCGTCATAGCCGTGGTGCGCAAACAGGCCGATTCGGAGCGCCGGCGGAAGTCCGAGTTGGAAATCGCCGCCAACGTCCAGCAGAAGCTCTTTCCGCACCAGATTCACCGCCTGGCCAACATCGACTACGCCGGCCACTGTGTGGCGGCGCGCGAGGTGGGCGGCGACTACTACGATTTTCTCGAGATCGACCAGGACACCATGGGCTTCGTACTGGGCGACGTCTCCGGCAAGGGCGTTCCCGCGGCGCTGTTGATGGCCAACTTGCAGGCTTGTTTCCGCAGCCAGGAAGCGCACGCGCTGTTGCAGCCGGCGCACGTGCTGGAAACCGTCAATCGCCACTTTTTCGATTCCACCACCGCGGAGCGCTTCGCCACGCTGTTTTTCGGCATCTATGACGACCGCGCCCGCAGTCTCCTCTACGTGAATTGCGGCCAGGTGGCGCCGCTGCTGCTGCGTGCGTCGGGAGATCTGGAGACGCTCAATCCCACCGCTACGATGATCGGCGCTTTTCGACACTGGGCGTGTACCGAGCAACAGGTCTGCCTGCACCCTGGCGACACGCTGGTGATCTATTCCGATGGCGTCACGGAGGCCGAATCGCCCACGGGAGAGGATTTCGGCGAGGACCGGCTGGTCGGTTGCCTGCGGGAGAATCCGGGCCAGCCGGCGCGCTCGCTGGTGCAGTCGATCGTGGAACGCGTGAGCGAGTTCAGCCACGGCTCGCGCTACGACGATGTCACGGTGGTGGCGATTACGGCGGGTTGAATCGGGTGGCGGCGGGCGGGCGGATTCGCGGCGAAAGCTCCACCAGTTTCTCCGATCTGCGGGGGGGGCCCGTGGCGCTCATCGGCACGTTTAACAAGGACTGGACGCTTCCGCGACCGCCAGCATCCGGAGCGGAACGACCGCTCGGTCGGCTATACGCGCCCCTACCTGCAGAACTCCTGATGTCGCCCCGCAATTTCTGCCTGGCGGGGAAAATGGGCTGAGCCATTCCTTTCGATGGCGAGAGCTTCGCGGGTGGGGCAGGCGGTGCTCGCCTTCGCTCGATCCTATTCGAGCAGCGGGCCTAATTCAGCGCGGGCGGGCAGGCGAGCACCGCCTGCCCCACCTGCGGGCTCACT
>PLRZ01000466.1:13395-17154 GCA_003164075.1 Bryobacterales bacterium | reverse complement strand
GTCAAGCGGATGCCACCTTCAGAACTCCCGATGTCGCCCCGCAATTTCTGCCTGGCGGGGAAAATGGGCTGAGCCATTCCTTTCGATGGCGAGAGCTTCGCAGGTGGGGCAGGCGGTGCCGCCTGCCCGCCCGCGCTGAAGTAGGCCCGCTGCCCGAATAGGATCGAGGGCAGGCGAGCACCGCCTGCCCCACCTTCGGGCTCACTGCAAATTCCACGACATCAGGAATTCTGACCTTGCGGAATTCGGCGGAACGCGGAGCGCAGGCGGCGCCGCCTGCGCCACCAGGACAGGTCGGATGTTTGCATGGGTTGTGGGTATGCCGTGCCGCCTGCCGATCCTCCTTCCGACCTACCGCACCCCCAGCCGCGTCAATTCCCTTTTCAGCGGGTCCACCGACTTCGCCAGGATCATCTTGTACGCGGCGCAAAAGTAGTCCAGGTCGGCGAACTGCCGTCGCGGATCGTGACGGTGCTTGGGGCATCCGCCGTGACAGATCGCCTGGTATTCGCATACCTGGCACGTGGGGTGCGGAATCGTCTTAGTCGCGGCGAACTGGCGCCGGCGCTGCCGCTGCGCGATTTCGGGCCAGGAATCCAGATTCACGTTGCCCAGTTTCCAGCTCTGCTCCACGAAAAAGTCGCACGGGTAAACGTCGCCGTTGTACTCCACCACGGCATAGCTGTCGCAGGTTTCATGCATGGTGCACGTGCCCGGCCGCTGTCCGGCCAACGCTTCCGCGATGTTTTCGAAATAGCGGATGTGGATCCGCCGGCGGTCGGGCCACCACGCGTCGAACGTATCGCACAGGAATCGCCCGTACTCCTCTGGCGCGATGGTAAACGGCATAGGTTGGCCGAGGCCGTCGAATTCCGAAAGCGGAATGTACTGAATATGCTCCGCGCCCAGTTTCCGGAAAAAGCTGTACAGCTCCCTCGGCTTCGACACGTTGGCGCGGCTCACTACGCACAGTACATTGAATTCCACGCGGTTCTTTTGAAGGCACTCGATAGCCTGCATGACCGCCCGCCAGGTGCCTTTGCCCTGTCGGCTGAGGCGATACCGGTCGTGCATTTCTTCGGGGCCGTCGATGGAGATGCCCACCAGCCATTGGTACTGTTTGAACAGCCCGCACCACGCGTCATCGATCAGCAGACCGTTGGTCTGGATGGAATTGGAGACCGCCTGCCCGTTGCGCCCGTAGTGCTTCTGATACTCCACCAGCTTTTCGAAGAACGGCAGTCCGGCAAGCGTCGGCTCCCCGCCCTGGAAGGCGAAAGCGCTGTGCGGATACGAGTAGAAAAGGTAGGTATCCACCAGCCGCTCCAGCGTCTCTAGCGTCATCCGGCGGCCGGGCAGCGCCTTGTAGGGGTCGGCGTCGCGGTCGAGATAAAAACAATAGGAGCAATCGATGTTGCACACGGCCGACGCCGGTTTGATCAGCAACGACTGGATTCGCGGCGTGCAGCCAACCGTGGCTGTGACAATCGGAAATGTGTTCACCGGTGGGATCTCAGACAGCATTTGTAGTGTAGGCGGCGGCCGCAAGGGAATGCAATGGGGATACATTACGAAGCCAGGTTCTTCTATGACACGACGCGATTTTCTGGCCGCCGCCGGCGCGGCAGCCGGCTCCCCGCTAGTGGCGGCGCCGGCCCGCACTCCCAACATCGTCTTCATCCTCTGCGACGACCTCGGCTTCGGCGATCTGGGAGTCTACGGGTCGAAGATCCGCACTCCGAACTTCGACCGTCTGGCCTCCGAGGGCGTGCGCTTCACCAACTTCTGCGCCGCCGATCCGGCTCTCACTGGCCTTCGCCATGGTCGCACTGGCTCGGCATCCCGCCCCAGGCCTATGGGTTCTCGCCCAGGTTCCCGATAAACTCACCTGGAAGCCGGGAACCACAATGGAAATCCTGGTATAATCCGAAAGAATTCCAAAAGAATCCGGCCCGGAAAGGCGGTTCCGGCGTATACTATTTCTTACCCGGCAAGGCAAAATGGAAATGCCGGCTAATACTTCCTGGGCGACGAGAACAAAATGGAAATCTCGGCTCAAGCTCGGAGGAGCACAACAACTGTGAACATTCGCGCTTTACATCTCGCAGCGGCTCTGGCCGTCGTTTTCGCTTCGACTTCGATGGCGAATTCGATACAGGGCAGCACCTATCATCTCAGTACATCGCAGACTGGCACCACTACGATTACGTCGTCCCCAGGGACGTACACCGATCCGACCGCGGAGATTTTCTGCGTTGGGCCGAATTCCGACAACTGCAACACTTCTGGCATGCTCGGTTCGTATAGGTTTGCCGATACTACTGCGACCACGGCGACCATCACCTTTCACTTTACCGGTGGTACATTCTCCGCGACCGGTTCGTTCTCCGTCGATCTGGGCAACTTCGTGCTTCCCGGCGGTGGCCACATCACGGGCGTGACTTACGGTTCGGGTAATCTCACGGGTGGCAGTTTCACGAGCGTGTCATGGAATGGCACGGATGCCGTCTTCACCGGTACCCCGAGTGGGGCCTACACCGCCGTTGGCGGCGCGGATGTGGTTTTCAACGTCACCGAGGCGCCGCCGGCACCAGTACCCACGCTGTCCCAGTGGGGATTGCTCTTGCTTGCCGGACTCTTAGCCGGTACTGCAGTGTTCAAATTACGCCGCAGCTCCGGGCGCGTGGCCTCTTAAAGCGCGGAAAAGCTTCTTTCGAAGTTGGGTATGTGCTTGACTCAGGCAGGCCCTGCCGCTTGTGGTCTTGCTTTTTGGCTGGGCCGGCAGGGCTGCTGAACAATTACGCCGTAGGGCGCCGGCCCGGCCGCCACGGCCTGCTGCGCCAGGCGGTAGAAGAGCCAGGCTACGCCGGCTTACCCCGGGAAGTCAGGAATGCCAACACCATCGCCGCACTTACAAACAGGATGTAAGCCGCACCCACCCGCAATCCGAAACTGAGCATCTCCATATTGAAGCCTTTGACGCGCGGCACCCAGTCCACCAGCCGGAACGGCGCCCACACCGCACACAGAGTGAGCAGCGGGACCTCCAGCCTGTACCACCGCGAATATCGACGCCAGCCGAATTCCTTGAACCCCCGCCAGCCCCTGGACGCAACCCCGGAAAACAGTGGCAACAGGTCGGCGGGCAGCAGCACCCAGCGCACCATCCACAGGAGCGCGTTGAAGTAGCGCAATACCGTGGCGGGCCTCACCGGCTTGCGGAATTTCAACGTGAGCCAGGATGCCAGTTTGCTCGCCGGAGTGACACTATAGCCCGCCCACCAGGCCAGAAAGCTATAGATCGCGATGGCCGCAAGCACCATCAGCACCAGCGGAATCAGATGGCGCAGCACCGTTCGAAACGATGGCGCCAGGCCCGGTTCCGCGCCACTGCGGAAACTCGCAAAGGTGGCGCCGTGCAGACCAATGGCCGCCGCCAGAATGAGGAGCGCGGCAACGGCGCTCCACGCCAGGCGCAGCGGCGTGGATTCCGACATGGCCAGCCACTCATACGCCAGCCACAGCAACAACGCGTTAACCGGCAACTGTACAAGACAGAAGATGCGGGTGGTGCGGGTCATTTCACCTCCATGCGGCGGCTCTCCGTGGTGGAGAGGAAGTTGGGCTGATACATCGGTTGCACGCGCGCCGGGCTCATCTGGAAGATGCCCGGGTTGACTACTTTCAGCAGATAGAAATACTGCTGCTGGCCCTGCGGGAAATAAGTCTCGAAGATGGCCATGCGGTCGTCATGCATTT
>PLRZ01000466.1:3143-13207 GCA_003164075.1 Bryobacterales bacterium | reverse complement strand
GGAGCTTCTCTTCAGTGGAGTAATATTCGGCGCGGGTGGAATAGTAGAGGCGGCCGGCGCCCACCATGGTGACGCGTACGTGATTCACACCGGCGGCGAGCTGGCTTTCGTCGAGCACCAGTTCGGGCGCGGCCAGGCTGGTTGCCTGGTCGAAATTGCGCGTCACCACGGCTTTCCCGTTGACGTAAACCGTGGCCGTGAAGCTGGGCTTCAGCTCGTTCGAGGCTTTCAGATAATCGGTGAGCCCGTAAACCACCATGGCGGTCTGTTTCGTCGATGACCACCAGTAGCCTTCGTTGCGATGATTCATCAGCCACAGCGCCGCCTTGGGCAGCAGGGGGCTGGCGGGCCGCTGGTGCGCCAGGAATTTCACTACGTATGCGGTGGCTTCGGGGGTCACATCGGCGGAGAAATCGAGCATCTCGTCGCGCGTGGCGGGCCACCATGCCTGCTCCCCGTCCTGCTGCGCGGCCTGTTCCAGCGCGGTGGCGATATCGCCGGCGCGCACGTCTTTGGCCAGTTCCAGCGCCAGTCCGAACACCGCCAGCCCGTACGGCGAGAGTCTCGCGCGTTGGGCAAAAACCTGGCCGAGTCCGTTGGCGTCGGGCCGTCCCGCCAGCACCAGCGAATACAGCATGTAGGCGCGCAGATCGGCCGCCAGCTTGGGATCCTTGACGAAATCCGCGGCCACCCAGGCGGCGCCTCGGGCCATGGCGTCGGGCTTGATTTCGACGCCCGCGGACTGCGCCTGCGCCAGTCCGGCCACCACGTAGGCGGTCATAAAAGGATGGCTATCGTCGGTCTGCCACCAGCCCCAGCCGCCGTCCTCATGTTGAAAACTGTAGAGGCGGTCGAGGCCGGCGCGAATCTTCTGCTGGGTGGCCACGGGGTCGAGATTCGTTTTCAGCCCCAGGTCGCGGACGGCTTGCGTCACGATGATATTGGGCAGGAAGCTCGACATGGTCTGCTCCACGCAGCCGTACGGGAATGAAGTCAGATATTCCAACGCGCCGAACAGCGAGCCGGCAATGGAAGGCGACACCTGAATTGCCAGCGAGCGTGAACCGGGCGCCACCTTGGCGGGGAAAGTCAGGTCGTATGCCGAAGTGGCGATGTTGGAGAGCGATCCGCTCGAAAGCGATCCGCCGCGCGGGTCGGACAGCTTCACACCGGGCACATTCACGGGCAGTTCGATCTCCAGCGCGTCGGACTCCTCGTCAGTGAGGGCCTTGCCGGTGAGGGTGGCGCTACGGACCTGCCGCGCGCGCACGCGCCAGGCGACCTTCGCTTCGCTGCGGCTCAGCACCTCCACGTCCTTAGTGGCGCCGTCGATCGTGTCGAGGCCCTTCAGGTCGAGGGAGACACGCACGTTTTTGGGTGTGGTTAGGTAGTTGTGGACCAGCGCGGAAATGGTGACTTCATCGCCCTGCACGAAGAAGCGCGGAACGGCGAGGCGCAGAATCAGGTTCTTGCGTACGATGGTCTTGAGGGTAGCGGCCCCCAATTTGGTGTCTTGGGTAACACCGCGGGCGGTGGCGCGCCAGGCAGTCAGCGAATCGGGGAAATCCACCTTGGCATGCGCGTGGCCGGCGCCGTCGGTGGTCACATCGGCGGCCCAGAAAGCGGTATCGGGGAAAGCTTTGCGGACCTTGGGCTGCACCAGTCGCTCGGGTTTGAGCTGCGCCAGCCGCGAGGGCGGACGCAGTTTCGCCAACTGCATGCGGCGCTTGCCGGCCTCGCCGTCGAAGTAGTAGTCCAGCGAATCCTGGCTCATCACGCGGTTCCATTCGTGGGAGAAGAAGTAGGCCAGCGGGTCCTGCAGCGTGTCGGGACGGATGGCGTAGATAGCTTCATCCACCACTCCCAGGCTGAACTCGGCCAGCGGCACCGGCTTGCCATCCACGGCGGTCGCGCTGATACTGTATTGCGCCGATTGGCCGGGCTGATATTGCGGTTTGTCGGTGGAGATGGCGACATTCATCTGGTGGTCAACGGGCGGCACCTTGATGTACTTGGAGCCGCGGTAGAGATTGCCGCCGCGGACGAATTGGGCGGAAACGAAGATGCCCGGCTCCTGGGTAGCGGCGATGGGGACTTCGAAAAGCGCGGTGGAATCCTGCGAGCGGATCAGCTTGTAGTAGAGCAGGTCGCGGCCTTCCATGGTGACGTAGACCGGCGTGTTAGGCTTGCCGACCATAAGGAGCACTTGCGCGGTGTCGCCCGGATGGTAGGTCTTCTTGTCGAGGACGATCTGTAAGTTCTTGCGCGAAGATTCGGTGTCGGAATCGTAATAGGCGGTCCCGGGCGTGTAGATGGAAGTGGAGTCTTCCACCACGCGCCCTTCGGGAGTGCGGGCGGTGATGCGCACACGGTAGAAGTCTGCCGCGGGCATCGTCACTTGCGCTCGGGCGTTGCCGTCAGCGCCGGTATCCACGTCCGCGCTGCCCTTTACATCTCCATAGGTTTTGCCGCGCCGATCCCACGGGAGTAACTCCAGGTGTACGCGGGTTTGTACGGGATTATTGTCGTAGTCGCGCGCCTGCACAATGAACGCCGCGGTGCTGCCGGGCTTGTAAACATACCGTTCGGGACTTACATTCACCACGAAGCTGCCGTAAGTGGCCAGCACGGAGCCGCGGCCGATGATGTCGCGGCCGGCGTCATCGGTGACGTGCGCTTCCACGCGATAGCGATAGTCGGTCTTGTGATCGGACATGGCAGTGGGGAAGGTGATGATGAGCCTGCCATCCTGATCGAGCTTGCCTTCCTGGTCGGAAAGCTGGTCGCCGCCGGAATCGTCGGAATCGCCGGAGTTGATCTCGCCGAATCCTTCGCTGTCGTCGGGATCGTAGAAAAGCGGGAACCAGTACTGGGAGCGGTAGACGGAGTACTTCACTTTGGCGCCGGCCACCGGCTCGCCGAAGAAGTAACGGGCGTCGATGGTGGCCTGCGCGGTATCGCCTTCGAGGACGCGCGGCTTGGCGGGCATGACACGGACTTCGTACTCGGGCTTCTTGTACTCTTCCACGTCGAAGCTACCCTCCATATTCGATTCCGTGGGCGTATGAATCAGGATGGAGTAAGTTCCCAGCGCGGCCGTGGAGGCGAGCGTGAATTCGTCGTGCAGCGTGCCGTTGGCGCTGGTAGTGAGAGTTTTCCGGTAGACCGGCTTCTGTTCGGTGTCCTGAATCTCCACGGAGAGCGATTTCGCGGCGGGGACATCGTACCCGCTAACATTGCGAAGACGCACAATAGCTCTGAAATGCACCGTGTGGCCGGGGCGGTAGACCGGCCGGTCGGTATAGACGTAGCCATCCCAGTTGCTGCCGAATTCCGAGCCGTAGTTCAAGGTGCTGACAGCGCAATCGGCGTCCTTCCGGGCGACGATGCGCAGGTCCGCCGTCGTGGCGCTGGGCGCTTTGATCTCGGCGATACCGTCGCCATTGGTCTCGAACGAGCCCTGGCGTTCATTGCCCACCAGAGAGTAGATTTGCGCGCCGCGCACCGGTTCGCCGGTACTGCGGTCGGCCACGAAGGCCACCACGCGGCCGTCGCCGGTCTTAGTGGTGAGAACTAAGTCGGAGACCATAAGAATGGTGTACGCGCGCAGGTCCTTATTGACCGCTTCGACGAGATAAACGCCGCGCTGTTTGAGATCGAGACTGACATTCTCACTGCCCCAGCGCTGGTGGTTTTCCACCGCGTGCGTGAAGGAGAGCACCAGTTGCCGCGGATTCAGCACGGGCGATTCGGGGTAGTGGGCCTGGCTGGCGGCCGGGTTGGTCCCATGGAGAAGATTGTGGAAGTGGGCCGCGGGCGACTCCGTGAACTGCGCGCGCACCGAGCGGCGGATAGTCGCGCGCAGGCTCGCTTTCCAGTCGTGAATGACTTCCAGGAACGAGGACTCATGCGGCGGGCGGGGCACGCGTCCACCGAACTGGTGCGGGTCTTCGAGCTGCTGGAAGAACTGCAGGGGGTCGTTGATGCGGTAGACGCGGAAATCGAGCGAATCCACGTTCGACGCGCTGAGCGCCACACTGGGCGCGCCGTTCGAGCCGAAGGTGTGGCTGCTGCGCAGGGAAAAATACGGCTCGTCTTCCGATTGCCCCAGGCCGGGCGCCGCCACGGCCAGCAAGAGCAGCACATGCGCCAGCGAATTCCGTTTCATGATGCCTCCCTCAGGATGTTCCAGCGATACACTCCCAGAAAATTACGGTTACGGCCGATGGGCCTCCACTGCGGCTCCGGGAATCGCAGCAGTTCGGGCAGGCTCAGGCGCCGGATTTCGCCGGGTTCGGAGCCGTCGGGGCCAGTGTGGTACACCACGTAGCGCGCCGCGTCTTTGGCGATGCGGCTCTGGCCCAGGTAGACCATGCTGTGAAACGGCATGTGGTCGGAATCCTGGCGAAAAAAGAGCAGGTCGCCGGGCAGGGCTCGCTCCAGGTCGCGGCTCACGAAGTGGGTGTTGAAGCGCTGGAGCGTTTGGGCGTCGGCGAATTGCGCGAAGGCGCCATCGTCCAGGTCGGTGGGCCGGAAACTTCCGTCGCGCACGCGGAAGAGAGCGGCGCCCAGCGGGGTGTACGGGTATTGATAGCGCGCCACCGGTTCAAACGGCGGGACCAGCGGCAAGTGCGCCTCGGCGGCCCAGGACCCGGTGTGCGCCCGCAGAGCCTCGCGATAGGCATAGCGGATGAGGGCCGCGCAATCCACGATTTCGGCCGGCCGCGCCGCGGGTTGCTGGAAGTATTGCGCTTCGGCGAGGAAGGTGAACCAGCGGCGGAAAGCGGCCCGGTCCTGCGGGTCGTCGAGGCGAAGAAAATCGGGGGTGCCGTCGTCGGCGGAGTCGGTGGGTACCAGCCAGGTGGCGAGCGTGGCGATGGCGGGCGGGGCTCCGGGAACCTCCACGCGCACGGCGGTGCGGGCAGGCCAGACGCCGGCGCGGAGCTTGGCCTGCCATCCGCCGGCGGTGCGGATCAACTGCCGCACACTGGCGGCATGGGGGTTGTCGGGGAAGGAGACGCGCGGGGCTTGGGGGCTGTGGGTTTCGATGGTGAGGGTAGCGATGGCGTAGCCGTCCGCGGGCAGTTCGGCCGGCGCGAGGACCAGCCGCGGCGGCAGCGAGTTTTCACGCCGGAGCGGACTGGCCCACAACAGGCCCAGCAGTATGGCTGCGCTCATGGAGAGAGCGGCCAGCCCGGCGCGGGGGCGGATTATCAAGCCTGTCGATTATAGCTGATTCGGATGCGAAACGCGCTCAGGAATCCACTGGGCTACAGTCCGTGGTTTGGCTCGGTGGGGCAGGCGGTGCTCGCCTGCCCTCTATCCTATTTAGGCAGCGGGCTTGGTTCAGCGAGGACGGGCGGGCAGGCGAGCACCGCCTGCCCCACCCACCACAAATTCCACGCCGTGCTGCGGAGTCAGGCGGTGACGAAGCTGGCCGGAGTTGCGCCGCCGATAGCGAATCCTGGAAGATGAACAACGGAGGGGCGCAAATGGACCAAGGCAACAACTTCCAAGCGGTTCGCGACGTTTTGAAGGCGGCGCATTTTGCAGCCGAGCGGCACAGCGCGCAGCGCCGCAAGGGAGCCGCCGCAGAGCCATATATCAATCACCTGTTGGAAGTCGCGGAACTGGTTTCCGGCGCCCTGGCGGAACCTGACACGGATCTGGTGATCGCGGCGCTTCTTCATGACACCGTTGAGGACGTCGCAGTGACCAAACAGGAACTGGACCGGACGTTCGGATCGGACGTGGCGAATCTGGTGATGGAAGTGACGGATGACAAGTCGCTGCCGAAGCGGGAACGGAAGCGGCTGCAGGTTCTCAATGCGCCTAAGAAATCCGTCCGGGCGCAGGTTATTAAGTTGGCCGACAAGATCTCCAACCTCAGGGCCATGCTCGCCAGCCCGCCGGCCGATTGGAGCGTCAGACAACGCTTGGAGTATATTGAATGGGCCAAAGAGGTGGTCGACGCACTCAGTGCTCCGGACCACGGCCTGAAAGCGGAATTCGAACGCTTATACGATCAGGCCGGGAGTCTGCGCTGATACGGCAATGACATTCGATCCGCGGAGTTACGGCAGCGCGGTGGCGTCCATTCTGCACCTGGACGCGGACGGACATCGGCTGATGCCACTTACCGCCGGCGGCGGCGCTTCCGAGCATGCACGCACCACGATTCGGGAAGCCGGCGTCCGCCAGATGTTTCCCAGGTCGCGGGCGCCCGAGGCGGCCATGGCCGGACTGTATCTCTACTTCGGGTGTTGGGCGGAAGCGCACGAAACGGCGCAGGGCATCGCCACGCCGGAGGGCAGCTACTGGCACGCCATCGTGCACCGCCAGGAACCCGACGCGTGGAATTCGGCTTACTGGTTCCGGCAAGTGGGCGCGCATGCGATCTATCCGGCGCTGCGCGACGCCGCGGCCGAAATCGGATTCGACGCGGGGCCGCCATGGAAGCCCGAGGCGTTTGTCGAGTTCTGCGAGCGGGCGCGCCAGAGTCCCGGCTCCGAAGCGGAGCGGCAGGCACGCGAGGTGCAGCGCGCCGAATGGCAGTTGCTGTTCGACCATTGCGCGCGCGTATGAAGAATTCCAAGCAGGCACAAAAACCGGCGCCAATCCACCCCGGCGACCTGCGGATTTACGCGCTCCTGACGGCGGCCGCCTTCGCGGCTTATTGGCAGGTTCTGCACTTTGGATTCGTCAATTACGACGATCCGGCCTACGTTGCGGACAACCTCCATGTGAAGGACGGAATCACTTGGGATGGGGTGGCATGGGCCTTCACGCATTCCTTTGCCGGCAACTGGTTCCCGCTGACGTGGCTGTCCCACATGCTCGATTGCCAACTCTTCGGCGTCGACGCGGGCGCTCATCATTTCACCAACCTTGCCATTCACGCGCTTGCGACTTTGCTGTTATTCGCGGTTTTGCGGCGGATCACGCAGGCGCGCTGGCCGAGCGCGCTGGTGGCCTCGCTGTTCGCGCTCCATCCGCTGCACGTGGAAAGCGTGGCCTGGATCGCCGAGCGCAAAGACGTATTGAGCGCGCTGTTCTGGATGCTGACACTGGGGGCATACGCCAGGTATGTCGCGCGCCCCGGACCGGCCCGCTACTGGTGGACTCTGCTGGCGTTCTGCCTGGGGTTGATGGCCAAGCCCATGGTGGTAACGCTGCCGCTGGTGCTCCTCCTGCTGGACTATTGGCCGTTCGCGCGCGGCGTCCATATTCGCGAGAAGCTGCCGTTCCTGGCCTTGTCCGCGTTGGCTTCGGTGGTCACGTACGCAGTTCACCAGAAGGCCGCGGCGGTGGTCTCCCTGCAGGCGCTGCCGCTCGGCATGCGCGTGGAAAATGGCTTCGTTTCGTACGCCACATACATCGGGAAAATGTTTTGGCCCACCGGGCTCGCGGTGTTCTACCCTTACCCTTCGGGATCGCTCGCCTTTCCCGCCCTGCTCGCCGGCGCCGGAATCGCGGCGGTCACCGCGGCGGCAGTATGGATGGCGCGCAGGCGGCCATACCTGATTGTCGGCTGGCTGTGGTATCTGGTAACGCTCGCGCCGGTGATCGGGTTGATTCAGGCCGGCCAGCAGGCGCGCGCCGACCGATACATGTATATCCCCATGATCGGCCTCTCGATTTCGTTGGTTTGGGGCGCCGCCGAGCTGCTGCAATTGTGGCCGAGGACTAGAGTCGCGGTCGCGGTCTCGGTATGTGCGGCGTGCGCCGTGGCGACGTGGACGCAGGTGAGTTACTGGCAGGACGGAGTGGCGCTCTTTCAGCGCGCGGTGGATGTTACAGCCGATAACTACGTCGCGCGGTTCAACCTGGCTGACGCGCTCAGTGCGCGCGGCGATGACACAGAGGCGGCTAGGCAACTCGAAGAGGCGGTGCGGATCCGGCCGGATTCCGGAACGGCGCACGCCGAGTTAGGCCAGCTCCTGGCGAAGTTGGGGCGCACCGGCGAAGCTCTGGCGCAACTCCACGCGGCAGCGGTCTTGCAGCCCAACGACGCGAATCTCCATTACCGGGCGGGAATCCTGCTGGGAACGGCCGGGCGCGCGGACCAGGCTGCGGTGGAACTGTCCGAGGCGATCCGGCTGGACCCCGGCAATGCCGATGCGCACCGCAATTTGGGGATCTCTCTGGCCGTGATGGATCGGCTGCCCGAGGCCGCGGGGGAATTCGCCACGGCGGTCCGCTTGAAGCCGGACGATGCCAACGCGCGCTTCAATTTCGGGGTGGCGCTGGCCAACCTGGGGCGGACGCGCGAGGCCGTGGAGCAGTTGTCGGAGGCGGTGCGGCTCAATCCCGGTTTTTCCGAAGCTCGCGGGGCCCTGGAGGACGCGATGGCGGCGGAGCGGATGTAGGACCGGGAGCGCTTCGGAGCGTGCGGCACCGTGATCTCGCCCCACCTGTGGGCTCACTGCAAATTCCACAACTTCAGGAGTTCTGAACGTATTATTGCTTGTTAGCCCTGGGTGTGCAGATTTGCGAAACCGTGTACTTAGTACTAGGATGTCTCCGGGTCCGTGACCGCCGGCCCACGCGCCGGGCGCCGTGGGTGGATCCTATTGACTTTCCCCAAAATGCCGATAAGTCCGTCGTGAATGCATTTCTGGCGCGTCAGCCGATCTACGATCCCGCTCGCGGAATTCATGGGTACGAACTGCTCTTCCGACGCGGCCCGACCGGCGAGGCCGACATACTCGACGGGACAGTCGCCACGGCCCAGGTGCTGCTGAACGCGGTCGTCGACATCGGCGTCGAAAAACTAGCCGGGGCGGAGCTGTTATTCATCAACTGCACGCGCCGCATCCTGATGTCGGAGCCTATCCTCCCGCCGGACCGTTGCGTCCTCGAAATCCTGGAGGACCAGGATCTCGACGCGGAGCTGCTGGAGCGGATCGGCACGTTGCGGCGGCGCGGCTATCGGATTGCCCTCGACGATTTCACCCTGGACGGAAAGCTGACGCCGGCCGTCCCCCTGGCGGACTATCTCAAACTGGACGTACTTGCCCTCACCCCGGCCCAATTGGAGGCGCACGTCAGGCTACGCCGGCCCGGCCTCCTGCTGGTCGCCGAAAAAGTCGATTCCGAAAGCCTCATGCAACGCTGCCTCAAACTGGGCTTCGACCTGTTCCAGGGCTATTTCCTGCGGCGCCCGGAGACTATGAGGGGCGAACACATCCCCACCGGGAAATTGTCCGCGCTCCGGCTGATCGGCGCCTGTCAGGATCCCGATGCCTCGGCTCAGGATGTCTCGGCCACTGTTGCGGCCGATCTCTCGATAACCTACAGCCTGCTCCGCCTGGCGAACTCCGCCCTGTTCGGACGAAGCCGGCCGATTCGATCGGTGGAAGCCGTCGTCACCTGGATGGGAACCGAATACCTGGCTCGCTGGGGCACTCTGTTGGCCCTGGCTTCCGAACGCGGCTGCCCGGTCTCGTACCTGGGAACCGCGTTGCAGCGCGCATATATGTGCGAATCCCTGGCGGCGGTGGTGGGCGGCGCACTCCCCTCAAGCAGCTTTCTGGTGGGCCTGCTCTCCACCCTCGATTCCATTCTGGATGTGCCGATGCGGCAGATCCTGGCGCAGATCCGGCTGACCGGCGACATCCGCGAGGCTCTCGAACAGCATGGCGGCGGGCTCGGCCAGTTGCTGGCATGCACCCTGGCCTACGAAGCCGGCGATACCGAGACGCTCGACCAGTGCGGTCTCGATGGCGGGTTGCTGTACGATGCCTACTGGCAATCCATCGAGCAGGCCGAGGCGACTTTGCGGGAACTGGTGGCCCTGCGGACCTGACGCCCGCCGCCCCCCGCGCGGTCCCAGCACTGTTTTACGCCTGTCGCGGCCGATGCCCAAGGGCCGCAATCGTTCCGACCCCCTTAAGGGACCGTGGGGGGCGTTAGGCAAGTTTATTTCTTAACAGCTCCTAAGACGCCGCGCACTGAATGCTCCCCACCGCGGAGCAGTCAGTTGACCGCTCTTCGGAAACTGCTCGTAAATTGTTGATTCTTAGTCTGACCTGGGATGCTCCCAAGGTGGGGCAGGCGGTGCT
>PLRZ01000466.1:0-3089 GCA_003164075.1 Bryobacterales bacterium | reverse complement strand
CAACCGGCAGGCGAGCACCGCCTGCCCCACCTTGGGAACTCTCGCCATGTTTCCAGGCCACCCGGCCCCGGCTCGCTGGAAACTGGACCGCGCCTCGACGCGGCGCCTACACGCCCACCTTCGACCGGTCGCCCCGCAGCAGCTTCTGTTCGATGGCGAACTCTTCCAGTTGCCCGCGGAATTTCGGGTCGGCCACCTGAATCAGCGCCTCGGCCCGCTGGCAGATCGTCTTGCCGTGCAGGTAGGCCACTCCGTGCTCCGTCACCACGTAGTGTACGTCGCCGCGCGAGGTCACCACGCCCGCGCCCGGCTGCAACATGGTGGCGATGCGCGAGACCGTCCCGTTCTTCGCGGTAGACGGCAGGGCGATAATCGGCACCCCGCCTTTTGACCGCGCCGCGCCGCGTAGAAAATCGACCTGCCCGCCGATGCCGCTATACGGCGTCCGGCCCATGGAGTCCGCACAGACCTGCCCCGTGAGGTCCACTTCGATGGCCGAGTTGACGGCCACCATGCGGTCGTTGCGCGCGATGATCACCGGGTCGTTGCAGTAGGCCGTGCGGTGGAATTCGAACATGGGGTTGTTATCGATGAAGTCGAATAACCGCTGGCTGCCCAGCACGAACCCGCTGATCACTTTCCGCGGGTGCAGGGTTTTGCGCTCGCCGTTCACCACGCCGCTCTCGATCAGGTCGATGGCGCCGTCGGGCACCATTTCCGAATGGATCCCCAGGTCCTTGTGGTTCTTCAACAGCGCCAGCGTGGCTTCCGGGATGCCGCCAATCCCGGTCTGAATAGTGGCGCCATCGGGAATCAGAGAGGCCACATTGCGCGCGATGGCGCGATGCTGTTCGGTTACCGGGTGCTGCAGATACTCCGCCAGCGGGTGCGACGTCTCAATGAACGCGTCCACCCGGCTGACGTGTAGAAAGGCATCGCCCAGAGTCCGCGGCATGCGGTCGTTGATCTCCACAATCACGTGCCGTGCGTACTGCGCTACCGTCAGCGAAACGTCGATCGCCGGTCCCAGGCTCATGTAGCCGTAAGAATCCGGAGGCGTGCATTGCAGCAGCGCCACGTCAATGGGCACGGCGCCGGAAATGAACAGGCCTTCGATCTCGCTCAGGAAAACCGGCGTGTAGTCTCCGCGGCCCTCCTGAATGGCGCGGCGCACGTTGCCGCCGATGAACAGCGCGTTGGTGCGGAAGTGGCCCTCGTGCTCCGGCAGGCTGTAGTCGGCGATCCCCATGGTGGCCATGTGCATCACTTCCACGTCTGTGAGCACCGGGCCGCGGCGGGTCAACGCCCGCACCAGTTCGGTGGGTTCGGCGCACCCGTTGTGGATGTATACGCGCTGGCCGGATTTTACAATCGCCACCGCTTCGTCAGCCGGCACAATTCGCGAACGATAATCCGCGCTCATGGGCGCCTCCCTCGCAACAGATACAGCCCGCGCCGCAAATCGGAACAGGCGTCGATGGCGGCATCCACGCCGCGCTCGGCCAGCTTGAGCAGATACGGCAGCATGGCCTGCGCGATGGCCACGCTCGACGAGCGGCCCAGGTCCGCGGTGAAGTTGGGCACGCAGAAATGCGTCACTCCGTGCCAGGAGAACGTGGGTTCCGCCAACGTGGTGGGCCGGCTGGTCTCCACGCAACCTCCCTGATCGATGGAGACGTCGATGATGGCCGACCCGGGCTTCATCCGCTCCACCATGGCGCGCGTCACCACGTGCCGCGCGCGCGTGCCGGCGGTCAACACCGCGCCGATCAGCACGTCGGCCGTGGTCAGCGATTCGGCGATGGCTTCGGCGTCCGCCAGGCAGGTTTCCACGCCGGCGACGTGCGCCATGATGCGGCGCAGACGGCTCGGTTGCGCGTCGAAGGCGGTGACGCGGGCGCCGGTGCCTTTGGCCGTTCGCGCGGCGGCCGACCCCACCGCGCCCACTCCCAGAATCACCACGTGCGCCGGCGCCACTCCCGACGTGCCGCCCAGCAGGATGCCGCGCCCGCCCGACCCGGACCGCATCAGGTGCGCCGCAATGGGGATGGTCATCTGTCCGGCGATCTCGCTCACCGCCGCCAGCACCGGCAGCCGTCCATTTTCCAGTTGCACGATTTCGCTGCCGATGGCCGTCAGACTGCGCTCGGCCATGGCGTCCAGCAATCCCTTATTGGCTACGGCCATGTGGTAGAAGGCCATCAGCGCCGTGCCCGGCGGGCAAAGCCGGATCTCTTCCACGGTGGGCCGGGCGATCTTGGCCACCAGTTCCGCGCGCTGCAGCACTTCCGCCGGCGAGTAGGCGATCTGGCCTCCCGCGCGGAGATATTCGTTGTCGCCGAACATGGCGCCATCGCCCGCACCGGTCTCTACCCAGACGGTGTGGCCCGCGCCCGTCAACCACCGTACCACCGCCGGTGTGAGCGCCACCCTTCGGTCGAATGGCCCGCGCTCCAGGATCACCCCGATATTCACTTCATTCGCCCACCGGCGTGTACACATCCAGAAGCTGCACGCGGATGGAGTGCAACCGTTCCGCCATCACCGCCAGCGTGGCGCGCATCAGGGCGAACCCGAACGCAAAATCGCTTTCGCAGGCATGCCGCAGGCGGGCGCCGTCGAAGGCCAGCGCGTGGACTTCCTCCAGCGCGCGCGCCTGGAACTGCTTGCCGGTATCGCCGGTGAGCGACGACCAGCCCAGCACTTCGCCCGCCACCAGAGTGGCCACGCGCACCGGCCGGCCGGGCGCCACCACTTCCAGCGCGACATTGCCGGAAACCAGCAGATAGAACAGGCTCGAATGGTCGCCTTCGTGAAAGATCGGCTCTCCCGGCTGAAATTCGGCTTCACTGGCCATGCCCGCAAGTCTGGCGACATGTTCCGGCCAGAACCCGCGGCAGAAGGGATGATCGTGCAAAATAGTACCGATGACCGCGCTCATAGCACCTCCACACAGTGGTGGCTTCGTTCCATTTATATATTCGGACCTTTTCGAGACAAATGCAAGATGGCGCGGGGGGCTGATGTCGTGGAATTTGGGATCCGGAGGTGGGGCAGGCGGTGCTCGCCGGGTGCTTAAACGGTTTCGG
>PLRZ01000699.1:10059-31065 GCA_003164075.1 Bryobacterales bacterium | reverse complement strand
ATCCAGGAGCACAAGGTCGATGTCCCCGCGTGCCAGCCGGTCCAGACCAGGCAGCAGGGCTTCGGCGCAATAGACTTGAAATGTGGCGCCGCCCGCATCCGCAAGCGTTGCCTTGACCAGTTCGGCGTCGCCGGGGTTGTCTTCGATGAGTAACACGCGAAACGCAGGTTGCGGCAAAATGCAGGGGACTCCACGCCCTAAACCACACTCTGGCATCGAAACCGCGAAAAGTGGATACCGTGGAACCCTCGACTGGTATAGGGGCGATACTCTAGAGTCCAGTGGGGCATGCAGAATGCGGCGTTCCTGACCACGGGTTTCGCTGTATTGAGTTCCCGGCACGCCTAACATATCCTAATCGATGGGAAAACACCGGATGTGGGTGTTTGCCGGCCGGAAATACATCGGATTAAAGCATCTCGGACAACGCCGGGCTGCGACCTCCGCGCACTTTGAAGATACAGCCAAGAGGAAATTACGTCGTAGTCTTGAGATAGAGGGAAGACTGAAAATGAACAGCATTTCGCAGTTCTGGTATGACGAGCAGGGCCAGGACCTGATCGAATACACGCTGCTTATGGCATTCGTCGCGCTTGCGAGTGCCGCCTTGTTTCTGGGCGCCGGCGGCAGCCTTAAGGGCATCTGGTCCGTCACCAACAACCAACTCGCTCAGGCTAACTCAAAGGCATCGTAGTCCGCTCCCGAGGCGAAACNNGCTCAGTAACAAGTCCCGTGGAATCGTCGCGGCGTTTTCCGAGCCCGGCCCAGAGGGCACCCCGCAAGCAAGCGGTCCTTGCCACTTGAAGGCAGTTTCATGACAGAAACTAACTACCCTCTGGCGTCGAAACCGCGGAGAATGGAGACCGCGGAACCCTCGGCAACCATAGGGCGATACTCTAGGGGAAACCGGCGAACCGAGGCGGCGCACAAGCTACCGCCCTCCATAATACGGATAACATCCTATTGCCGCCACGAGCCCATTAGCGCAACCTGATCTTAGGGCCGCCGCGGCGCGGTGGCTCCGGGCAACTTACATGTTTGAGTTTCTGCCGCGGCGTCATATATCCGGCAAGACACTGACCCAGTATCGAGCGGGACTAATCGATAAGGAGCGCTTCGATATGCTGGTGGCACACCTGTTGCTCTGCCCGACATGTCAGCTTCAGTTGGGGGCCGCCCTCGGCCGCGGATCCCGGGCTTGGGTAGACGTGCGGACGGCCTGAAATGCCCACTTGCTTCGTGTGGAAGCCGGTGGATCCGGATGGGTTCAGTCTGTGGGGCGGCTTGCCGTTGTGAAAACTGCCCTGCGGCGGTGGGGCGGTATGGAACGCATCCAGCCCATTCTCTTATTTGGCGGTTAAGGAGGGAAACTTATGAGCGCGAACCTTGAATCTCGTGTACTGGTGGTGGACGACTGCGAACCACTTCGCTACCTCAAGACGCAGTACCTGCTTGAGGCCGGCTTCCTCGTGTCCCAAGCCGACACCGGGAGAGCAGCGCTCCGGTCCATTGAAACGGAGCGCCCCGACATCGTTCTGCTGGACGTCAACCTGCCGGACATGCATGGTTCGGAAGTTTGCCGGGAGGTAAAGACCCGTTGGGACCTGCCGGTGATCTACACCTCTTCGGTGGACGTTCCGGCGGAGTTGCATGGCATGGCAGACGGCTGCCTCGTGAGTCTCGATGAGGAGGACCTGGTCGACGCTGTCCGGAAGGCGCTGGAGGGCGCCTCGCTCCCGAAGCCGCAGCCAGGTGCAGGGCCGGCTGGAGGCGGCAACTGCTTAACCTGTGCGAAGCGGTCGTCGCCGCAGGAGATAGCAGCGCAGGTTCGCATTTTCGAGTCCGGGTTGCTGAGAGAAGTGCTGGACGCATCGAGTGCGTTCATGGCCGTACTGAATGAGAACCGGGAAATCGTTTTCTGCAACCGCGCCGCGCTGAGCCTGGCGGGCGTTGCGAGCCTGCCGGCGGCGTTGGGTTTACGGCTGGGCGAGGCATTTCATAGCGTGCACACCACGCAATCGCCGGAAGGCAGTGGGACGATCTGGTTCTGCCAGACTTGCGGCGCCGTGAGGGCGGTCTTTGATGGACCCCGGGTAGACGCCACCAACTGGGACTTCCGTATGGTACGGTCCGTGAACGGCGTGGAAGAGACCTGCGAGCTCATGGCGACTACATTGCCTGTCAAGGACCGCGAAGGATTCGTTGTGTGCACGCTGGCTGACTTTAGCCAGGAGCGGCGGCGGCAGGCAAACGAGAGGTTGTTCTTCCATGACATCCTGAACATCGGCAGCGGGCTGAAGGGGTGCGCTGCTCTGCTCCGAGACCAATTGGGGGACGGGACTAACGCTGAACTTGCCGGCATGGTGGAGCAGTGCGCGGCCGAACTGCTCTCGGAGATTCAGAACCAGCGACAACTACTGCAAGCCGAGGCCGGCCAACTGTCGGTTACGCCCGAGGCGGTTGGAGCTCTCAAACTGGTCCAGACGGCCGCGGCCCAGTACCGGGAACGCTCGGAGTCCAAGGAACGCACGATTCTCATCGATCCGCTTTCCGACGATCTCCAGATGGAGACCGACCCTGCGATCCTCTCGGGCGTACTTGGCAGGATGCTCGAGAACGCGCTCGTGGCTACCGAACCTGGCGGAACTGTTACTATCGGCTGCGAGGCAACCCAAGGCGGGATCGAGTTCTGCGTGCACAACCCGGGGGTTATCCCGCGGGCGGCGCAACGTCAAATCTTCCAAGGCCCGCTCTCGGCCAGAGGCGGCGGCCGGATACTGGGTACTTATAGCATGAGACTCCTGACGGAACGGTACCTGGGTGGTACAGTCCGGTTCGAGTCCAGCCCACTCCACGGCACACGTTTTGTCGCTCACTACCCAACGGCCGTGGTTAACGCCGCCGTCGAGGCCGCGGCGTAGTCCGGTCCGGCGTGATGACGCGGCAACTGTCCCGTCCGCTCTGCCTCTTGCCGCATACGCCGACACTGTCAGAACTCCCGATGTCACCCCGCAATTTCTGCCTTGGCGGGGAAAATGGGCTGAGCCATTCCTTTCGATGGCGAGAGCTTCGCAGGTGGGGCACGCGGTGCCGCCCGCCCGCCCGCGCTGAATGAGGCCCACTGCTCGAACAGGATCGAGCGAAGGAACCGCCTGCCCCACCCGCGGGCTCATTGCAAATTCCACGACATCAGGAGTTCTGAGCGTGCGAGCGGCGGCGGACGAGCGGGAACCGCCGCGGATGGGATGACAAATTCCGATGAGAGGTATGTTCCAAAAAGAGGGCTCCACACTTGCTGCTATTGCTTGTTTGTCCAGCGCGGCCTGGTGTGCCGCGGCACAGCCGCCCCACAGTGCGGCGGATGGCGAAAAGGACGCCTGGCTTAAAGTGTCTACGGCCAATTTCGAACTGTACACAACTGCGGGTGAAGACGCGGGACGCAGTCTGATCAGCCGTTTCGAACACCTTCGGACGGTCGTGCAGCCGGTCATAGCCGGGAAGGTTTCGCGGCGGAAACCTGTCTGTATCATCGCGTTCCGGTCCCATGACGAGTTTCAGGCCTACGCGCCGATCAGCCGCTCTACTGGGTTCTTTCTGCCCGGACCCCGGCGCGATTTCATCGTGTTGGATGGCCCGTCCACTGAGACTCACACGGCAGCGCATGAATACGGTCACCTCGTCATGGCACAAAGCGGTCTCCGGCTCCCAGCGTGGCTAAACGAAGGGTTGGCGGAACTTTACTCCAACGTCGAAGGC
Source organism: Bryobacterales bacterium (assembly GCA_003164075.1). The sequence goes on along the minus strand of PLRZ01000699.1, from coordinate 27,309 downwards.
GCGCAATCGGAGCCGCATATGATAGTAGGCCGGTTCATACCCTGCAGGGTGCTGTCATTGCGACGCGATAGCTGGATTGGCCTAACGGAACTAGTCTCCGCAAGCGCGCATTCTCCGGTTTTTACTGGCGCTGCTTCTGTGGACCCAGCATACGCACAAAGCTGGCTTCTGGCACATATGCTGGTTCTGGATCCAAGGTACGCAGGGCATTTTCAAGGCCTGCTTTTGGCCCTTCAAAGCGCTGGCACAGCGGATGCGTTTGGTATGGTATACGGTAAATCGGTAGCCCAAGTGGAATGGGATCTGACAGGCTACCTCGAAGCGGGCCAAGCGAATGCTCGGGCTCTCGATAGCCCCCTACCACCCACTGCACAGCCGATCGGCGTGGAACGGGAGGCAGACTTCGACGCACGCCTCGCGTTAGCGGAGATGCTCGGAAATTATCTTGGCCGGGGGGAGCAAGCACGTGAAGAATACCGGCAACTGGCCTGCGATTACCCACTTCGTCCCGAGGCAAGAACCGGAATCGGCGAGAATCTTCCGAGGTGAACGGAGGCGAACGCCGGCAGCAGAGCATCGGGTCCGAGTTGCCACGCTGTGCGTGATCGTACCGCCTTTGCGTTCAGCTTTCAAAACCAGACGAAGTCCAGGCGGCGAAGGTTTGCAGTGGGTCGCCAAAACCGGCAATAGTGCGGGTGTTTTATCCCGTCACTGACAACTGACGGGCTTCCAAGTTTAGTCCAGATCCAGCGCGGCCTTTAGCCCCAACTCCACTTGTCTCAAGACCTCAGCCGGCAATGTTCCAATCCGTTTGGTGAGCTTTGCGCGATCCAATGTCGTCACTTGGTGACACACGGCAAAGCTTTCCTTCGGAAGACCGCCGGCACCGGCCGGAATTTCGACGACCGTGGGCCCTCGCCTACCCTGAGATGCGGAGGTTGAAATCGGGGCTACGATAATCGATTTCCAGCCCGGAGTTTGATTGAAGCCATCGTGAGAGATGACGATCACGGGACGGCGTCCAGTTTGCTCGGAACCTGATCGCGGCACCAGATCCGCCCAATGGACCTCGCCTCTCTTCACTTCGCCGCCTTAGGGGTCCTAACCAAGTGCTCGATGCTCGCGGCCTCCAGATCATCGTCGAGGTCGAGAGATGTACCCGCGGCGTCCACTGCGAAAGCAGCGATCGCATCGTGGCGGGCTTTACGCATTTGCTGCCGCAACCAGAAATCGATGGCCTCCCGCGCAAGAGCCGTTGCGGGTACTTTGGAGCGCGCAGCCGCACTTCTAAGATGAGCATAAGTCTCTTCCGGGAGAGGCACGTGGAAGTTCTTCATAAGGCTCCTGCCTGCCCTTCATTATGCCACAGTATTGTGGCATGAGACTATGCCATAGACCTGCCGGGGCCAAAAGAAAATGCGGAGAGGCCGTTGGTTACCGGGTTTCCCGGGGAGCCAGTCTCAGACCTCCTGATCTCGCCCCGCAATTCCTGCCTGGCTGCGGGCTCATTGCAAATTCCACGACATCAGGAGTTCTGAGTCTTCAGCCGCACCCTCGTGCTATGATGAGCCAAACCCATGACGTTCCCTGTTCCTGTCCCGGAAATCCCCGCGGCCAACGTCGACAAGGCCGCAGCGTACTATGTCAATAACCTGGGCTTCACTCTCGACTGGGGGGACGACAAAGGCGGCATTGCAGGCATCTCAAAGGGCCGTTGCAGACTGTTTATCACGAATCGCGCCTTCCGGGAGTCCCACGGCAATACAGGCCCCATCCTCTTCTGGCTCAATCTCGATAGCAAGGCCGAAGTGGACGACCTCTGCGAGCAGTGGAAGGCTGCCCAAGCGAAGATCGTCTCCGAACCCGAGGACAAGCCGTGGAAGCTGCGCGAGTTTACGGCCGCCGACCTGGATGGTAACCTCATCCGTGTGTTCTACGATTTCCGGGGCGACATCCCGGGAGTTTGACAGGTCACGCAAGTCGCGCAGGGTAGAGCGATCGAGGGCGAGCGCTACGCCGCATAGCCACCAAACCGTCGCTACACGTTAACTTGCAGTCGTGCCCGTCACAAGCTGCCGGCCTTCCTTCGAATACCGTGCTCGGCCCCGGTTTCGGAGTGATCGGCAAGACCGCCGGCTCCNNNGCGATGCGGGCGGCCTGGAACTCCGGTTGCTCGGCTTTCGCAATCGTGAGCGCCTTTTGGTAGTACTGATTGGCGGCTTCGGATTGCCCGTTGGCGTCGAGAACCTGCCCCAGCGCCTGGTTCACGGCGGCCGAGTCCGGCGCCAGAGCTAACGCCTGTTGCGCCAAGGCAAGGGCGGCAGGAGCGTTTCGTTGGCGGAGGAGCGCCTGCGCTTTCACATCGAGGCTGAGCGCCCCGGCCAGAGGGATATCGAAATGGCCGTCGTAGACGAAGACGCCGTAGTCGATGATCGCCGCCGGCTTCAGATTCTGAAACTTTCCGTAGGGGTTGAGGCGGCCCACGCCGGTTTCAAAGCCGGAAAGAACGCCGGAACTGAGGAGCACCGGTCCGTCGACGGCAGGCGGCGTGTCCGGGGACCGAACCTCGGCCGTGTACAACGGCGTGCAAGGAATGCCGTAAGAGGCGGGGTCCACCACGGACTGGCTGAAATAGGCGAACCAGCAGTTCTTGACGCCGCGCGCATCGAGATAGCGCTTGACGGATTTGAGCTGCTGGCCCCAATCGGCGCTGGAGTCGCTGACATACTTGTAGGCGTTCGCCGGGCCGCCGAAGGCCTCGTTCGTATACGCTATGTAATCGGGGAAGGCATGAAGGACCGACACGGCTTGAAAGACCAGCAGCACCACCACCGCGTAAAGCCAGCGGCGATTGCGCTCAGCCAAAGCCCAGGCAGCCCCGGCGATGGGAACCGCGAGGAAGACATAGATGGGTAGGATGTGCCGCACGCCGATATTCATGCCGCCGGTCATGGAGAAGGCCATGTAGAGCGCGGCGGGAGTCACCATGTAGAGAAGCCCGCGGGAGAGGCGCACTTTGCCGGCAACGACCGCCCACGCGCCGATCGCGAGCAGGATGAGAAACGTGAGGCTGGACTTAATGAGCATGGTGATGGGGAAGAAGAACCAGACCGCGTGCGGGTGGACCACGCCCAGGATATAGCTGGTAAACGACTTGGCCTGATAAAGAATGTAGGCGAAGGCGTAGGTATAGGGCGCGGGCAGCAGGTGCAGCTTATCGACCTCGGCGAGCACCTTGGCGTCAAACGCGCTCGGCACGCGGCTGAGTTGCGCCGCCATGGGAGGATTGAACGGCACGGCGTCGGCTTGGGCGTAGTGGAAGCCGTAGGCGGCCCACAGGATTGTTATGGAGATTGCGCCAATGACCACCAGTGCCAGCGCCAGGCGCCGGGCGAGGCGCGCGGTCGGGACGGGCGGAGCATCGGGAGCGAGCTTCTTTGGCCACAGAAGCTCGAAGACGGCGAGGAGCACAATCGTGGGAAGCAGCAGGATGGCGCTGTGCTTGGCCGTGAGCGCGAGCCCCACGACAAGGCTGGTCCCGATGAGGCGCCACACCGCCGGGAATTTCATGTAGCGGTAGAAGGCATACATGGCCCAGAACATGAAGAAAGCGTTGCCCGAATCCAGGGTAGCCAGCGCCGAATGGCCAATCAGTGTGGGGTCGAATGCGATAAGGCCGAGCGCGACGAATCCGGCGCCCAGGCCGAACATTTCCCGCGCGGCGGCAAAGACAAGAATCGCCAGCAGGAGCGTGAAAACCGAATCCGCCATGCGGGCGCGGAACATGATGGTGTTCGCGTCGTTCTGAAAGACGAGCTCCTTGCCGGCCTGAAATCCCAACGGCTCGTAGGAGCGCCTTGGGATGGGCGGTTCCGGTAAGTTCATGCCGATCAGGGGCAGCGTGATCAGGCGTGTGATGAGGGGTGGATTCAGGAGCATGTAGCCATGCTTCCATTGCAGGTAGCCGGAGTAAATATGGAAGGGCTCGTCAAAAGTCGCCGAGTTGGCGCGGGCCATCAGGAACATTTGGAGGAAGATGACGAGGAGAAAGGCGGCGACAACTCCGAAAACGACAGGTTTGCGATTGGCTAGTTTCATGGCGCCTCCACAAGTACCCAGGCGCGGCGGCCGAGGAGTGACAGATCCGGACAGGACCCTTGATAGTCGAAGCGAGAGTGTATCACGGCGCGCTTCCGTAGAATCCGAAAGCTGGATACGCGGCAGAACGCGAAAAGAGGACGTGCGCTATGTTGCCTTCCGCTGCCGTCGAGCCGCAGTGGGTGGAAAGCCGTGTGCCGGAACCCAGGTGCGGGTTTTCGATATTGATCACGAAGTCGAGTCGATCTTTCGCGCACCGGCCGAGAGCCTCCCACCCCGACGCGGGAGACCGCCTGTTTGGCTGGCCACGATCCACGCGTTGAGCCAGGTCTTTTCAATTCTGAACGTCAGTGCGCAGCACCGGCTCGTTGGGGATGCCGTCAAGGAAGCGATCCGGAATTCCGACTCCGGCCGGATTCGAATCTCGTTCAACGAGGCGGCACTCGTGCGCTACTCAGAACAACTTCTGGACTTCCCGCACGAGGTCGTCATGAGTGTTTGTAGACCTGACCACGGGTATCAACAGTGAGGACATAGATCACTCTGGCTTCGCGGTCCACGGTGAACAGGATGCGCCAGCCACCAACGCGGGACTTCCGAATTCCGGGCCTTTCGGTAAGGGGCGCGGACAGGCGCGGATCGAAGGGGTCGGCAGCAAATTGGCCGAACCGAGCGCGAATACGCTGTTCGGTCGACCGGTCAAGGCGATCAAGGATTTTTTCGGCTTCGTGCGCGACGCTGACTCGAAAACTCACAGGCCGCGTTCGCGCTCGTAGTCAGCGAGAGGCTTCACACGGCCGGCAGCAACATCTGCGAGGCCACGATCCAGAGAGGCGAGCGCCTCGGCGTCGAGCGGCGGCCCGTCGTCATCGGCGGCGTCGCGGAGGTCCTGGAGCCACCCGCGCGCGAGTTCCGCCTGATCTTCCGGCAACTCATCCACGAGTTGGTGCAGTTCTGCGCGTGTCGTCATGCGTCGGCCTCCCTCCTTTCCATAATAACTCCGCCGCTGTTTTTCGTTATGGAATCCTGGCCGCCCAACCTCGCACAAAATGAAACGGACTCCAGTGAAGCGCGTTCTCTATGATGCCTGTTTTTTGAATCACTTGCATGAGTGACCTGCTAACCAATGGGTGAGCCGCGAGTCAGGGCAAATTTGAGCCAAACTCCAACTACGTCAACAGCTTATACCCTCTGGTTAACGGTCTTTCTGCGTTTCTCCACGCCTCCGACTCCAACGGAAATGCCACTGTCTTCCAACGACTTCACCCTTTCGCCGACGTCAGCGCCATTCTCAGGTTCGGGTGGTGCAGGGTCGCAAAATGCGGGTGGATAGCCGCATCGATCGGCGTTCTCTCGCCGTGGCGCGGTACCAGGAATGGCTCAGCTCACTTCCCCTACTACCCGAAATCCGGGCACGAGTGCCTGGCCACAGACTACTTCGCGCGCTTCTTCAGGATCTCTTCCACCTGGGCGCGACCCACCGGGAGTTTGTCGATATTCTCGCCCAGCCACGCGGTGAAATCGCTCTCGATCGGGTCGCTCCACCGCGCGTCGATCTGCCCGGCGGTGTACTTCCCTTCCCGCAGCCTCTGATGGCCGAACCGATCGCGCAATTGCGTGATTTCGGAGTATTGCACCACGCTTTCGGCAAGCTGCGGCGGGATGAACTCCACACCGCCATCGCGGCCCAGAACCACATCGCCGGGCATCACCGTCGCGCCGCCGATGCGAATCGGGATGTTGATCCCGATCATGGTGGAGTTCATCTGCGCGCCGGCCGAGAGATTGCTCAAATGGTGCGACGGATCGTAGGAGCGCACGAACGACGTGAAATTGTCGAGTTCCTTCAACCCGTTGATGTCGCGCACCGCGCCGTCGTAGACAATGCCGTTGCCGCTCTTGGCGTAGATGGCGTTGCCCACGTTGTCGCCGATGGAAGGGCCGTCCACCTTGAGTCCGAAATGATCGCACACGTAGACATCGTCGGGCTGCAGCATGTCCACCGGCCAGGCATTTTGCCCGCCCACGCGGCCGTCCTTCGCGCCCTGTTCCGTGATCGCGCGATGCACATCCGGCCTGCCGGGCAGCCACTGCGCCGTCAACGCGCGGCCCACCAGCACTTTTTCGGGATGGATGGTGAACCAGTTGTCCTCGTACTGATGGCCGTATCCGGCGCCCTTGACTACCGCCCACGCCTCTTCCAGCGTCACCGTCTTCATGCGTTTCAGAATGGCGTCGGGCACCTTGGGACGGCCATCGGGAAATCGCTCGCCCTTCCATTCCGGGGTGTATTGGATCAGCAGTTCCCTGGTCAAAATGCCGGGCTGCGCCGCCAAGGCCCCGGCCAGCAGGAGCGCCGGCAGCGCGGCGCGCATCAACGTCTTGGTCATGGATACCTCAGGCTTTCTCGAACCACGGCGTGCCCGGGACTTGTGCCTTGCGCGCGCCTTCTTCGTTCATTTCCACGCCCAATCCGGCGCGGTCGGGGAGGGTGATGAAGCCCTTTTGGATGATGTCGCCTTCCTTCACCCAATTCCGCCACAGCTCCGGCGAATCGATCCAGTGCCATTCCTGCACCAGGAAATTCGGGATGGCCGCGCACACCTGCGCCGTGGCCATCATGCCGATGGGAGAAGTCACCGCGTGCGGCGCCACCGGCACGTAATAGGTGTGGGCCATGTCGGCGATCTTGCGCGACTCCAACAACCCGCCGCACTTCTGAAAGTCGGGCATGATAATGTCGGCCGCGCGCTTCTCCAGAATCTCGCGGAAACCGTGCCGCATGTAAATGTTCTCGCCGCAGCAGATGGGCGTGCGGGTGGATTCGCGGATCTCGCGCATGGCATCCACGTTCTCCGCCGGCACGGGTTCCTCCAGCCACATCAGCTTGAACGGCTCCACTTCCTTGGCGACGCGCTTGCCCGTGGTGGCGTCGTAGCGCGCGTGCATGTCGACGGCGATGTCGAAATTCTTGGGGTAATGCTCGCGCGTGCAGGCGATCTTGGCCAGCATGTGGTCGATCTCGTTGTTATTGGCGGTCCAATTCACGCGGTCGAAGCGCGACGGATCGGCCGCATCGTCGATATCGATCTTCGCCGCGGTGAAGCCCATGTTCTGAATTTCTTTGATGCGCGCCACCGATTGCTCATCGCCGGGGATCATCTCGCGCGCGCCGGAATCGCAATACACGCGGACCCGGTTGCGCACCTTGCCGCCCAGCAACTGGTACACCGGCAGCCCGGTCGCCTTGCCGGCGATATCCCAAAGCGCCGTCTCGACGGCCGTCAGGGCGGTGACGTATTGCCCGCCCTGCGCGCCGGCGAATACGCCGGAGGTACGGATCCGTTCGAAGGCCGCCTCCACATTCAGAGGGTCCTGCCCTACCAGCAGCCGCGCGAACGACCGTATGAGGGGCACGTTGCCCTGCGAAGCGTCGGTGGATTCTCCCTGCCCGACGATTCCCTGGTCGGTGTACACGCGCACGTGGACTTGGTAGCCGTGGACGCGCACCTCCGCGGTACGAATTTCCGTAATTTTGAGTTTAGGCCGCCGGTACGATGTGTCGGCGTTCTGTAAGGCTTCCGAAATCGACGGAAGACCGAGCAAGCCCGCGATCGGCATCAGCGAGCTTTTCATAATCAACCTGCGCGTGGGACTCTGCATGGACTCCCTCTCTGGCGGCAAGACTTCGTTGCGTCATCAAACTATTTAGCTGATTGCACGTCGAATAGCAAGCCCCGGTTTTCGCAAGGTGTATAATCGGGCAGAGACTCCAGGGCTCGCCGCGTCCTCCCTGTTTGGCTCAAGGAGAAGATCCCTATGAAGTGTCCGTGTCTCTATAGCGGCGCGCTGGTGGCAGTCCTGGCTTTTGCGGCACCCCTGCTGGCGCAGCCTGTTACGCTGCCGGGCGGCGTGATATCGCCAACAGCGCCCATTTTCCTGCAACAAATCTTTACCACGGGAATGGTCGGATTCACCACCAACCAGACCGCGCGGCTCAACGTCGTGAACTTGAATCCGGCGCCGGCGAGTACCGCTACGCTGCTCAACCCGAATTGCACCGTGGAACTGCAATTCTACGACAACGCCGGCACTCTGGTGAAGCAATCCGTGGTGCCGAATTTCGCTCCCGGAACAGCCACGTCTTTCGACCTGCCGCGCGCCAGTGTCACGTCGGAAACGGCCGCTCGCGCCGAGATCCGTGGCGTGGTGGTGGTCAATCCTTCACCGAGTCCCGTGGAGTCGCCGGCCACAGTCGGCTTCTGCAGTGTGATGACTACGCTTGAGGTTTACGACGCCGCCGGAAGCACGGTATCCTCAACCAGCGACACACGCGCGGTGGGTCTGCTGACCGGCGGCATAACCATCGCGGTACCGTCCACGGGGATCCAATAATCCCGTCCGTTTTGGGCTGTTGGCTTGTGGCTCCGGTGACGCGCCTGCCGCCCGGCCGGGAAGAGAGCCAAGCCTCTGGACTCCTGATGTCGTGGNNTCTGTGTTCATCCGTGGCTAAATTTGTTCTGCGAAGTGGTGGCTCAGTCTGATTCCTCGGCGGCTCCAGAATGCCGGGCGACATCAGGAGTCCAGAGCCTGATCTCGCCCGGCAATTTCTGTCTGGCGGGGAAAATGGGCTGAGCTATCCCTTTCGATGGCCAGAGCTCCGCAGGTGGGGCAGGCGGTGCTCGCCTGCCCGGCCGCGCTGAATTAGGCCCGCTGTTCGAATAGGATNNTGCAAATTCCACGACTTCAGGAGTTCTGTAACTAATGGCAAACACGCGGGCACTCGTTACAGAGCCGCGACCAAGCGAATCGGGCCAAATCGACAACTTGCTGCCACCCTATGCCGACGCGCGCTTCCGCGGCACCACCCGGAGCGGCCGGGCCCGGCGGGAATCGATTTTGGCCAGCGGCGCGCGATTCAAGCGGTAGTTTCCAGTCTGTAGGGCAGCGCGGAACGCGGCGTGCGCCATCTTCTTCAGATGCGTCAGGGGAACACGTTCCCAGAGTGCATCGTGCGGCGAAACCTGGGCCTCGCCCAGCGCCTTCACCGCGGATTGCCCGGCGCCGGTCAGCATGTTCGGCGTGGTCAGCATGTCCAGCCGCAGATGGCCGAAGCGGGAGCGCGGGCTGTGACGCTCAAACCACACCATGGGCACTTTCAGCCGCCAACACCACAGACCGTGCGCCTTCACAATAGCCCGGCTGTCGCGGCACGTGGCGTCCAGGTAACCGTTCTCGTGCGCCTGCTGCAGACGGCGGCGTTCCCAAGGAGTAAGAGTTACTGCCATTCCTGCATGTAGCGTAACATGCGTGGACATTTCGGCGTACAAGTTGTAGACACTTGACACGGCATTCCGTTGAAACCGCCTGAAGAATCAGCGGGAAGCTATTGGCCACTGGCGTGCATGTTAGCCGGCATGCAGAAGCCTCTGATCCTGGTACTTACGGTGATGGCTTCCAGCTTGGCTTACGGCCAACGCCACATCACGTTCAACGGCAAACCACTCACCGCGGAGCAGGAGAAGCGCCTGGAAGCCGTGGAGCGCGAGCATGGCGTGCGGCTGCCCGATCGCGATTACTGGTACGACAACCGGAGCGGCGCGGCGGGGCTGTGGCAGGGTCCCACGCTGGGCGCGCTGCCCGCCGGACTGGAGTTAGGCGGCCCCATGCCGGCCAACTGCTCGGGCCGCGGGACCGGAGTCTTCGTCAATGGCCGCGAACTGCCGCCGGCCGACGTCCTGACGCTGACGCAGTTGACTCTGCTGGCGCCCGGCCGTTACTGGGTGGACGCCGCCGGCAATTTCGGTTTCGAAGGCCGTCCGGTGCTGGTCAATTTGATGGATCTGGCGCGTGCGTCGCAGGAGCAGGTCATCGACCGGCACCGCGTATTTGCTCCGGGCGAGTTCTCGGGTCTGGTACAGAGCGGATACCGCGTGCGGTAGGGACGGATTTTCCAGACAACGTTGCCGGAACGGGAACACTGGATTCACCACGGAGACACAGAGACACAGAGAAAAATCAAGAATGTCGTCACGTAGGCCTCTGTATGTTCTGTGCTCTCAAAACTCTCATTCCCGCGGCCTCTGCCACCTCGGCGATCTCCGCTTGTTCTTCCTAAATCTCTGTGCCTCTGTGTCTCTGGCGATGCCGCCTTTCCCGCCGCTCACCAGGGAGACAAACAGCCAGCACCCGTCGCCGGTGGGCGCCACGGCGGCGAGCGGGCTGGCCGGAAGATCGAGGGTGACCGAAGGTGAAGAAGCCGGGACGTTGCAGTCTGCCGGTTGCGCTCATGCCGCCGCAGCGGGCAGGCCGAATCGGTAGAGGCGCTTCTTCATGGTCGTTTACTGCTTGTCGAAGACGTACTTCTGGTCGAGGATCATCGGCTTTTGGGGTGGTGGATCGTTGGGCTTGGCGCTTTGGGCGGTGCGCCGGAACCTGACCAGGGTTTTACCGTCGGGCGAGAGGGTCCACGATTCGCGCACGTAGAAGAGGATCTTGGCCAATTCCTTCCTGCTATCCTTATCGGTGATTTCGAGCACCAGAGTGGAGCCTTCCCAGGAGGCCTTGGTGTACCGATACTTGTTTCCCTGCTTCTCGATACGGAACTTGCCATTCACCGGGAAAGTGCCGTCGAGGATATTGGTCACGCCCTCGGCTTTGGTGGTAATGGCGATGGTGGCCTTGGTCTGGGCGATGGTGCAGAGATAATTCGGGTCGGCAGGGACATCCTTACTCTTGTCGTTATTCAGCTTCCATGTCCCCGAAAAGTCCGGCTTCACAGCTTGCGAAAACGCGGCGCAGCACATCAAACCGGCCGCCAACAGAAATTGCGTTCTTCTCAATTCGCGATCCTCAGTCCCGTTCCTGGCGTTCTTCCTGCGCGGCCGATAATTCCTCCTCGGCCTGGAGCCAATCGTCCATTTCCGACCCGGACTGGTTGCCGCGCTCCACATAGAGCTGATGCGCGCGCAACCGGACCATTTCTTCAAGCGGAAGCGCATCGCTTCCGCCGGCATGCTTCACACGCAGCTTTGTTTCCACGGATTCACCTCCGTCATCACAACCCGGCGCCTTCCATTCTAGCGCTGCCGGGAAGCGGGTGCCGACACGTTTTCGGGAACGCCCCCGCTTGCTTACGGGGCGCCCTCCGGGCCGGGCCCGGGAACTCTTGCGACATCCATGCGCCCGTTTGCGGGCCGCCGTTCACGCACCCCCGGCAAAGCGGCGGGCAACACAGTCATAATAGGGCAGTTTACTTAACGGAACTAATACTTTCGGCTCTCATAACCGATAATACATATGTGAAACCAGTTCATACGTTCCAAGTGGTACCGTCGTTGCCGGCGGCGTTAGAAGGTCTTCGGCAGTTGGCCTACAATCTCCGCTGGGCCTGGGACCACAACACCATTGAGTTGTTCCGCCGGCTGGATAGCGATCTCTGGGAGTCCACCGGACATAACCCCGTGCGCATGCTGGGGCTGATGGACCAGGGACAATTGCAGGCGCTAGCCCGCGATGAATCCTTCCTGGCGCACCTGGCGCGGACCACGCACGAGCTGGAAACCTATCTGGCCGCCGAATCTACCTGGTACCGCCGCACCAATGGCGCCGTGGAAGATTTGCGGGTGGCGTACTTCTCGTTGGAATTCGGGCTCGCCGAGTGCCTGTCGATCTTCGCGGGGGGCCTGGGAGTGCTGGCCGGCGACCATCTGAAATCGGCCAGCGACCTGGGAGTGCCGCTGGTGGCCGTGGGGCTGTTGTACCAGCAAGGATATTTCCGCCAATACCTGAATGCCGCGGGATGGCAGCAGGAATCTTACGAAGACAACGATTTTCAAAACCTCCCTCTGAACCTGGAACGGCGGCCCGATGGACTGCCGGTTACCATCCAGGTGACCTTCGACGGTCGAAACGTCACCGCGCAAGTGTGGCGCGTGCGCGTGGGCAGAGTGCCGCTCTTCCTGCTGGATGCCAACGTGCCGGAGAATCGCAAGGAGGATCGCGACATCACCGACCAGCTCTACGGCGGAGACCGGGAGATGCGCCTGAAGCAGGAAGTGCTGCTGGGCATTGGCGGGTACCGGGCGCTGGAAGCGTTGGGGATCGCGCCCACGGTGTATCACATGAACGAGGGCCACTCGGCGTTCCTCGGCCTGGAGTGGGTGCGCCGTCTGATGGAAAAGCGGGGACTCTCGTTCGCGGAAGCGCGCGAAGTGGCTTCCGCCGGACTCATCTTCACCACCCACACGCCGGTGCCGGCGGGTCACGATTATTTTCCCGCGGCGCTGCTGGACCGCTACCTGAGCGACTACATGGGCCGGTTCGGGTTGAGCCGCTGGGAATTTCTGGCGCTCGGCCGCCAGAATGAGCACAACGATTCGGAAGAATTCTGCATGACCGTGCTGGCGTTGCGGCTGGCCGCCTCCTCAAACGGTGTCAGCAAGTTGCACGGCAAGGTCAGCCGCAAGATGTGGAAAGCCATCTGGCCGGGATTGCCCGAGGATGAAATCCCCATCGGGCACATTACCAACGGAGTCCATTTCCGCTCGTGGATTTCCTATGAAATGAACCAACTGTACGACCGCTATCTGGGCCCGCAATGGCGCGAAGAGCACGCCGACGGCAAGCTGTGGCGGCGCGTGGAATCCATTCCCGCCGAAGAGTTGTGGCGCACCCATGAGCGCCGCAGGGAGCGCCTGGTGGCCTATGCGCGACGGTGCCTGAAAGCACAATTGGCGCGGCGCGGAGCCTCTCCATCGGAGATCGATGCCGCCGGCGAGGTGCTGGANNCTGCTGTTGCGCGACCCCGAGCGGTTGGAACGCATCCTGAACCAGCCGGGCCGGCCGGTGCAGGTGGTGTTCGCCGGAAAGGCCCACCCGCGCGACGATGCCGGCAAGGCGCTGATCCAGCAGATTGTGAAGGCGGCGCAGTCCAAGGAATTCCGGCGGCGGATCGTATTTCTGGAAGATTACGACATGGCGGTGGCCCGATACCTGGTGCAGGGCTCGGACATCTGGCTGAATACTCCCCTGCGGCCGCTCGAGGCCAGCGGCACCAGCGGCATGAAAGCCCTGGCCAACGGCGCGCTCAATTTCAGCACGCTCGACGGATGGTGGGATGAAGCCTGGCAAACCGGGGCCGGCGAAAAGCGCTTCGTGGGCTGGGCCATCGGCCACGGCGAAGACTACGACAATGGCGCATATCAGGACCAGGTAGAGTCCGCGGCGCTCTATGACCAGTTGGAGCATGAGATTGTGCCGGCATTCTACGAACGCGGGGCCGACGGGCTGCCGCGCCGGTGGATCGCGGGCATGAAATCGTCGGTGGCCACGTTGTGCGCCACCTTTAATATGCAGCGCGTGGTGAAAGAGTATGCCGCGGATTGCTATATTGTGGCGCACCATCGATACCAGAACCTGACCGGGGACGATTCGGCGCGCGCCCGGGCGCTGGCGGCCTGGAGCGGGCGCATCGCCAGGGAATGGCCGCACGTGGGTGTGGAGACGGTGGACGGATTGCCGGACGTGCAGGTGGCTGTGGGCAGCTACCTGAACGTGCATGCGCGTGTACGGTTGGGCTCCATCCTGCCGGGCGAGGTCGCCGTGGAACTGTACCTGGGGCGGCTCAATGCGCACTCGGAAATCAGCGACGGAGTGGCGCTTCCCATGCAGGCGACGGGCGAGGTCCACGATGGCGTGCAGGTGTTTGAGGTGGCCGGGGTGCAATGCCGGGAGAGCGGTTTGCACGGTTACACGGTGCGGGTGTTGCCGTTCCACCGCGACGAAGCCAGGAGCTTCCTGCCGGGGCTGGTTACGTGGGCGTAGGGAGAGGAAGCGATCGGCTATCAGCACTGACGGCTCCGAGGTGAAGGGCTGTTGGCGGTTGGTTCTCCTGGCGAGCCTGCACCGCGGGTCGAAAACAACGGCCGGGAATGCAGTCAGTGGAGAGCCAGCTTCGTACACCGTATCGCAGGCTGCAGCTTCAGAGTATGGACCGGCTGTTGGGACCAAAGCGGCTTCACCAAAAGAGCGGACGCCGCGTCCGCCAGCACGGAACGGCCAAAGACACGCCTGCTTTCCCGATTCGAATTTGTACGATTATCCTGAGAGTCACCGAACCGTAAGTTTCGCTTCGCCTTGCAAGCCGGCCGCCGAAGCACGAACCGTCAACGGTCCGGCGTTTCGGGCCGACCGGACAATCGCCAGGACTCGCCCATCGAACGCATCGCGGTAACCCGCGCTTACCAGTGTTACGTCAGCCGGGTTGGCCGAATCCATAGCCACCAGTTCCCCCGGCCCGCTGACTTGAACCGCGATCTTCCCGGCGGCGTTCACCACACGGCGGCCCGCGGCGTCCACAATCCGGATTTCCAGGTGCGACAGGCTGACACCGTCCGCTGCCAGCACGGTCTTATCGGCACGAATGTCCAGACGATCCGGCGCGCCCGCCGTGCTCAGTTCGAACCGCGCGGCTTCTTTGCCGTCGCGATAACCCACCACGCGGAGAGTCCCAGCCTCGTTTGGCACATCCCAACGCAAGACCGGGTTGTACCGGTCCGTGACCGCCTTCCCGCCTAGCGATTTCCCGTTCAAAAGCAAATCGGCCCGCTCGCAATTCGTGTAAACCTCCACCGGGATCGCCCGCCGCGTATCCTGCGACCAGTTCCAGTGTTCCACCAGCCGCCCCCTCCGGCCATTGGTTTCGAAATCGGTACGCTGGGCGGTGGCCGGGCTGGCTTCATACGCCGCGGCATAGACCATCGGGCGATCGCTCCATAGGGCCTCTCTCAGGTAGGAGAGCGGTTTGCGAAACCCGCAAAAATCGAGCAGTCCCGACGTGCTGCCGCGGGCAGGATAGCGGTGGGATTCGCCCAGGTAATCGATGCCCGTCCAGAGAAACTGTCCCAGCACGTATTCGTTCTCCGCCACGGCACGCCAGGCTGCCAGGGAGTGAGAATTCTCGCTGCCCAGGATGATGCGCTGGGGATAGGTCTGGTGATCGGCGGCGTAGTTTTGCTCCAGATAGTTGTAGCCGGCGACGTCCAGGAGGTTCGCGAGCCCCGTCGCGTTCGACGCCTGAATATCCGCCAGCGCCTGCGTCACCGGACGTGTTCCGTCGAGCGCCTTCACCGCGCTAATGAGTTGGCGCGCCACTGGCGGCAGCAAATCGGCGTCGAGCATTCCGGGTTTCAGCCCGTCCCTTCCGCGCGGATGCCCGAACGGGTCGCCCGGATAATCGATTTCATTCCCGATGCTCCACAATACGATCGACGGATGATTGCGGTCGCGAAGCACCATGTCCTGAATGTCCCGCGTGGACCATTGGTCGAAGACTTCGTGATAGCCGTCGGTACCCGGTTTGCCGGCGTTCCATCCCTCAATCCACTTGTGCTTGCCCGCGGTCCACTCGTCGAACGCCTCGTCCATTACCAGGAGTCCCAGACGATCACAGAGATCGTATAGCTCGGGCGCCATGGGATTGTGCGAGCAACGGATGGCGTTTACACCCAGCGCCTTGAGCGCCTGCAAGCGGCGCTCCAGTGCGGCTTCCGAAAAGGCGGCGCCCAGAGCACCTAAGTCGTGATGAATGCAGACGCCTTTGAACTTCTCCGCTTTGCCATTCAAAAAGAAGCCGTGGTTTGCATCGAAGCGAAGGCTGCGTATTCCGAACGGCGTCCGATATTCGTCGAGCAGTTGCCCGCCGGCGTAAACGCGCGACACCACGCTGTAAAGAACCGGATCTTCCAGAGTCCACAGGGTGGGGTTTGGAACGGCTGGTTGCTGCACGAACGCGGCAGTCGCGCCCGGGCCAATCCGTTTCTCCAAGGTGGCCGATGCGACTTCCTTTCCCGCGGCATCTTCCACCGACGCGACCAGTCGAACCAGGGCTTCTTTGGGCGAATCGTTCACGGCGTTGGTCTCAATCGTCACCAGGGCTTCCGATGGCTTGACCACGGGCGTATGGACGTACGTCCCCCAGTGCGCAATGTGTACCGGTTGGGCCGAGACCAGCCACACATGACGATAGATTCCCGACCCGGTGTACCAGCGCGAATCGGCGGACTTGCCGTGATCCACGCGGACCGCTATCACGTTGGCCTTCTCGCCGAAAACCAGGTACGGCGTCAGATCGTATTCGAAGGAGGAGTAGCCGTAGGGACGGTGGCCCAGATGCCGGCCGTTGATCCAGACGTCGCTGTCGCGGTATACGCCATCGAAATCGACAAAGATCTTGCGGCCGCGTTCCGGACCGGCGAGTTGAAATGTCTTCCGGTACCAACCGATCCCGCCCGGCAAATAGCCCGTGCCGCTGGCATTGGCCGCGGAGTAAGGGCCTTCAATCGACCAATCGTGCGGTAGATTCACCTGCCGCCAGTTCCGATCGTCGAATTCCGGCCGTTCCGCGCCGGCGGCGTCGGCCTTATAGAACTTCCAGCCGGCGTCGAAGTTCACACGTTCGCGGATGCCTTCCGCGGGCCAGACCGGCAGGGTCCCTGCCAATACCGCCGCACAAACGAGTTTTTTGCTAAGCATGTTCGAAGGGCTCGAGCCCCGCCGCTGTATCAGATTGTATAAAACTTCAAAGGGCCGGCCCAGGTTCAACGATGTCAGAAGATCAGCCGGGGTCCCAACTGAATCTGACGGGGCGCGTTCACCTGCGAAAGCTTCGAGGAACCATTCAGATAGCCAAAGTAGGCATCGCTGGGGTTGGTATCGATGTTCCCGAAGCGGGGTGTGACGCCCAAGAAATTGCCGGACAGCATGGCGCCGGGCTTCGATATCGTTGCCTACCGGCTGCCCAGCGGCGAGCCCAAGTCCGAACCGCCCAGTAAGAATCCGCGTTGAGTTCAGACACCTTCGCCGGCGTTCGAGGGTCAGATATTCATGAAAACAAATCGTTTATAGTACCATGCGAGATCGTGCATTTCCTCCATGCTGACGCCAGCGGAGGTCTATTCCTCTTCTTCCTCGACTTCCACGGGTTCGATGTCCTCGGCTTCGAAAATCTCTCGGCAGTCCAGACATTCCACGTAGTCGACGCCGGCTCGTCGGGCGATGATCTGGGTGCGGGTGTGCTCGCAGGCGGGTTGCATAAGCAGCGCTTAGATGAGATTTATTCTAACTGGCCACCGCAGTATGTCAAGTCCCCAT
>PLRZ01000699.1:0-9997 GCA_003164075.1 Bryobacterales bacterium | reverse complement strand
CTGGGCATCGGCGGCGTGATTCTCTTCGGCCTGCCGGAGACCAAGGATGAAATGGCCTCCGGCGCATACGATGACAATGGCATCGTGCAGCGGGCCATCCGCGCCCTGCGCAAAGAGGCGCCGGGGCTGTTGATCGTCACCGACGTCTGCAACTGCGAATACACCAGCCACGGACACTGCGGCTACATCATCGACGGCGACGTGGATAACGACACCACGCTCCAGTGGCTGGCGAAATCGGCGCTCTCGCACGCCCGCGCCGGCGCGCACATCGTGGCGCCGTCGGACATGATGGACGGCCGGGTGTGGGCCATTCGCCAGGCGCTGGACGCCAACGGGTACGAGAAGATTCCCATCATGGCGTACGCCGCCAAGTTCGCCTCGGTATTCTATGGGCCGTTCCGCGAGGCCGCCGAATCGACGCCGCAATTCGGGGACCGGCGCAGCTACCAGATGGACCCGGCCAACGGGCGCGAAGCCATGCGGGAGATCGAGCTGGACCTGCAGGAAGGCGCCGACATGATCATGGTGAAGCCCGCGCTGGCGTATCTCGACCTGATCCGCCAGGCCCGCGACCGTTTCGACGTGCCCATCGCCGCCTACCAGGTGAGCGGCGAGTATTCCATGATCGTGGCCGCCGCGCGCAACGGCTGGATCGACGAGGAGCGCGCCATGATGGAGACGTTGACGTCGATCACGCGCGCCGGGGCGAGCATTATTTTGACGTATTTCGCGAAGCCGGCGGCGCGGTTTCTGGCGTAGACGGTATTTCGGGGACAGGCTATATAACCTCGAAACTCCGGTGCGCCGGCCGGTTTGTATTTCGAGGCGGTGGGTATCCGCTTGACTCGGGTTGGTGCAGTTGGAAGCACGTGGTGGGGCAGGCGGTGCTCGCCTGCCCGCCCGTCCTCGCTGATCCAAGCCCGCTGCCTGAACAGGATCAGAACTCCTGATGTCGGCCGGGGATTTCGGACAGTTGGGGAAATTGACCTGAGCCATGATGTGGCGCAGACACTCGTGTCTGCGGCGCCGAGACTCATCTCGGCGCTCCGGGACGGTGGATGCCGCTCGCGAAGAGGGTCGAGATGAGTCTCGACCCTGCAGGCAGGAGTGCCTGCGCCACGAAAACGGGCTCATCCCAAATTCCACGACATCAGGAGTTCTGAGGATGGACGGCAGGCGAGCACCGCCTGCCCCACCGAGCTACGAAACAGGGTAGCGCATTTTCCCAAGCCACCCGGAATCGTGGAGCGACATCGGGAGTTCGGAGCCTGGGTCAGGCGGATAAACCGCTTCTAGCCCCATGACTACAGGTACCGCTTTACCCGCGCTAGCAGTTCGGCTGGATTAAAGGGTTTCACTACATAATCGTCGGCGCCCAAAGTAAATCCACGAGTGATATCGGCCTCCTGCTGGCGGGCCGTCAGCAGGATCACTCTCACGGGAAGAGCTTCGTTGCGGATGGCGGCCAACACCTCGTAACCGTCCATACCAGGCATGTTGACGTCCAGGATCAGGGCCGGGGGAAGGCAGTCCCGGACCACGCGCAGGGCCTCGTTGCCGTCACACGCCATCCGGCATTTGATGCCGGCGCCCTGGATGATGCCGCGCACCACCATACGAACAGTCGTGTCGTCATCGGCAATCAGCACCTCGGACTCGAGGGTGACTTCCCGAGGCATGGGCACGGCATGGTTCTGTTTGCTCCTCTGCGTGGCGGGGACGGCGGGCGCCTTCACCAGGACCGCGCGGGTCAGCGCGTGGCTCAGACGAATGAGAGCCTCCTCCGGTTGCCAGCCGTCGATGAGCAGATCGCTGGCTCGCGGCAGCACTGTGGCATCGAGATCCAGAAGATGCTCGCGGATTCCGATCAGAACCAGAGGCTGGCTCATCTCCGTGACGGTAAGCGGATGGAGCCAGTGCGTACCGAGAGTCGCGGGATTCACGTGTACCACCACCAGGCTGCAGGCGCTAAGAGTATCCGCGGCCGGCCTGAGTCCGGCTTCGAATCGCCGCGGCCGGGCGCTGGCGCGCTCCAATGCCCCGCAGAGCCGTTCCGCATCTTCATCCCCCAGGCCTACCAAGGCGATGCTCTTGCCTTTGAGGGCGGCCTCAACCGCCGGAGGCACGGGGCCGATAGCAGCTTCCGGCGGCTCCACAAAACCTACCATCAGGTTGGAAAGCGCATCGCACAACAGCAATGGATCGGGCGTCCGTGCCCGGAACAGTTTTTCGGCTTCGCCCGCCAGAATCGCCAGCACCGGATAGTCCAACGCATGGGCGGCTTCGGCCCAGGCATGGGTCATGCGAATGGATTGGGGCACGTCGAGCGGGCGTTCGAGACCTTCCAGCAACTGGCGGCACTGCTGCACGCCTTCTTCCAGGAAACGGCGGCGCACGCTCTCGAGCTCGGTGGGGGAGAGAGTGATTCCGCCGGGGAATCCCATCGACTGGTCCACCGCCACCACCGCTTCCTCCACGGGCGGCGGTGGGGCCGTGCGCTTTTCCAGATATTCGCGAACCTTCTTCGCCAGGGTGAGGGTCTCGATCGGTTTGGTGATGTACCCATCGCACCCGGCTTTGAATGCGCGGTCGTCGTCACCCTTCATGGCGCAGGCGGTAAGCGCCACCACCACGATGTCGCGGGTGCGGGAATCCTGCTTGATGCGGCGGGTGAGGTCCAGGCCATTCATGCCGGGCAACTGGATATCCACCAGCATCAGGTCGGGGTGAAGCGAGCGCAACATGGCCAGCGCCTGCTCGGCGTCACTGGTGGCGTGGACTTTGTAACCTTCTTTACGCAGAAGAATGTCGGTCAGTTTGAGACTAACGGGAGCATCGTCGACAACGAGTATGGTCTCATTCGCCATGGCGGGGCATCAGCCGCGCGCGGCAATTACGCCGCGAACCTCCTCAAAACTCCGCAGCACCACGCGAAACAGCGGGACGAGACTGTCCGGCCGGGCTTTCCGGGCTTCCATTTCCACCTGGCGGCAATGGTCGGCCAGACGGTTGGCTCCCACCTGCAAGGCACTCCCTTTGATGGTGTGGGCTTCCAGGCGAACCGTGGAGTAGTCCGCGGCGTCGACGGCGCGGCGCATCAGCTCCAATCGTTGGGCGGTGTCGGTTTGGAAAACGGCGATCAACTCTTCCACCAGTTCGCCATCTCCGCACTCCGCCAGTTGCCGAAGCGCGGCAGGAACCACCAACACGGCGGGGAGATCGCTGCGGGTTTCCCAAACACTAATCTTGCTGTCAAGCGGCATATTTGCCCCCGGGGTACTTCACCTGATTGAACTTTCGCCGGTTTCAGGATAAGGGCCACTACGGTAAAGGACAATATGGCGTTTTGTTAGCTGCCGGAGTTAGCTCTGGGATATGGAAGTACTGGTGAACGTCGGATGCTAGAATGTAAAGCGTCGTATGCCAAAATCCATAGACGAACTGCAATCTATCGCCCGGAAGATCCGGCGGGAAATCGTGGTGATGATCGGCGCCGCCAAGTCGGGCCATCCGGGAGGCTCGCTCTCGGCGGTCGAGATCCTGGTAGAGCTGTATTTCGACCACATGCACATTGACCCTAAGAACCCCACCCTGCTGGATCGCGACCGGTTTATTCTTTCCAAAGGACACGCCGCGCCGGTGCTGTATGCCGTGATGGCCGAAGCCGGCTACCTTCAGACACCGGTGGACCAACTGAACACCCTGCGCAAATTGGGTTCGGTGTACCAGGGCCATCCGGATGTGCGCTATATTCCGGCCATCGAAGCTTCCACCGGCTCGCTGGGCGAAGGGCTTTCGCTGGCGCTCGGCATGGGAATCGCGGCGCGCCTGGACGGCCGCAAGTCCCGCACCTACGTGATGCTGGGCGATGGCGAGATCCAGGAAGGACAGATCTGGGAAGCGGCCATGGCCGGCGCCTTCCACAAGCTCGACAACGTGGTGGCCATCGTGGACAACAATCGCATCCAGCTCGATGGCTTCGTGAAAGACATCATGGCCGTGGATCCGCTGGCCGACAAGTGGCGCGCTTTCGGATGGCACACCATCGAGCTCGACGGCCACGACATCCCGGCGATCCAAAAGGCGCTGGCGGAAGCCGAGGCGACCAAGGGAAAGCCCACTTGCCTGGTGGCTCACACCATCAAGGGGAAAGGCGTCTCTTTCATGGAGAACAACCCCAAGTTCCATGGGACCGCACCCACCCCGGACGAAGTCAAATTAGCCTTGCAGGAGCTGCAATAATATGCCCGCGAAAACGAAATTCGAAATCAAGCTGGGACCGGCCACGCGCGAAGCGTTCGGGCGGGCGATAGTGGAACTGGGCCGCGAAAACAAAGACGTGGTAGTCTGCGATGCCGACCTTTCCCATTCGACCATGACTACCTATTTTGCCAAGGAGTTCCCGGATCGCTTTATCTCGCTGGGCATCGCCGAGGCCAACATGTGCGCCGTGGGCGCTGGACTGGCGATGGCCGGTAAGATCCCCTTTGTGTCCAGTTTCTCGGCCTTCGCCATGAACAAAGGCTTCGAGCAACTGCGCACCTGTGCAGCTTACCCGCACGTCAATTTGAAGGTAGTGGGGACGCACAGCGGCATTTCCATTGGAGAAGACGGCCCCTCGCAGATGAGCATCGAGGAAATCGGCCTGGCCTGTTCGCTGGCCGGGTTCGTGGTAATCGCACCGGCCGATGAGGCCGCCACTAAAGCGCTGGTGAAGGCCGCCGCCGCATACGTGGGCCCGGTTTTCATTCGCACCGGGCGTCCCAAAGCGGCCATCGTGTACGGCGCCGATCAGAAGTTCGAAATCGGCAAGGCCATCCAGGTGGCCGATGGGACGGACGTGACCATCATCGCCAGCGGCCTGCTGGTGGCCCAGTCCCTGCTGGCCGCCGATACCCTGGAAGCCGAGGGCATTTCCGCGCGGGTGATCGATATGCATACCGCCAAGCCGATTGACCGCGAGGCGATCGCGCGGGCCGCTGCTGAAACCAGGGCCATCGTGGTGGCCGAGGAACACCTGGTGGACACTGGTTTGGGGGTCCGGGTAGCCCAGGTGGTGGCCCAGACGCGGCCCTGTCCCATGGAGTTCGTGGGCATCCAGGATACCTACGCCGAATCCGGCCAGCCCGATGAACTGCTGGACAAGTACGGGCTGGTGGCTCGCGACATCGCGGCGGCGGCCCGCAAGGTAGTTGCTCGCAAAAGCTAGCCGGACTACATGGAAGAGTGCGGATGCCTATCCGAGA
Source organism: Bryobacterales bacterium (assembly GCA_003164075.1). The sequence continues at coordinate 4,748 of PLRZ01000699.1, read as the reverse complement.
CATTTCTGGAACAAAGCCCGGCGTGTCTCTGGATGGTGCGCGAGGACCTGGTATTCCACCGCGTCTATGGCTCGTCCGTCCCGATTCTCGGTAAGCCGGCCGAGAAATTGACGGGCNNGCCGGCGAGATCCTGTACCTGCGGGAACGCAGGGGCGACACCACGTGGTACATCTCCGTTTTCCCGGTTCGGGCGAAAGACGGGACGCGGTACGCCGGCGCCATGGCGCACGAGATGACGCCGTGGAAAACCGCCGAGCAGGAATTGCGCAATACCGTTCTGGGAGCCATGAAGGCCCAGGAGTTCGAACGCAATACGCTCTCCAAATTCCTCCATGATGTGGTAGGGCAGAACCTCACCGCCCTGGGGCTGCAACTCGATCTGGCACGGATGGATGTGGAAAGCATCTCGCCGGAAACCTGCATGCGCATCACCGAAATCCAGAAGGTGCTGGAAACCATGATGGAGCAGGTGCGCGAGTACAGCTACCACCTGAACCCTTCGGCGGTGGAGCGGGCCGGCCTCCGGTCGGCGCTGGACCGTCTGGCAATCCACATCCGCGAGCGTTTCAGCGGTGGATTGCGCATCAATGTGGATCCCAGTTTGAAGATGGATCCGATACGTGCCTCGGCCTTCTACCACATCACCCAGGAGGCCGTGGAGAACGCCGTGCAACATGCCAGTTGCTCCGCCATTGAAATCGCGGTAAAGTCCACACGTACAGGCGCTTCCATGGAAGTTCGCGACAACGGGAAGGGCTTCGACCCGGCAGACATCCTGGGCGGAGCCAGAGGACTGGGGCTGTTGAGCATGGAGCACTACGCCGCGCAGGCGGGGTTGGATCTTTCGATTACCAGCAACAAGAAGACGGGCACGACCGTACGGGCCGCGGTGCCGGAAACAACATAAGGAATCACTATGCCGTTCGACATTGTTCTTGTCGATGACCACAAGCTGGTTCGCGATGGAGTAAAGACTATCCTGGAACGGGGTGCGGAATTCCGCGTGGTGGGCGAAGCCGATAACGGCTCCGATGCGGTGCAACTCTGCAAGAAATCCGAACCGGACCTGGTCCTGATGGATATCGGACTGCCCGGCATGAACGGCATTGAAGCCACCACCGAACTACTGCGCCACTGCCCCGGGGTGAAAGTGGTGATCCTCTCGATGTACGACGACGAAAACTCGGTGGTGAGCGCCATCCGGTCGGGCGCGCGGGCGTTCGTGTTGAAAAAGGCATCGTCGGCGGAGTTGGTGGATGCCCTGCGCACGGTGGCGCGCGGCGGATCGTACCTCAGCTCGCAGGTTTCCGACCGGCTGCTGCAGCGGATCCAGCGCGGCGACCTGGATACCCACGAACGCAGTCCGCTGGAATCGCTCTCGCCGCGTGAATTGCAGGTGCTGCGCCTGGTAGCGGAAGGCAAAACCAGCAAGGATATCGCGGTATTGCTCGATCTAGGGCTGCAGACCATACGCAGCTATCGTAAAACCATGATGAAGAAGCTGGGAGTGAACAACGTCGCCGGCCTGACGCAACTGGCGTTGGCGGCGGGAATCACTCACTGGAATAAGCCCGATGCAGACACCCTGGGGTGATTGCACCGTTTCGGACGCGCACGTGCACTTCTTTTCGCGGCGTTTCTTTGCCGCGCTGGGGGAGCACTGCGGGATCCCGGCGGGCGAAGTGGCTGCCAAGCTGCGGTGGGAAGCGCCGCCGGCCGATCCTACGGAACTGGCCCGGTCGTGGGCCGGCGAACTGGACAGTCACGGAGTGGAACGGGCGGCTTTGATCGCCAGTATTCCGGAGGACGAAGCATCCACCATGGCCGCGGCGGCGGCGTATCCCGGCCGCTTTTACGCCTTCGCGATGATGAATCCGTGGGTGGAACATGCCACCGTGACCAAGGGCTTGCACGCCATTTGCCTGTTCCCGGCGATGCACCTGTATTCCATTCAGGACCGGCGGGTGGAACTGCTGCTGGAGCAGGCGGCGGCCCACCGCTGCGCCGTATTCGTGCATTGTGGGGTGCTCTCCGTGGGGGTGCGCAAGAAGCTGGGACTTCCCTCCCCTTACGACATGCGGTACTCCAATCCGCTGGACCTGCACTCGGTGGCCCTCCGTCACCCGAGTGTCCGTTTCATTGTGCCGCACTTCGGCGCGGGATACTTTCGCGAGGCGCTGATGCTGGCGGACCTCTGTCCCAACGTCTATCTGGACACCTCCAGCAGCAATTCGTGGATGCGCTACGAAGGGCTCGACCTGCCGACGGTGTTCCGCCGGGCGCTCGGCGTGGTGGGCGCCAGCCGGCTGCTATTCGGATCGGATTCCTCCTTTTTCCCACGAGGCTGGAATCACGAAGTCTTCGAGAATCAGACTCGGGCCCTGCTGGAGTTGGGGATCGGCAGCGCCGACGCGCGGCAGATTCTGGGCGGCAATCTACAGCGGATTTTGACAGAATTCTGAGACTGTGGCAGCTTTCGCGGCACTACTGGTTTCGCGGTGATGTGCGAAATATGACATTTTTTCTCTCCCGATCGAAGATTCGCCATCCATTCTTTCCCGATCTGGCGGCAGTGCCGGCGGCGGAAGCACGAGGGCGATCGACGGCGTTGGCGGGTACGTTCGGCGAACTGGTGCGCGCGGCGGCGCGAGGTGTCGAGGCGCGCCGTGCGGTGTATGTGCTGACCAGCATGGGCGAGTTCCTGAGCGACGGCCAGCGCGACGAACTTTGGCGCCTTTTCCAGGTTCCGGTGTATGCCGTACTGGTGAAGCGCAGCGGCGGCGTAGTGGCTTGGGAATGCGAAGCGCAGAACGGGCTGCACCTGGCGGAGGGTACCGGCGAAAGCCTGTGCGCCTGCGGCCGTCCCGGGGCAAGATTGATGCCGGCCGGCTATTTCGGGGACAGGCTACATAACCTCGAAATTCGACCGTGTATTTCGAGGTTATGTAGCCTGTCCCCGAAATAGCCCCGTTCAACCCCACTTGATACCGTACAACCAATAATTTCAACGCTTTAATGCCATTTGGTACCTTCGCGGTCGGCGATTCCCTATACTTTGGAAAAGCGGAAAATCGCGCGCTTGGATATTACTCAGGAAGGGTAAACGATGCACAAACCTATCAAATACGCAGAGAAAGCTTTGACATACGCCGCCGGGGCGGGTTGGTTCGTCTTCGATAAGCTCAATCAGATCGGCCAGAACCCGGGCTTCACGCCCAAATGGTCGGAAAAGCCCCTCCTGAAATCGTGGCAGAAGACCAAGCCTCCGCTGGGCTGGCCGCGCACCACCGATTCGCTCTGCCCCCGCTGCGTGCCGGAAATCCGCCAGCAGATTCTGGACGGCAAGACGCCCGTCGAAGTGCTCTACACCGACAAGCCGGGCGAAATCAAAGCGCAGGTGATCGAACGCGACGGCAAGATCCTGATGGTGAAGGACTGCCCCATCCACGGCCACTTCGAAGACGTGATGGCCATCGACACGGCTTTTTTCAAGCACCTGGAAGATGTATTCCCCGGCCGCGACATCCGCGCGCACAACGATTCGACGCTCCACAAGCACGGCTCCAGCACCGTCACGCACGGCCGCGGCTCGGTGCTCACGGTGGACCTCACCAACCGCTGCAACATGATGTGCGACCCGTGTTTCATGGATGCCAACCAGGTCGGTTTCGTGCACGAACTAAGCTGGGAAGATATCAAAACGCTGCTGGACAACGCCGTCACCATCAAGCCCAAGCGCCAGATGTCGGTGCAGTTCTCGGGCGGCGAGCCGACCATCTCGCCGTACTTTCTGGACGCGGTGCGCTACGCGCGCGAAGTGGGATACACCTCCGTGCAGGCGGCCACCAACGGCATCGAGTTCGCCAAGAATCCGGATTTCTGCAAGCAGGCCGCGGACGCCGGACTGCGCTACGCTTACCTGCAGTTCGATGGCATCGGCAACGCCGCTAACTCGCATCGCAAGGTGGGCAACCTCTTCGACGTGAAACTGCGCGCCATCGAGAATCTGTACGCCAACGGCGTCGACATTATCCCGGTCATCACCATTATTAATGGGATTAATAACGAGCAGGTGGGGCGCATCGTGCAGTTCGCGCTCGACAATCCCAAGAAGATTCCGTTCCTTTCCTACCAGCCGGTGAGCTTCACGGGCCGCGATGAGGCGGTCACCGACGAGCGCCGCGCCGCCCAGCGCTACACCCTGTCTCACCTGGCGCACGACGTGAAGAATCAGACCGGCCTCGGCGAACCGGCGCGCGACTGGTTCCCAATTTCCTTCATGTCGACCTTCTCCGACTGGAGCGACCTGGTGCATGGACCGCAGGCCGATTGGGGGCAATTGAGCTGCGGCTGCCACCCGAACTGCGGCGTTGGAATGGCCGTGATGGTGGACAAGGAAACCAAGGAAGCCAAGCCGGTGACGGCGTTCTGGAATGCCGACCAGTTGGCCCGCGATGTGGCTCGCGTAAACGACGCCGCCCGCGGCAAGTGGCTCTCGATCGTCGGGATGGCGCTGGCCACCGCGCGCAATTACGATCCTTTCGAGGCTCCCACGCACTTCAAGCTGAGCGACCTCTTTAAGAAGCTGGACAAGACGTTCGGCGCCACCGGCAAGAACTATGGCAAGGTCGGCAAAGACCGCACCATGGACGATATCGAAAAGCGCCGCCGGGATCGCTGGAACTTCCTGTTTATCGCCGGAATGTGGTTCCAGGATCTGTTTAATTACGATTTCCGCCGCACCGAGC
>PLRZ01000651.1 GCA_003164075.1 Bryobacterales bacterium | reverse complement strand
GCCAACAATGTGAGACCTGCGGCGGCCGGACTGAAGTCCGGGGTCCCCTCTGGGGAAAGCTGGGCTCGGCATCAGCATAGATGTCTACACCAGTTCGGACATCGAGCAGAAGCGAGCCGCGACTCAAGGCACTCGATCGAAGCCGCCGTGCTTCGAAAGCCAAAATCAGCGTCAGAATTGGCGAAATCGGCTTAATGGAGTAAACGGAGTAACGAGGAATCGGTGGGCTATCCCAAATGGCACGTAACTCTATAAAAAGATGGAGCGGGAGACGGGACTCGCACCCGCGACGTCCAGCTTGGGAATACGACTGTAAATTGGAAACAAAGAACATTGCGTTTCCTGGCACCTCATTCTGGCGATTGAGAATACCCAGTTTTCACTCTGTGCTCTCTTCATGAATCAAACGGAGCACAAACGGAGCACACGAATCAACGTGAACTCATCCTAGGTAGGCCCCAGTCCACAGCGGCGTTTGTTTGTCCCCTAAGACTTCTGCATGCATCAGGTTAAGGTTTCCCAGATGTCCCCTCTGGCCATTCTACGAGAGTCCCCTCACGGCGGCAATCGCCGGAGCCTGCCAGGAAACCACGTCTACGGTTTGGGCGTTTCTCGTCAAGTTGACCAGGGCGAAGGCAGACGCCGTGCGACTAGACCGGATCGATGTTGCGCCCGGATGCATTGTGAACTTCGGTTGCCATTTTCCGGTCGCGGAATGTGATCGCGATCTGCCTGAAAGCTCCGCGACCCGCCCGCCTGGGGCATCGGTGATCCGCCTGAAAGCCCGGCGCGCGTCCTGAAACCTCGGTATACTAACTCCATCGCATTCAGCTGGAGATCAGGTGCGGCTGGCGCCAAACCGGAACCTGGTCTGACGAACAACGAGCTGCAGAGTTCGAGGGAAAGGTCATCGTGCGGAAATTGCTCGAAACGAGTCAAACCCACCGCTATTTGTATCTCCACCTCGTTCAACACCTTGCCAGACTTGGCCTGACGCTGCTGCTCCTCGGGGTCGTGACTCTGGAAGGGGCGGTCGACCTTTCCGCCCAGATTCCGATTGCGCAGACGTACCACAAATCGTGGACCCCGCGCGATGGAGCTCCCAACAATATCGAAGATATAGCCCGGGGAGGCGACGGCTTTCTGTGGTTAACGACGGACGACGGCCTCTATCGCTTCGATGGCGTCTCATTTGAGCGGTATACCTCTCGTGACGGCAGTCGCTTGCCCTCGGAACATTTGATCGCGATCGCCGCAACCCGAGACGGAAGTATCTGGGTCTCCTACGCTACCGGAGGTATCGGCAGGATCAAGAATGGCCAAGTGACCAATTTTGGCGAAGGCGACGGCCTCCGGAGAGGCCAGATTTCGCAGCTTCTGGAAGATAAAGACGGATCGGTTTGGGCAAAGGGAACTGCCGGCCTGCAAGTCATCACGCAATCGAAGGTGACCCAAATAGGAGCTGAAAGCGGGCTACCAGCCGAAACCGCGGGGTGGCTTGCAACGGACAACGACGGTAACCTCTGGGTGCCGCTGCAGCGGGCTTTAATGGTGCTGCCGCACGGCGCAAAGCGTTTTCTTGTAGTTCCCCGTGAGAAATACGAGGCTCCGAGTGTGTGCCGGCCGGGCCGCGAAGCGGGCGTTTGGTGCTGGACCTTCAATGGGAACGGGCCGATTCGATGGTTCCGATTGTCCGGTTCCAGCATTCATCAAGTACCGGTAGCCGAAGGCGTGCGTCCGCGCGGCCTCTTGCTCGCGAACGACGGAACCGTCTGGATGACCTCGGAGGGTCGCGGAATCGAGCGTTTTTCCGCTAGCCTTAGCTCTCTGTCCCGAATTCGCAGTTCGGAACTGGAACGCTTCACGAGTCGCGAAGGTCTCACCGGCGACTTCACGTTCCAGGTTCTCGAAGATCGTGAGGGAAGCATATGGGTCGCGACGACAAGAGGCTTGGATCAATTTCGTCCGGTTCCGTTCAGAGCTGTGGATTTGGGACAAGGGCCTCCCGTCATACTTCCCCTCGGAAAAAGCGATCCGCAGACTCTCGTTGCCACCGATCACCTTATCGAGTTGACATCCAGCGGCCCGGTATCTCTCCCGATTGCGTGTAACGAATGGACCCGCAGTCTATTTCGAGGCCAGGATGGGACGCTTTGGATCGGGACGGCGGCCCGTCTATTACGATATGCCGGCGGAAAACTGATTGAGAACTCATTGCCATTGAAATTGAACGGTGTACGCGCGCCAATCCTTGCCATGGTGGAAGACGACTCGCACGAAATATGGATCTCGATCGGCAGCGGTAACGGAGTCTTTAAGTTCGATGGCAACCGCTGGATTAAATGGAGTGCGAATCCCGGCGGAGAGAACGCAGCAGCCCTCACCGCCATGAAGGACCACGAAGGTGGTCTGTGGTTCGGTTTCCAGCATGATTTGATCGCTCGGGTGTTCGCGGGCCGCGTGCAAGAATTTGGAAAATCCAGCGGACTGGATATCGGAGACGTAAAGGCATTTGCCGAATCTGGCGACGACTTCTGGGCTGGCGGCGAGAACGGCGTGGCGGTTTCGAGGGGCGGCCGTTTTCGTCCTCTCCTGCTGGCCGGAGGCGAAGCTCTACTTGGTGTGACGGGGTTGGCTTTCGCGCCGGACGGAGCTCTCTGGATCAATGAAGGCAGCGGCGTGATTCGTATTGAGAAAGCGGAGTTGCCGACGAGCGGGGTCAACCCGCGGTCGGCAAAATATCGGTCGTTCGATTACCGCGATGGTTTGCAGGGGATTCCGCATCCGTTGGTCGGCCTGGGGTCGGCATGGATGGCCCCTGACGGACGGCTCTATATTGCCACCCGCACCAATTTACAGTGGGTCGATCCGCTTCATTTACCGCAAGCCGGGATTCCGCCACCGGTGTGGATCACCGAGGTCAAGTGGGACGGCCGAACCACGAACTGGCCGTCAATGGCGACGGCGCTGACACCCCGCGTTGCGAGCTTGCAGATCAACTACACGGCGACCAGCCTGCTAATCCCGGATCGGGTGCGATTTCGCTACCGGCTTGACGGATACGATCAGGGATGGATCGATGCCGGCTCGCGGCGGCAAGCGTTCTATTCGAAGCTTCCGCCGCGAGTCTATACGTTCCGGGTTGCTGCTTCTAACGACGCCGGGGTTTGGAATGACAGTGGCGTTTCCATAACCTTGACGGTTCCGCCGGCTTTTACGCAGACGATCTGGTTCGATGCGCTCTGCGTGGCCGCCTTCGGCAGCCTTTGCCTGCTTGCTTATCGCCTGCGCCTCCAGCATGTAACAGGGGAGTTAAGACAACGGATGTACGAGCGGCTCGCCGAGCGGGAACGGATTGCCCGAGACCTGCACGACACATTCTTCCAGAGCATCCAGGGGCTTTTGTTGCGGTTTCATACAGCTACATCCGGACTTCCAAAAGACGATCCCACCCGGCGAATCCTGGAAGAAACTCTCAAGCAGTCGGATCAGGTCATGCTGGAGGGACGGGAACTGGTCCTGGACCTACGCGCGAAGGTCTCGGAATCGCCTGACTTGCCGGCTGCATTTGCGGAATATGGAAAGCAGATGCAGGATGGCCAGACGTGTAAATTCGAAGCCGCTGTCAACGGAGAAGCTCGCTGTCTTCATCCCGTTGTCTTCGAGGAAGTATGGAGAATCGGGAAGGAAGCTCTCGGCAACGCGTTTCAACATTCAGGGGCAAAAGCGATTGAAGCGGAGCTAAACTACGAGCCACAGGAACTTCGGATTCGAATCCGGGATGACGGCGTCGGCATCGATCCCGACATCTTGAAACAGGGGTGCCGAGAAGGCCATTGGGGATTCCCGGGAATGCGCGAGCGCGCCGCCAAAATCGGGGCGCGTCTGGATATCTGGAGCCGGGCTGGAGCCGGCACCGAGATCGAACTTCGGCTTGCCGCCAATGTTGCCTACGCCCCGGAACCGCGAAGGGGTGCTGCGGACAAGCGCAATAGCCTGTGGCCGCGGAGACGGGGTGTAACGGGAGATTCCAGCCGGCAGAAAGGGAATGCCGGCGGTACCGATGTCCACGAGCCTCTTACATCTCCAGAAGACCGCGCTGGAGGGCAATGATCACGGCATGCGTGCGATCGCTGGCGTCCAGCTTGGAGAGGATGCTGGTAACGTGATGCTTGACCGTCTGTTCCGATATGTTCAGCATGGATGCGATGATCTTGTTGGAACTGCCCTTCGCGACGCAGCGAAGTACGTCCAGCTCGCGCGCGGTGATTCCATCGTCGGCGGCGTGTTCGGCAATTTGCTGCGCGATTTCCGGCGGGATACGCTTATGACCCCTGTGAACCTGGCGAATCGTCTCCGTCAGTTCCTTTCGCAGCAGGTTCTTGAGCAGATAGCCGACGGCGCCCGCCTTGAAGGCGCGGAGCGCCAGCATGTCGCCGGCGGCCGTTGTCAGAACCACGATTCGCGCTCCAGGGAATTCCTGGCGAATTGCTAAGATCGCGGCGACGCCGTCCACATGCGGCATGCGAATGTCCATGAGCGTAATGTCGGGACGATGGATTCGGAAAAGAGCCAGCGCTTGATCGCCATCGGAAGCTTCCGCAACTACCCGCATGTCGGGCTGGGCATTGATTTCTCCCGAGATCCCCGCCATCATCAGGGGATGATCGTCCACCGCCATAACGCGAATGATCTGTCCTTCCGCCACAAGACTAACCTCCGGAGGCACCTTGCCACTCCATGATACGACCGTTCGCCCGCAGGCACCCGGCACGAAAGAGCTATTTGGCTCTGCGCCTTTTGAGATTGTCTGGCGAGTGGCCGCCGGTTAATGTTAATTTGGTGCAAAGATTGTTCTCCATGTTTCCCGTAGGGGCTGCGGGCTGCGGGATCTTGATCTTGCGTGTCTGCGCTGCCGGAATGCTGATACACAGCGCGATCCCCACCGCAATCACGGTCATTTCCGTATCGGTTCTCATTGGCTTGGCCATAGTCGCTTCGCTCCTTTGCCTAGGCCTTTTTACACCCGCCAGTTGCGTCACAGCGGGCATTATTCAGATCGCATTGGGATTTGACCCGCCCGGCAGGGACCCGTTTCAACTGGCATTTTCGCTTTGCGTGGACGCAGCTCTGTTCCTCATCGGGCCCGGCGCCTATTCCATCGATTCGCGCCTGTTCGGCCGTCGTTTGATTGTCAGCTCCAAGTAGGAGAATGCGCACCGGCGCTAGTGCGATCTGACCCGAAAGTGCCATCCCATTTGCACTCCATTTGGCCTTACAGACTTTCGGGGATCGGCTTACTGTGGTTATGGGAGACTTAATCCCGCCATCCTGACGAAAATAAGTTAGCAATGACATTCCCTCAGAGTTGGAGTGATGAAATTATGCCGCTTTGGAAGGAAAGGAGACGCTAGTGACCGCCACAATGTCCGACAATCGCACAGGATTCACGCCCGCTCAGTTTGGGGCCGAGAACAGAATAATCGGCGATAGTGTGAAGCTGCGCCAAGTCTGGGAAGCCGTCAACGTGGTAGCCCCAACGGACGCCGCAGTCCTGATTTGCGGTGAGACGGGCACAGGCAAAGAGATGATCGCACGGATGATCCACGAACTCAGTTCAAGGAATCGTGGTCCCTACGTCAAGGTGAACTGCGGAGCAATTCCCGCCGGCCTTATCGAGAGCGAGCTCTTCGGTCACGAACGCGGCGCATTCACTGGGGCATTTGCGCAGGCCGTTGGCCGATTTCAGACTGCGGATCAAGGGACCATCTTTCTTGACGAGATTGGCGATCTCCCTATCGAGTTACAGCCTAAACTACTGCGTGTTCTACAAGAACAGGAATTCGAAAGACTAGGGGCTTCGCGCACTATTCGGGTGAACGTCAGGGTTGTCACGGCCACCAGCCTCGATTTGGCTCAAATGGTCATGGAACGCCGGTTCCGTGAAGACCTTCTTTACAGGATTAACGTCTTTCCGATTTCCCTTCCACCCCTGCGAGACAGACACCAGGACATTCCAGCGCTCGTTTGGCATTTCGTTCGAAAGTTCTCCGCAAAGAGCAACAAGGACATCAGTGTCGTCCCGGAAGACGTAATGGACATTCTCCAGCGCCACGCGTGGCCGGGGAACATTCGGGAACTGCAGAATTTTATTGAGCGAGCGGTAATCCTGTCGCCGGGGCCAGTTTTGCGCCCCCCCATGAGCGACCTCAAACCGCTGGTGGATCATAGGATGCCATCTACTGTCCGAACCCTTGCCGAGGCAGAGCGATGCCACATTTTGGACGCGTTGGAGCAGAGCGGATGGGTAGTCGCCGGGCGGCGGGGAGCCGCGGTGCGGTTAGGCCTGCCGCGAACAACCCTCATGGCTCGCATGAGCAAGCTTGGCATAGGCGTGAAACGCGCGAGTGTGGGTGCGTGAACACGTCCTGCCGGCGGCCGAGGGAAAGCGACGATTCATCTTTGTCCGATGCAAAATGCAAACACGCTTCGAGAGGATCAAAACAATGAAATTAACTGGGAACACAATCTTCATCACAGGCGGGGGCTCCGGAATAGGCAGGGCTCTCGCTGAAGCATTCCATAAGCTCGGCAACCAGGTCATCATCTCCGGCCGCAGGAAGAGCGTATTGGAGGCGACAACAAAAGCGAATCCGGGAATGGCCTCGATTGAACTCGATTTGGAGAATCTCGCGAGCATTCAGGTGGCCACGAAGCATCTGACGGCGGCGTATCCGAAGCTGAATGTCCTCATAAATAACGCGGGCATCATGCTGCCCGATACGGCGGCCGAGGCACAGGACGACGCACAGCTTGTTTCCACGGTAACCACAAATCTGATCGGCCCGCTTCGCATTACGTCCGCCCTGATCGACCATCTGAAGGCCCAGCCGTCGGCAACCATCGTCTACAACACTTCGGTTCTGGCGTTTGTGCCGATGGCAGCTACCGCCGTGTATTCCGCCACCAAGGCGGCGCTTCACTCCTACGTTCTGTCTCAGCGATACAAGCTGCGGAACTCGTGCGTGGAAGTCTTGGAGATGGCTCCGCCCTGGGTCAGAACCGACCTGATGAACGGTCGTGACGCGGAAATGGCGATGCCGCTTGATGAATTCATCGAAGAGGCGATGAAACAATTTGGAGCGGGCGCGGAAGAAGTTCTTGTTGGCTATGCAGCAAAGCTTCGCTCCAATCCCGGACCTCACGAAGGCGCTTTAATAGCTGAATTCAATGCCTCTCTGCCTTTCTGAGACGGCGGTGTCGGGCGACGTCCTGGAGCCAGGTGCAGCCCGCTGAGTGGCAATGAAACGATCGCTTGAACGAGGGAGTAACGATATGGCGGAGAGAAAGACAAGAAGCGTACGCATTCATCAATTCGGCGGCCCCGAGGTATTGCACATCGAGGATACGGTGGTCAGCGCTCCTGGCTTGGGTGAAGTTCGTTTGGACATTCGTGCCATCGGTCTCAACCGTACCGAAGTCACGCTCCGATCTGGACGATCGCCAATCAAGCCCGCCCTTCCGGCCTTGATCGGCTGGGAAGCTGCCGGCGTGATCGACGAAGTGGGAGTGGACGTGGAGAACTGGCGCCCTGGAGATCGGGTTGCACTTGTTCCCGCATACGGCGCAGCACAGTACGCCCTCTACTCAGAGGTTGCCAACGCGCCAGCCCGCTCTCTGGTTGCGATTCCCGATAGCCAGACGTTCGAACAGGCTGCGGCAACCTGGGCTGCGTTTGGCGCAGCCTGGGCGGGTCTGGTTTCTGTTGGCAAATTGAACAAGGCAGACACGGTGTTGATCTCCGCGGCTTCGAGCAGTGTTGGGCTCGCTGCCATCCAGACTGCCATCCGGGTGGGAGCACGGCCGATCGCACTCACGCGCACTTCGAAGAAGTCGCTCGAGTTGCGCACCCTCGGAGCCGCAGCAGTTCTTGCCGTCGAAGAAGTTGACGTTGTGGAACAGGTGAAAGGACTGACCGGAGGCAAGGGAGCGAACCTCGTCTTCGATGCAGTGGGTGGAGGCGGCTTTTCGAAGCTGGCTGAGGCAACTGCGACCGGAGGCAGAATGATTTTGTATGGAGCCTTAAGTGCAGAACCTACCGTGATACCTCCGTTTCAAGTCTTCGCGCGCGATCTCACCATTCGGGGGTTCGCGTTTCCCAACCTTGCGCGCAATGACGAGCACTTGGCCGCGGTGAAACAGTTCGTGAGCGAGGGAATATCAAGCGGCTCGTTTGTGCCAAAAATAGCCCGCGCATTCAAGTTCGATGAAATCGTCGAGGCCCACCGCTTCCTCGAATCGAGCGACCACACCGGAAAGACTGTTGTATCGGTTTGATCCGCGTTGATACGGAGATTCCTTCATGCCCTCACCTATAGAGCAGCAACCGCTTTTCACTCCCGTTCAGATGGGCGCCATTGAGTTGCCGAACCGGATCGTTATGGCTCCGCTCACCCGCATGCGCGCGGACAACCCGGAACATGCCCCTACCGAACTCCACGCAGAGTACTATGCGCAACGTGCCTCTGCCGGTCTCATCATCGGTGAATGTACCGAAATTAGTCCCGATGCCTACGGTTGGGCTGATACCCCTGGCCTCTGGAGTCTCGGCCAAGTGCGTGGATGGCGGACTGTGACCGACGCCGTACACAGGAAGGGCGGATTGATGTACGCGCAACTCTGGCACACGGGCGCGATGTCCCATCCGGACTTCTTCAATGGAGAGCTGCCGATGTCCGCGTCCAATGTCAACCAGGAACAAGAAAGTGTTACGCCGTCGGGGCGGAAACCGACTGTAGCGCCACGCTCAATGAGTAAACAAGAGATTAGCCGGACGGTAGCCGACTTCGGCACTGCGGCAAAAAACGCGCTGGAAGCAGGTTTCGACGGCGTACAGATCCAGGCCAATTTCCTTTACCTGATTGCTCAGTTCCTGAACAGCGCCACGAATCTTCGCGAAGATGAATATGGTGGCTCCAGGGAGAATCGTGCCCGCTTTCTTTTCGAAATCACTGAGAAAGTCCTTCAACATGTCGAGCCGGGACGTGTCGGGGTCAAACTCGGTCCCATGCACCTGTCAGGACCGTTTGCCGGCAACGACGAAACTCTCCCCGACATGGAATATGTCATCGTGAAATTGAACGACTACCATCTGGCGCACCTGCTGCTGATGGGAGCGACAACGGACTTCACTGGCTCTTTGCTGGAAGGTCTAGCCGGCGACGGCATGTTTCGATACTTTCGGCGGCTCTACAACGGGCACATCATCGCAAACGTCGAAATGACTCAAGAACGTGGAAACCGACTCATTGAGGAAGGATTGGCGGACTCAATCGCGTTTGGCCGGCTGTACATCGCAAATCCCGATCTGCCTGAGCGGTTTCTTGCCGGCGCTCCGCTCACCGAACTCGATTGGCCAACGGTTTATGCATCAGGACCGACCGGGTACACCGATTATCCCGCGTTGAGTGACATGAGCGTAGGCGCAAATCGGTAGATGACACGCCTTGCGCATTGATGAGCGGTACTCTTTCGCGTCAAAGCCGCTGCGTACGAAAAGTAAACACCAGCAATTTCGAAAGGAATATTGCGTTATACGCAACTACCCACGTACGGAGCCGATAAAGACCATCCCAAACTCGGACCGAACACGGTGATCATCTTGAACCGGCTGGCAAGCGGATGCAGGTGACAGTGTGGCCTTCGTCGACGGCGGCGCGGCGGAGGCTTGATGCAACCATCATCGTCGCTAAAACATTAACCAAACTCACAAAGGAGAAATTACATGTCAAAGAAACTAGAAGGTAAGATTGCACTTATTACGGGCGGTTCGCGGGGCATCGGCGCCGCGATAGCTAAGCGTCTGGCAGCGGACGGGGCAAGCGTGGCCATCACATACGCGAAAGACGCCAATGGCGCTTCCTCCGTTGTAAAGGAGATTGAAGGCGCTGGTGGAAAGGCAATCGCGGTCCAGGCGGACGCTCGCGATACCAAGGCGGTCGGGGACGCCGTCGAAAAGATCGTCGGCACACTGGGACGGCTGGATGTGCTCGTGAACTGCGCCGGAACGGCCATTCCGAAAACGTTCGAGGAGACCACTCTCGAAGAAATGGATCGCGTGATCGACATCAATATACGCGGCACATTCGCCACCACGCACGCGGCACTGAAACACATGAACGACGGCGGCCGGATTATCATGATCGGCTCGTGTGTCGGCGAGCGCATGGTGACGCCCGGCCTGGTACCGTACTCGGCTACCAAGGGAGCCATCAAGATGTTTACCCAAGGGTTGTCCAGAGAAGTCGGAAGCAGGGGCATCACGGTGAATAACGTCCAACCGGGCCCCATCGACACGGACTTGAATCCTGCCACGGGCGATTGGGCTACGCCGCAGAAGGCCATGACAGCGCTCAACCGCTACGGACACGTCGAGGAGGTCGCCGCTCTGGTGGCGTTCGTCGCCGGTCCGGAGGCCTCCTACATTACCGGGGCGAATCTAACTGTGGACGGCGGAACGAACGCCTGAATCTATCGGAACTACCTGAAAGACAGGAGAGCCGGCGAACTTGCGGGATGGCTCTCCTGTCGCCTCGGGTGGATTGCTATGGCCAATACGACACCCAAACAAAATAAAGCGCTGGTGCTGGACGCATTCGATACCCTGTTCAACCGGCGGGATTACGAAGCAGCCGCGCGCTTCTGGTCCGATCGCTATATCCAGCACAGCGCCCACATCGAACCAGGGCGCGACGGTTTGTTCAACCTGATCCGCAGCGCGCCGGATACGCTCCGTTACGAACATCAACTGATCGTCGCGGAGGACGACTATGTGATCGTGCACGGTCGATTCTCCGGAACCGGCCGGCCCGTTTCCTGGGTCGCGGCCGATATCGTCCGGATCGAGGACGGAGTTCTCGCCGAACATTGGGACGTCCTGCAGGACGAGGCGACACGGGCCGAGTCGAAGAGCGGGCTTGCGATGTTCGGGGATCGATTCACTGTTTGAAGAAAACTATGACGAACCATACAGCCACCAATGTACGTACGGATGTGTACGCGAGGGGCATTCCCTTCCCCATCCCATCGTCGTTACGCCAAACCGCGTCTCCGCCCCTCCCCTATCTGCGGAAGCGCATGGGAGATATTCGAGCCAACAGCATAAAGCGGGTGGCATCGGCAGTTGGCGAAGGATCAATGGCTGTCCAGTTCATGCATCAGGTCCTGGCGGGGAATTATTAGAAGCTTCCAGCCGGAATGCTCGGCGGCCGATGCACCATCGTACGAGAAATATTGGCCAATCCACGTCTGGCCGGAGAACGCATTGCACCGCTCCGGCTAGTAGCCTGGTGGCACACCGCGTAAGCGCATCTCCCGCCATTACTGAAGCTTCGTCTTGGGCTGACGGTTCTACGGCAATCCTGATCCACCGCCCTTGCCATCGCGTCCTAAGTCGGTCGCGTTGGATCGATCCATTGTTTCGCCCCCCAGCCGGCAGTCGTGGGCGAACACCGGCCTGTAAATGGTTGATAGAGGTAGCGTAACCACTGCTGCTACTGGCGGCCTTCTAACGGAGCACTCGAATATGAAAACAAGCCGTGCTTTTCCAACACATTAGTGTTGCCTTGTTTGTGAATGGAGCACAAACGGAGCACAAATCCGACCGCTGTCCGCAAGTCGTTGAAAAGATGGAGCGGGAGACGGGACTCGAACCCGCGACGTCCAGCTTGGGAAGACGACAGTAAATTGGAAACAAAGAACATTGCGTTTCCTGGCACCTCGTTCTGGCGATTGAGAATACCCAGTTTTCACTCTGTGCTTTCTTCGCGGATCAAACGGAGCACAAACGGAGCACACCGATTTTCAGAAACCCCGTCAATCCTGACGCGATCCTGCTCTTGGCCATAGACCGTAATCGGAGATGGCCCCATATGATCGGAGAGCTTTCAGGCCCTCACACACCCGGGAGGTAGCGTTATTGATTGGGGGACAGAGGGAGGGATTCGCTTCCGGCCGCGATGTGATCCACCTGTAACTTGCTGATAATAGGATGCCGGGAATGCCGCTGTCGGCGAGGAGCATTGCCCGATATTGCCCGACGGCCCGGATTCCTTTGGGAGCAGACTCAACACAGCGGGGGAGTTCGTAGTCGGTGACGAGTTCGGAGACCGCTATCGGAATGGTTACGAGTTCTGCCATGTTGCCCTTTCACCATGCGAGCGTGCAGACTCGAGCTGGCGACAACCCCATGGTTCTCGGAGTTCACCAAAGAATAACGCGTAGAAACGGTGGCATAGTTTTGAGCTTAAGTGGATCGGATCAACCGCCATTCGCCTTCTGTTTAAAGTGGACCCCATTGTCAAGACCATTTTTCGGTCGCAATAAGTTACGGATCGGCGGGGTCTGATTTCAGGTTAGGGGCGGCCGAAGCCGCCCCGCCATTCCAGCGCTTGAGTCGGCGCTCGGGTCGCATTCCTGCGGAAGCCCTATCCTACGCTCAAGTGCATCCAATGTAGCCAAACCAAAACCAACCATTCTGGCAGAAAAGCGGTAAATTCAGGGGGCTTGGGGGCAG
>PLRZ01000560.1:420-8415 GCA_003164075.1 Bryobacterales bacterium | reverse complement strand
TGTGCCGGAAACTGGGAGCGCGCCGGATTATCGGTATCGACGTGGTGGAGGAGCGCATCCAACTGGCGCTCACGCTGGGTCTGTGCGATGAAGCGTTGCGCAGCGGGCCCGATAATGTCGCCGAAGTTCGCAGTCTGACCGGCGGCCGCGGGGTGGAGCGCGCCATCGATTGCTCGGCTAACGACGGCGCGCGCTCGACGGCTATCCGCGCCACTCGCAAGTGGGGCCGCATCGTGTTCCTGGGCGAGGGCGGCAGAGTGGAATTCAATCCGTCGCCCGATATCATTCACGATCAGAAGACGATCTACGGTTCCTGGGTGACGTCCACCTGGTTGATGGAGGAACTAGTGGAGCGGCTGGTGCGTTGGAACCTGCACCCGGCCGACCTGGTGACGCACCGCTTCTCGCTGGACAACGTGGCCGAAGCGTATGCCCTGATGTCGTCCGGCAAGTGCGGTAAGGTAGCGGTTTGTTTTGACGAGGAGTTGCAATCATGAAAATTAGCAGACGAAGTGCCCTGGGGATGCTGGCGGCAGCACCGGCGTTGCGGCGCGCCGCGGCGCAGACACCCACTTTCGACATCCACAAAGGCCCGTTCGCGGGAACTCGCGAATCGCTGAAGGCCTACCGCGTCCCCGACTGGTTTCGCGACGCGAAATTCGGCATCTGGGCGCACTGGGGGCCGCAATCGGCGCCCGAGCAGGGCGACTGGTACGCGCGCAATATGTATATCGAGGGCAATGCGCAGTATAAGTGGCACCAGCAGAATTTCGGGCATCAATCGAAGGTGGGCTTTAAGGATGTGATTCCCACGTTCAAGGCCGAGAAGTTCGATCCGGAACACCTGATGGATCTTTATCAGAAGGCCGGCGCGAAGTACTTCGTGAGCATGGGGGTCCATCACGACAACTTCGATATGTGGAACTCCAAACACACGCGCTGGAACGCGGTGAACATGGGGCCGAAGAAGGACGTGGTGGGGTTGTTTCGCCAGGCGGCCCTGAAGCGCGGCCTGAAATTCGGGGTGAGCGAGCACTTATGGATCAGCTATAAGTGGTTCGGCACGAGCCACGATTCCGACAAGGCCGGAGCGTATGCGGGCGTGCCCTACGACGGCGTCGATCCCAAGAATTATGACTTGTACCACGACTTGGCGAAGGATTATCCGCAGAAATTCTCGTGGGACGATGCGGAGATTCCCGAAAGCTGGAAGCGCCACTGGTACGACCGGATCAAAGACCTGGTCGATAACTACCATCCCGACCTTCTGTACACCGATGGCGCGCTGCCGTTCGAGGATTACGGTCTCAATCTGGTAGCGCACCTGTATAACTCCAACCCGCAAGCGGTCTACAACAGCAAGAGGAAAGAAGATTGCGAGCAAGGCACGTGCGTACTCGATTTCGAACGCGGACTAGCGGACGGAATCAGCGCCAACCCGTGGCAGACCGATACGTGCGTGGGTCAGTGGCACTATAAGCGCGACATCACTTACAAGACTCCCAAGACGGTGATCGATATGTTGGTGGATATCGTGAGCCGCAACGGGAATCTGCTGCTGAACTTTCCGCTGCCGGGCTCGGGCGAGCCGGNNGCGAAGGTCCGGGCGCCGCGCAAAAGGGCGAAGGCCGTTTCAACGAGAATGGCCGCAAGGCGCTGTCGCCGCAGGATGTCCGCTTCACTACCAAGGGCAAGACGCTGTATGCCTTCGTGATGGACTGGCCGGGCGCGCAGGCAGTGGTTCCCTCGTTAGTCAACGGCGCGGGTAAGATTGAGAATGTGGAACTGCTGGGCCACCGGGGCAAACTGAAATGGACGCAGGACGCGAGCGGCCTGAAAGTGGAAATGCCGGCGGAGAAGCCCAGTGAACACGCCGTCGCGCTGAAGATCGCGATGGCGTAAGGAGATTGAACGTGACACGCAGGGATTTGTTCAAGACCAGTCTGGCCGTTCCGGCAGCGGTGGTAGCGGCGGAGACCGCGTTCTCGGGAGAAGCTCCAGCACAGACCCAGCCGCCCGCCACCGCGGCTTCGGGCGGCGGCCGGGAACGCCTCCTGCTGGATTTCGGTTGGCGTTTTCACTTCGGCCATGCCACCGACATGGCGCGCGACTTCGACTTCCGCGGCAATTTTTCCAAGACCGGAAACTTCGGCGCGGTGAGCACGCTGTCCTTCGACGACAGCGACTGGAAAGCCGTCGATCTGCCGCACGATTGGGCCATCGAACTACCCTTCCAGAACGATCCGGCCCTCTCCAGCAAGGGCTTTTATCCGCTGGGCCGAGCCTATCCCGCGACCAGCGTCGGCTGGTATCGCCGCATTTTCGAGCTGCCTGCCTCCGATGCCGGTAAGCGCATCACCATCGAATTCGACGCGGCTTACCGCGAGGCCACGGTCATCTTCAACGGCTTCTATATCGGCCGCCACATCGGCGGGTACGATCCGTTCAGCGTCGACGTCACGGATTTCGCCACGCCGGGCGGAAACAACGTGCTGCTGGTCCGCGTGGACGCCACGCAAAGCGACGGCTGGTTCTACGAGGGCGCGGGCATTTACCGCCACGTCTGGCTGGTGAAGACCAACCCCCTGCACGTGAAGAAGTGGGGCGCGTTCGCGCGAAGCGAGGTGCGGAACGGCGAGGCCACGGTAAAAATTCGCACGGAACTCGAGAATCACGGCAAAGCCACGCCGAATGCGCGCGTCACATCGACCATCGTCGACCCCGCGGGCAAAGTGGTGGTCAAAGCGGTGAGCGCGCCACAATCCATCGCCGACTGGGGCGAGTTGGTCACCGAGCAGCAAGTAGTGGTGAGGACGCCGGCGCTGTGGTCGCTCGAAGAGCGCAATTTATACAAGCTGGTCACCGAGGTGGATCACGGCGGTGCTGTCGCCGATCGGTACGAGACGCCGTTCGGAATCCGCACGTGTACCTTCGATGCCGAGAAGGGCTTCTTCCTCAATGGCAAATCCGTCAAGCTGAAAGGCACTTGCAACCATCAGGACCACGCCGGCGTGGGCGCTGCGCTGCCCGATGCGGTGCAATATTTCCGCGTGCGCAAGCTGCAGGAAATGGGCTGCAACGCGCTGCGGACGTCGCACAATCCGCCCACCCCGGAACTCCTGAATGCCGCCGATGAACTGGGCATGCTGGTGTTCGACGAAACCCGCATGATGTCGTCGAACCCCGAAGGCCTGGCGCAGCTCGAAAACCTGGTGCGCCGCGACCGCAACCATCCGAGCGTCTTCATGTGGTCGCTGGGCAACGAAGAAGGCATGGCTGGCACCGACAAGGGCTTCCTCATCCTCAGCGAGATGAAAGCNNGCGCTCGACGTGCAGGGCTACAACTACGCCGACCCGGCGGCCGATGCCTATCACAAGGCCAATCCCAAGATCCCCGTGATGGGCACCGAGCAGGTGAGCGCGGTGGCCACGCGCGGCATCTACGTGGGCGACTACAAACTCGGTTACGTCGGGTCGTACGACCCGTATACCACCACCGGCCGCGCTTCCTGCGAGGGCTGGTGGAGCTTCTGCAACGCGCGGCCGTGGCTGGCCGGCGGCTTCATCTGGACGGGCTTCGACTATCGCGGCGAGCCTTCGCCCAACGGGTGGCCCAATATCAACTCGCAGTACGGCATTATCGACATGTGCGGCTTCCCCAAGGACAGCTTCTTCTACTTCCAGTCGTGGTGGACGTCGAAGCCGGTGCTGCATCTTTTTCCGCACTGGAACTGGCCGGGACTGGAGGGGCAGGAGATCGCCGTCTGGGTGCATTCCAACCTGGACCGGGTGGAGTTGTTCCTCAACGGGGCGAGCCTTGGCGCCAAGGACATGAAGAAGGATTCGCACCTGGCGTGGAACGTGAAATACACTCCCGGCGCGATTGAGGCGCGCGGATTCAAAGACGGTAAGCAGGTGCTGACGGCGAAGCGCGAGACCGCGGGGCCGGCGGCGAAGCTGGTGCTTACCGCGGACCGCAAGGAGGTTTCCGCCGATGGCGAGGACGTGGCCATGTTCGCGGTGGAGGTCGAGGACGCGCAGGGCCGCACGGTCCCCACAGCCGATAACGAAGTAAGCTTCCGCGTTTCGGGCGAGGGCCGGGTGATGGGCGTGGGCAACGGCGACCCGACGAATCACGAACCGGACCCGGGCAGTTCGCGCAAGGCATTCTGCGGGCTTTGCATGGCGGTGGTGCAATCCAGCAAGTCGGCGGGAAATATCACGGTGGAGGCCAGTTCGCCGGGGCTCGCCGCATCGAGTGTCACGATCGCGTCGAAGGCGGTGAAGCTGCGCCCGCAGGTGGCGGGGTGGGAGCGCGAGGTCCCGGCAGGTACGGGGATCACGGGCTTGTGGAGGGCTGGCGGTCAGGTCTTCACGTTCCACCAGGATGCGAGCGGTCTCACGGGGAGCGTTGAAGGTGGTGGCCGCGGCGGCGGCGGCGACACGCCGGCCCCGATCCAGGACGGAAAGGTAGACGGCGCGAGCATTTCCTTTACCGCGGCTAATATCACCTACACGGGCACCGTGCAGGGAGACAGTATCGAGTTGCAGCGTTCCGGTGGAGGCAGGGGGCGTCGTGCGCCGGAGACGCCTGCCGGTCCGCGCCCGGTTGTGGGTCCGCCGCCGGATGGTTCGGACCCCTCAAACGCCGGTTTCTTCGGACTTGGGGGCGGGCCACAAGCGCCCGCGCCGTTGGTCCTGCATCGCACGAAGCGGTAGACGCGTCGGGCTGGGCCGGGCGGTGCTCGCCTGCCGGTCCGCCCAAACAGAATAGAGGGCAGGCGAGCACCGCCTGCCCCACCTCGGGAGTCATCTCAGGTCTGACCGAGAATTCAAGAAGTTACGAGCATTTCTTGAGAGCACGCCTCCCGCGCCAGCGCCGCTGGAGGGCAAGCTCAACCACAATGCCACTTACTTTGCCCAAACGTGGAATTCTGCATTTGTTGTGGGGCAGCCAATCTTGGCCGCCCCACGAATAATGCAGAATTCCGCCTCTGCCAAAGTAAGTGACATTGAAGCTCAACCATGCCCCACCTTGGATTGCCCGGCCGCAGTAAAGCGTCTCTTTCTTTTCTTTAGCGCTACCGTTGTCCGGCGCGCAATGCACCTTTCGCCCTGTTAGAATCGTTCCTTACCCGATGAGCACGGAAAAGAAACGTCTCTTCATTGGCCCCGATGGCGCCAATCTGGTTTTCACCTTCATCCTGGTCAGTTCGTTGTTCTTCCTCTGGGGAGTNNTGATCGACGTGATGGACAAGCATTTCCAGGAGGAGCTCAACCTCAACAAGGCGCAATCGGCCTGGGTGCAGTTTGCGCACTATCTCGGCTACTTTCTGATGGCCATGCCGGCCGGTTGGCTGGCCAGCAAGCTGGGTTATAAAGCCGGCATCATCGCCGGGCTCCTGCTGGTAGCCGTGGGCGGATTCTGGTTCATCCCGGCCACGCACATCAACTCGCTGGTGCATCAAGGCGCCGTATCGCCCACGTCCGCGTTTGTGGGATTCCTCGCGGGCGTCTGCATCATCGCCACCGGCCTCACATTCCTGGAGACCATCGCCAACCCCTACACCACCGTATTGGGCGACCCACGCTACGCTGCCACGCGCATCAATCTGGCCCAATCCTGCAACGGCGTCGGCTGGATCCTGGGACCCATCATCGGCAGCATGTACTTTTATTCCAAGGACGCCCTCGGCCACAGCACCGGCAGCCAGACGCTCTACATTCCTTATGCCGCCATCGGCGTGGTAGTGGTGGTCCTTGCCGCCGTATTCTACTTCGCCCAGGTCCCCGATATCAAAGCTCCCGACGACTACCACATTGAGGACTCCACTCCGGGCATTTCCCGCTCCATCTGGTCACATCCGCATTTCGTGATGGCCGTGGCGGCGCAATTTCTCTATGTGGCCGCGCAGGCCGGTATTTTCAGTTTTTTTATCAATTACATGACCACCGAACCGCCAGCCATGCCGGCATCCTGGGGCTCGGCCATGAACGCGTTCTCGGCCCATGCCGGCCCGCTGCACGGCTGGCTCCTCGGCTGGTTTGAGACGCACTCGAATGGCGTTCTCTCTCTGAGTAACAAGGGCGCATCCAACCTGGCGTCGGCCGGCTCCCTGTGCTTCCTGCTGGGCCGCTTCTCGGGCGCCGGCCTGCTGCGGCGCTTCTCCGCGCATAAGATGGTAGGCTTCTACGGCGTGATGAACGTGATCACGACGATCCTCATTTTCTGCAAGCTGGGATGGCTTTCGGTAGCTTGCGTGTTCCTGACTTACTTCTTCATGTCGATCATGTTCCCGACGATTTTCGCTCTGGGTATCTTCGGCCTCGGGGCCCGCGCCAAGAAAGCCTCCGCCTTTATCGTGATGGCTATCATGGGCGGCGCCGTTTTACCCAAACTAATGGGCGCCGTGGCCGACCGGTACGATATGTCGCGCGGTTTCATCGTACCCACGTTCTGCTTCGCTTTCGTAGCCTTTTACGGCTTCACCTGGTCGCGATTCAGCAAGGCCGACTCGCTCCACAGTGTAAAGAGCCACGTCTGAGCCGGTCATAATAGAGCCATGCGCCGGCTCGCCATCGCGTTGCTCTTGTGGACAGCGCCGGCATCCGCGCAGTTCGCTCTCGATCCCGGCCAGTTGGCCCGCGTGCGGCGCAATTTCGAACCGCGTCCCGGCGATGCCCCGCTGCGCTGCGACGTCACCCCGCTTGCTCCGGCGCTCAATTTCGCGTTCCGCTTTCAAGCCGGCTATACCTTTCACGTACCTGAATCGCAGTATCCCGGCGCTACCCGCGGATGGTCCGTGCTCACCGCCATCACGCCCGAGGACACCGCCGGCGAAGCCACTTACTTTCTGGCGCGGACCCCGCTTTCGAGCGCGTCCAGAGTGGACGCGAATTTCGACATCGGCGGCCTCTATTTTCTCGGTGTGGGCCGCTACTCGGTGGAATCCACCTTGCGCGACGACCGCAATCGCGTCTGCCGCAAGCAATGGCAGATCGTGGTTCAGCCATCGCACGCCAACCGCGCCGTCCGATCGGCGCTGCCCCCGGACGCGGTCCGCCAGTTTTCGGCGCTCAATTTGCCCGACATTCAGCATCCCGACCGCGCCCCGCCCATGCGCCTCAGTATCCTGCTGAATGCCGCGGCATTCTCCGCGCGCCGCACCGTTCTTCGGCCCTACGACCGCACCGTGCTGCTGGGCGCCCTCACGGCCCTGATCGAGCACCTGCCCACTACGTCGGTGCGCGTCACCGTCTTCAGCCTGGAGCAACAGCGGGAGGTTTTCCGCAGCGAGCGCTTCGCCCCGCCGGACTTATATAAGATGGCCGACGCCATCGCCGCGCTGCAACTGGCCACGGTCGATGTCCACGTGCTCCAAAAGCCGCGGGGCCACGTGGATTTTCTGGCCGGTCTCATCGGCCGCGAACTCAACTCGCCGGATCCTGCCGACACGGTCATCTTTCTGGGCCCCACATCGCGTTACGGAGACAGGATTGCCAAAGAGTCGCTTCCGGCGCCGGCCGGTGCGGGTCCGCGCTTCTTTTACGTGCGGTACGAGAGTCCCCGGCGTCCTCCGCTGCCGGCCAGCTTTGAGGACGCCTCCACGGACCTCGGCTCGGCGTCATCCCCGTCACCTCTTCCGTCGGCGCCACGGCCGACTTTCCCGCAAGGCAGCGGCGGAGGCGGCCGTGGAGGAGGCGGTCGAAGTTCGCGTGGCAGCCTCTCGCCAGGGCCGCCACCCATGGAAGGGCAGGCCGACATTATTACCGCGGCGGTGACCCGGTTGAAAGGCAAGACTTTGACTATCCACTCGCCGGTTGAACTGGCCAGGGCTATTCGGAAAATCGAGAGGAAGCGGTAGGGATCGCCAGCGAGCGCTTTTCGTTTGCCGCGGCGTGGCGCAGCGCAAACACTTCTGAGAAACTGGCAGAATTCGAAGAAACCGATTGCTTGCGCGCGCGGCTCGGAATGGCGTCTCAATGTTTGTAAGT
>PLRZ01000560.1:0-360 GCA_003164075.1 Bryobacterales bacterium | reverse complement strand
AAAAAAATGGGCTCCGCCAAGCCTTTTTCAAGCTTGCCCCGGTGCGCGCCCCAACATAGAATGAACGGATGCTTCGACGCACCCTGGTCCCGCTGGTGCTGCTTGCCTGGTCCGCAACAGCCGCCGTACCGACCCCGAAGAGCTACTTCGGCCATGAGCTCACCGACGACGGCACGGTGCTCGACTGGGATCGGGTGGTGGGCTACTTCCAGGCGCTGCAGAAATCCAGCGACCGCATCCGCGTCGAAGCACTCGGCAAAAGCACCGAAGGCCGGCCGTTCATTGCCGCCACCATCGCCGATCCCGAAACCCTCAAGCATCTCGACCGCTATATCGCCATCCAGCAGAAGCTCGCCGACC
>PLRZ01000565.1 GCA_003164075.1 Bryobacterales bacterium | reverse complement strand
GTGTTTGGGCAGCGGGCTGGGTTCAGCGCGGGAAGAAAGGCAGGCGAGCACCGCCTGCCCCACCTCCGGAGCCAGAATAGCCGCCGCGAAAGCAAGCTATAATTTGATTTAGACCGCTGGTGATGGAGCCCGCCATCAACTGTCTCGAGGCCGTCTCGGGAATGATGGCTCCTACTCGTGAGGAGCTATGATTCTGAGGACGCAAAATATCCCCGAAACCAACGGCGTCGCCCACCCCCCGCAATCCAGCCCAGCGGCTCTCGACCTGGCCGCCGAAATCGCGGCGCGGTACGAGATTTCCGCGCTCTCCGGCCTGCTCGCCAGCGTCCGTGCGGCGGCGCGCCAGGACGAAATCAGCGTCGCCGTACTGGGCCGGTTCAAGGCCGGCAAAAGCAGCTTCCTGAACCACTTCATCGGCCGCAATCTCCTGCCGGTGGGAGTGGTGCCCGTCACCGCCGTGGTCACGGAGATCCGCTATGGCCCCCACGAAGAGGCCAGAGTTCATCATCACGATGGCCGCGATCCCGAAGTCCCGCTCGACCGGATCGCCGGCTACATCTCCGAAAAGGAGAATCCCGAGAACGCCAAACAAGTCGACCTGATTACCGTGGAACTTCCGGAATTGCGGCGCTTCCGCGGCCTGAAGTTCGTCGATACTCCGGGTCTCGAAAGCGCCCTCGGCCACAACACCCAAACGTCGCTCGACTGGCTGCCGAATGCCGGCCTCGCGCTGGTAGCGGTCAGCGTCGACCCGCCTCTGTCGCAGCGCGATATCGAGCTGCTGAAGAGTCTCTACCAATACACTCCGAAGGTCGCCATCCTGCTCACCAAAGCCGACCTGCTGAGCGAACGCGAGCTGGCCGAAGTGGTGGAATTCGTCCGCATCCAGCTCGCCAGGAACCTTCCCGGAACGCCGCGGATCTTTCCCTATTCCACCAAGCCGGGCTTCGAACGGTTCCGCCAGGCGCTCGAAGCCGAGCTCGCCACGGGAACCTTGCAGCACTTCGCCGCGGAGCGCGAATCCATTCTCTCCCGCAAGATGGACACCCTCTTGCGGGAATGCGGCGCCTATCTCACGCTCAGTCTCAAGTCGGCGGAACTGGTGCAGTCGGAGCGCCAGGCGCTGAGCCGGCAGGTGGTCGGCGAGAAGGAGGGCGTGGACGAGTTGAAATCGACGGTCCGGCTGGTGGTGCAGCATGCCGCGGGGTCCACCAGGTCGATGGTAGCGAATCGGCTGGAAGCGCACCAGCAGGATCTGGAACGCGCCCTGCTGGCAGCCTTCGAAAGTGAATTTCCGAAGTGGACCAGGAGCCTTGCCACCATGCTTTCCCGGTTTGAGGACTGGCTGGCGGCCGCGCTGCGCGACCAGCTTGCCGCTGTCTCCGTCCGCGAACGCGGTTCGTTCCTGGAGCCTTTACACAAAGTACGGAAGCAGACGCATCGCGCGCTGCAACAATTTCGCGATCGCCTGTCGGACAACACTCTGCGGGCCTTCGGCGTGCCGCTGCGCACCACGGAAACGGAGATCCCGGTGGTGGAGCCGGCCACTCCCGATATCCGCGTGGGGCGCGTGTTCGACCGGAATTGGGAACTGCTGTCGCCCATTCTGCCGGTATGGCTGATTCGGGCCGTGGTGTGCCGCCATTTTGAGCGCACCATTTCCTATTTGATTTACGAGAACCTCAGCCGGCTGAGCGCCCAGTGGGAAGAGAGCGTCAACGGGGCGCTGTGGAGTGTCGAGAAGGAGGCCCGCCGGCGCCTGGATGAATTATTAGGCACGGTGGAACGGCTGGTAGAGAACAGCGGCCAGGAACGGGCGCCGCAGCTCCGCGCGGACCTGGAACGGCTGGAGACGGCGCGAAAATCTCTGACCGCGGCCGCGCGCTGAGCGCTATGCTTGGGGGCGGGAGGAGTTGTATGCTCCAGAAGGGTACGGCCAAGAAGGTCACTATCTTCATCAATGAGGATACCCAACACCATTTTGCGTCCCTGTGCGATTCCATACTCACGTTCCTGCTGCATAAAGGAGTGGCCGGCGCCACCGCCACGCGCGCCATGGCCGGTTTCGGCGCCCACCAGGTGATGCACACCACCAAAGTCGAAGTGCTCACCGAGCACTTGCCGGTGCGCATCGAATTCATCGAATCGGCCGCGAAAGTCGATGAGCTCATGCCCACCCTCTACGACATGGTGAACGACGGCGTGATTGAGGTGCAGGACACGAATGTGGTGAAGGTGGCCAGCAAGGAACGGCCATCGCCGCCGAAAGGGCCGCATACCGAAATGCGCGGCACGGCCCGGCTGATGCGGATCTACATGGGAGAGTCGGACAAGTGGCAGGACGAGCCGCTTTATGAGGCCATCGTCAAGCGTTTGCGCCTGATGGATATCGCGGGCGCAACGGTGTACCGCGGGATTCTGGGCTACGGCGCGAAAGGGCACACCCACAAGAGCGGGCGGCTTCCCTTCTCGCACGATCTGCCGGTGATGATTACGGTAGTGGATTCGGCGGAAAGGTTGGCCCAGGCGGTCGACCAGATTGAATCGATGATGCAGGACGGCATCATCGTCTTTTCGGATGTGGATGTGATCCGCCTGGTTCACAGCCAGCCGCTGGCGGAGTCTACGCATGCGAACGGTTAAGAAAGCCAAGCTCCTGCGCCTGCATTTCGGCGAGAGCGACCAATACCAGGGGAAGCCGCTTTACGAAGCGATCGTGAACCGGTGCAAGGAGCTGAAGATCGCCGGCGCCACGGTATTGCGCGGGCTGGAAGGCTATGGCGAGTCGGCGGAAATCCATCGTCATCACGTTATCCGGAAGGACCAGCCGATAGTGGTCACGATTGTGGACACGGCGGAAAATCTGGAGCGGCTGATTCCCGAAATCGAGGCCATGATGGACACCGGCATGATCGCCACTTCGGAGGTGGACTACATGCGCATCGAAAAGGCGCGGTAAGCTTTCTGCACGCTATCTGGTTTCTGGTGCGAAACTCAAGAAACCGCTCCCTTGCGGTGCGCCCTCTAGGCCCGGCTCAGTGACGCCGCGACTGATTCCACGAAACTTGTTACCGAGCCGCGCGCGCCAGCAAGCGGTCCTTGCCACTTGAAGGGCAGTCGTGGAATTTGGGATGAGCCCGTTTTCGTGGCGCAGGCACTNNTAAGACAAAAAACAAGGATTGTTCTTATGGACTGAACCCCTAAAGTGAGACACTCCGAATAGACGCACTTTGCATTGAATGGAGTGCGAAAAATGGCGAAGAAGGCAAAGTGGCGTCGGCACACCCTGGAATTTAAGCGGCAGGTCGTCGAACGAATGAAGACCTGCCAAAACATTCATGAACTGGCCCGCGAACTGAAAATCGAGCGAAAACTTCTCTATACCTGGAAGTATCAGTTTGAGGGCCGGCCCGAACCGCGGCACGCGAATTTGGGAATCACCGCAGAAGAGCGCAAAGATAAACAACTCCGCGAAGAGATCACCAAGCTGAAGACGTCGCTGGCGGACAAGACGTTGGAAAACGAGTTTTTTCGAAGTGCCTTGCTCAAGGTCAAGGAAGGATGCCAGCGGAGTACCGAAACTGGCGCCTCAGCATCTACGACGTCATCCGGTCGCGGGCGCAGGAGCAAGGCATGTTAGGCGTGGAACGGATGTGCCACCTGGCGGTGGTCAGCCGGGCCAGTTATTACCGGCACTGGGAAGAAGTGGCTCCGGACGAAGCGGAGATGGCGGCGAGGGTGTCCATCCAGGAGGTGGTCCTGAGGCACCGGCGCCGTTATGGTTACCGGCGCGTAACCGCGGATCTTCATCGTCAGGGGATGGTCATCAATCACAAACGAGTCGCGCGGATCATGCGCGAAGACAACCTGCTGGCGATTCGCTACCGCAAGTACATTCTCACGACGGATTCCAAGCATGACTGCCAGGTGTATCTGAACCTGGCGGCGCGGATGACGGTGACTGCCGTCAACCAGTTCTGGGTGGCGGATATCACGTATATCCTCGGTGGTCACCTCAAAACCGGCCATAGAGGGTCACTTCAAAACCGGCCAACGGGCCGCAGCCAGGACCTGAGGTTGTTGTACCGCGTTGGTGGTCGCCGCGGCAAGAAGTTTTTGATTTGTGTAGCCATGGCTCGGCATCCCGGTTATACTGGCATCGCCTGGGCGGAGGATAGTGGCAACGCAGGGATGCGACCCGAGCGCCGACCCAGGGGCCGGAACGGCGGGGGCGGCGTCCAGCCGCCCCAAGCTAGCCATTCTGGCCCGAAAGCGATAAATCCCAGGGGTTTGGGGACAGAGTCCCCAAGGTTTCTTCCTTGATTTCCGCTCCGCACCGATCCGGTCTGCCAACGCTCATTGCGCATCGCCGGCAGCCGCAGCGGCCGCCACCTTGGTGCGCCAACTTCGTGGGCCGCACTTGAGCACATGGCCGTGATGGAGAATGCGATCGAGCATGGCCGTGACGGCCGCTACATCGCCCAGTAGTTTGCCCCAGTCTTCCACCGGTCGATTGGACGTCAGCAGCGTGCTGGCGCGCTCGTAACGGCGCATGACGATCTCCAGTAGGTCCTCGGCCGCGGTGAGCGGCAACTTGCGCATTCCGAAGTCGTCGATGATGAGCAGGGGCACGGTAGTCAGCGACTCCAGACATTCTTTGC
>PLRZ01000116.1:7028-7834 GCA_003164075.1 Bryobacterales bacterium | reverse complement strand
CCGGCGGCGCGGTGCGCGCGGTCATCACGGCCTGCGGCATTCCCAATGTGCTGACCAAGTCGATTGGCCGGCGCAATCCGCACAATGTAGTGAAGGCCACCATCGTGGCGCTGGAAATGTTGCGCGACCGCAACGCCGTGGCCGAGATGCGCGGCCTGGCAGTGGAGAAACTCTGATGGAAGGCACAATCAAGATCAAACTGGTACACAGTCCCATTTGCACGCCCATGAAGCATAAGCGGGTGGTCAAGGGACTGGGTCTGCGGAAAGTCAACCAGATCGTGGTGCGGCCCGACAGGCCGGAGTTCCGCGGCATGGTGAAGAAGGTTCCGCACTTGTTGGAAATAGTGGCATAGGGCCCCGGCCCGCCCAGGCATATAGAGAGAAACCAGATATGAACCTCAGCAGCTTGAAACCGCCCGCCGGACAAACCAAGCCACGCAAACGCATAGGCCGCGGTATGGGCTCGGGACACGGCAAGACCTCCACGCGCGGGTCGAAGGGACAGCGCGCCGGCACCGGCTTCGGCCAGAAGCGCGGCTTTGAAGGCGGGCAAATGCCCCTGCACCGCCGCCTGCCCAAGCGCGGATTCACCAATATTTTCAAAAAAGAGTTCGCCATCGTCAACCTGGTGCAGTTGGAGAAACTGGAAGGCGACACGTTTACGGTGGACAGCTTGCGGCAAATCGGGCTGGTCAAGAAGTTGGGTGAAGGGCTGAAAGTGCTCGGCACCGGAACGTTGACCCGCAAGATCACGGTGGAAGCCCACCATTTTTCGAAGTCGGCCCTGGAAAAAATTCAGAAGGC
>PLRZ01000116.1:0-6964 GCA_003164075.1 Bryobacterales bacterium | reverse complement strand
GGGGGATCGCTCTTCAGTTTCTTCGACATGTTCGCCGGCGGCAACATCCGCCGCCTGACGGTGTTCGCCCTCGGAATCATGCCGTATATTACGGCATCCATCATTCTGCAGTTGCTCACCGTGGTGGTCCCTACCCTCGAAAAACTGCAGAAGGAAGGCGAACTGGGCCGCCGCAAAATCACCCAGTGGACCCGCTATCTGACCATCTGTCTGTCGGTGGTGCAATCGGCCACCATCGCCGGCGGTCTTCAGTCCATGAAGGAAGGGATCGTCATCAGCCCGGGTTTCGGTTTCGTGACGCTCACCATCATTTCGCTGACTACCGGCACGGCGTTCATCATGTGGCTGGGCGAGCAGATCAGCGAGCGCGGCGTGGGCAACGGCATGTCGCTGATCATTTTTACGGGCATCGTGGTGGGCTTGCCCAACGGCATCGCCAACGTTTACCAGAACACTTTCGTCACCCACGAGTGGAGCGCCTTCACGCTGATCATCCTGATCGCCATGATGATCGCGGTGGTCGCCTTCATCGTACTGGTGGAGCGCGGCGAGCGCCGCATTCCGGTGCAGTACGCCAAGCGTGTGGTGGGCCGCCGCGTGATGGGCGGACAATCCACGCACATGCCGCTGAAAGTCAATGCCGGCGGTGTGATTCCGGTAATTTTCGCATCGTCGATCCTGGCCTTCCCCACCACCCTGTTGCAGATGAACTCGGTGAAGAACACCCGCTGGCTGGAGACTACCCTGATGTCCATCCGGCACGGCGAGCCGCTGTATTATGTGCTCTTCGTGGCGGGCATTATTTTCTTCTGTTTCTTCTATATTTCGATTATTTTCAACCCCAACGAAGCGGCCGACAACATGCGCAAGTACGGCGGCTTCATCCCCGGCATCCGGCCCGGCCGCAATACCGCCGACTATATGAACAACATCCTCACCAAGATCACGGTGGTAGGCGGCATTTACCTGTCGATTCTGTGCCTCATCCCGGACATCATGATTTCGGGAATCAAGTTGAATCACTTGGCGCTCGTCGGAAACTGGATCGACAAGGTATCCCCGCGGTGGTTGCTGGACGGGATGGGGGTGACATTTTACTTCGGCGGAACATCGCTATTGATTGTGGTGGGCGTGGCCATGGATACCATCAACCAAGTGGAAGCCCAGCTCATCATGCGTCATTATGAAGGGTTTACTCCGCGTTCGGGCCGGATTCGAGGCCGGCGGAGCAGTTTCTAACACGTTGTCGTAAAGAGGTTTGTGAAAGCCATCGTTCTGTTCGGCTCGCCAGGTTCCGGGAAAGGAACACAGGCCAGGTTGCTGACGGAGTGTCTGGGCGTTCCCCACATCTCCACGGGCGAGATGCTGCGGGACGGCATCCGGCAAGGCGCCGGTGTAGACGCTGCGGTGGCCGCGAAGGTTTACGCCGGTGCATTGGCGCCGGACGACGTAGTCGACCGCATGGTGGAAGAGCGCCTGGGCCGGCCCGATGCAGTCGAAGGGTTTGTGTTGGATGGGTATCCGCGGACGCTGTCCCAGGCCCGGAGCTTGGTGGAGTGGCTGAAGCAGCGTGCCAACGGCGAGGTGGTGATTCATCTCGCGGTTGATTACAATGTAATTATTGCCCGTTTGACCGGACGCCGCGAATGCCCTCGCTGCGGAACCCTGTACAACGTCGCGCTCCGCCCACCGAAAGTGGATGAACTGTGCGATCTGGACGGCGAGAAGTTGGTGCGGCGGGACGACGACCGCGAGGAAGTGATCCGCGAGCGGTTGGATGCATACGAGCGGCAAACCCGTCCGGTGCTGGAATATTTGCGGACGGCCGGGGGTTGGGTGATCGAGGTGGATGCCAGTAACGATCCGCCCGAGATGGTCTTTCGGAAGATTGGCCAGGCGATGGAAAAGCGATGATCGTTCGAAAAACCGCTGCTGAACTCGAGAAGATGCGGCGTAGCGGCCTGCTGGTTTGGCAAATTTTGCAGAAGATGAGAGAGCTCGCCGTGGAAGGGGCCAGCACCATGGACCTCGAAGTGGCCGCGGACAAGATGATCGGCGATGCCGGAGCGAAGCCCGCTTTCAAGGGCTACTACGTGCCGGCTGCCGGCGAAGCGTTTCGATTTGTGTTGTGCACCTCGGTGAACGATGAGATCGTCCATGGAATGCCGAATTCCAGGCGAATTTTGAAAAAGGGCGATATCGTTTCCATCGACACGGGGGTGAAGCTGGACGGATATTATGGCGATTCGGCCATCACCGTGCCGATTGGTGAAGTGAGCGAGGAGACTAAGAAACTGCTCCTGGTGACGCAGGAAGCGCTCGAGAAGGCCATCGGCCAGATGCGGGCAGGGAACCGGCTGTTCGATATTTGCAGCACGGTGGAGCAGCATGTGAAGGCGAACGGTTTTTCGGTGGTGCGGGAGTATGTGGGCCATGGCATCGGCACGCAGCTTCATGAAGAACCGCAGGTCCCGAATTATGTGGACCGCAAGAACGAGAATCCCCGGTTGAAGCCGGGCATGGTGCTGGCCGTGGAGCCGATGGTGAATGCCGGCCGGCCGGAAGCCGTGGTATTGAAGGACAAGTGGACGGCCGTTACGAAGGACGGATCCTATAGCGCTCATTTCGAACACTCCATCGCGGTGACGGAGAATGGGCCGTGGGTACTGACCCGGCCGTGAAGGTGGAGGCCGTGGTAGTAGAAGAGCGGCCCAGCGCGCTGTACCAGGTTGTGCTGCCGACGCAGCAAAAGGTTTTGGCTCACGTAGTGGGCACGGTGAAACGGAATTTCGTCCGGTTGGTTCCGGGCGACCGGGTCGAAGTGGAGTTAAGTCCTCACGATCCGACCAGAGGAAGAATTTTGAAAAAGATTTAGCCACGGATGAACACGGATGAACACGGATAAGAGCATACATTTTCTTAAGTCTTATCCGCGTTTATCCGTGTTCATCCGTGGCCATAATGGGTTCACGATATGAAAGTTCGAGCGTCCGTCAAGAAGATTTGCGACAAGTGCAAGGTGATCAACCGCGAAGGTGTGGTGCGGGTCATCTGCGTTAACCCGAAACACAAACAGAGGCAGGGATAAAGAGATATGGCACGTTTAGCCGGTGTGGATCTGCCCGCTGGGAAAAGGGCTGAGATCGGGCTCACTTATATCTACGGTATCGGCCGTACCCGTTCCAAGTCCCTGCTTTACCGCGCGGGAATCGATTTCAACAAGAAGGTTCGCGACCTGACGGAAGACGAAGTCAACAAGGTCCGTACGATCCTGGAAGAAGAGGGCGCGGTAGAAGGCGACCTCCGCAAGGAAATCTCGATGAACATCAAGCGTCACATCGAGATGGGTTCGTACCGCGGGTTGCGGCATCGCCGCGGGCTGCCGGTGCGCGGACAGCGCACGCACACCAACGCCCGTACGCGCAAAGGGCCGCGCCGCGGAACCGTTGCCAACAAGAAGAAGTCCGCGTCCAAGACGTAAAGAGCGATCTGAGATCATATGGCGAAAGCACCAGTAAAAGCAGCCAAAGCCGGCAAAGCACCAGCCAAAGCCGGCAAAAAGAAAAGCTTCAAGAAGAAGGAGAAGCGCGTCGTCCATATGGGCGTCGTGCACGTCCAGGCCACCTTCAACAACACCATCGTGACCATCGCCGATCAGGAAGGCAACACCATTTCCTGGTCGAGCGCCGGATCGCTCGGTTTCCGCGGGTCGCGCAAGGGTACGCCGTTCGCCGCCCAGCAGGCGGCTCTGACGGCTGCCAACAAGGCTGGGGAAAGCGGATTGCGGGTAGTGGAAGTGCGGGTCAGCGGGCCCGGTTCGGGCCGCGAATCGGCGGTGCGCGCTCTCTCCACGGCGGGCATTGAAGTGCGCGCCATCAAGGACGTCACGCCGATTCCGCATAATGGCTGCCGTCCGCCGAAGAAGCGTAGAGTATAGTTGGGACCGCTTCCTTCCGAACTGCGACAGTGAGGGAGCGTTGTAAGCGGGACGAAGGCCTGCCATGGCTGTAAACCGCACCTGGTAAAAGAAAGGTAAGAGGAGTCAACTTGGCAAGATACATTGGCCCGGTCTGCCGGCAGTGCCGGCGTGAGGGCATGAAACTTTATCTCAAAGGCGAGCGCTGCCACAGCGAGAAGTGCGCCATTGAAAAGCGCAACTTCATTCCCGGACAGCATGGCAAGGATCGGGCAAAGAAGATCGTCGGCTACGGTCTGCAATTGCGTGAAAAGCAGAAGGCGCGCCACGCCTACGGCCTCCTGGAGAAGCAGTTCCGCGGTACATTCGACCGGGCCGCCGCCATGAAAGGGATCACCGGCGACAACCTGATGTCGCTGCTGGAACGCCGCCTCGATAGCGTCATCTACCGCATGGGTTTCGGCACCAGCCGCGCCCAGGCACGCCAAGTGGTACGCCACGGCCACATTGATGTCAATGGTCGCAAGTGCGACATCCCCTCGGCCACCGTCAAGGTCGGCGATATCGTCTCGGTTCGCGAAAGCAGCAAGAAGAACCCCACTGTCCTGGCCGCTCGCGATGCTACCGCTCATGCCCCCGCGCCCAATTGGATCGACGTGGACCGCGAAGCTTTGAAGGGGCGGGTCACCGCGCTGCCGCAACGCAGCGAATTGGTGCAAATCCAGTTGAACGAGCAGCTCATTGTCGAGTTGTACTCGAAGTAAGTGAAGAATTGAAGCCGGCGGGCGGTTCGTCTTCCGGCTTTTGGCTTCCTGGTTTCAAACGAGGACTTTCTAATGTTCAAGGGCTTCCAAAAACCCAAACGTCTGGTCGCTAATACCGAGTCCCTTACGGAACGGTATGGCATGTTTACGGCGCAGCCTTTCCAACGCGGCTTCGGCACCACCATTGGCAACAGCCTCCGCCGCGTATTACTCAGTTCGATTGAAGGCGCGGCCATCACCGCCGTGCGCATCGAAGGTGTCGAGCACGAATTCAGTCCCATTCCCGGAGTGGTGGAAGACGCCACCGATATCATCCTCAACCTCAAACAGATCCCCTTCAAAATTATGGGCGAGGGCGTCAAAACCGTGCGCCTCACGGTGGATCAGCCGGGCGACGTCCGCAGCGGCCAGATCGAAACCGACGCCGATGTGGAAGTGCTCGACCGCGACGTGCATCTGGCCACCGTCAGCGAAGGCGGCAAGCTCTCCATCGAGATGCGCCTCAAGACCGGCCGCGGATACGTCAGCGCCGACAAGAATTTCGATGAAGACCTGGCGCTGGGCTATATCCCCATCGACT
Organism: Bryobacterales bacterium; assembly: GCA_003164075.1. Next base: position 1,704 of record PLRZ01000116.1, on the reverse strand, counting down.
CGGTCCATTCGCCCGTCCGCAAGGTCAACTTCGCCGTCGAGGCCGCCCGCCTCGGCCAGATGACCGACTACGACAAGCTCACCCTGGAAGTCTGGACCAACGGCGCCGTGTCGCCGCAGGACGCCATCGGGTACGCCGCCAAGTTGCTGAAGGACCACATGTCCATCTTCATCAACTTCGAGGAAGTGCCGGAGCAGACCGAGGAAATCTCCGAGCACGGGCTCGACAAGATCAACGAAGTGCTCAACCGCTCGGTGGAAGAGTTGGAATTGAGCGTTCGTTCGTACAACTGCCTGAAGAACGCCAACATCCAGACCATCGGCGAGTTGGTGCAGAAGACCGAAGCCGAAATGCTCCGTACCAAGAATTTCGGCCGCAAGTCGCTCAACGAAATCAAGGAAATTCTGGCCAACATGGGGCTGGCGTTGGGTATGCGCATCGACCAGCACGGCCGCCTGGTCGCCCCGCCGCCGCAGGTTGGCGGCATGGTGGATTACGGTCAGGACGAGGAAGGGCCGCAGGATCAGGCCGGGGAGTAGCTCATGAGACATAAGTATGCCGGATACAAACTTAAGCGGCCGGTGGATAGCCGCAATTCCCTGTTGCGGAATCTCACCACCAGCGTGATCGAGCAGGAACGCATCATCACCACGGTGCCCAAGGCCAAGGCCGTCCGGCCGTGGGTGGAAAAGATGATCACGCTCGCCAAGGAAGACACGCTCCACTCGCGCCGTCAGGCCGCTGCCATTCTGCGGACGCCGGCGTCGGTGAAGAAACTCTTCGATACGCTGGGCACTCGTTTCGGCCAGCGTAATGGCGGCTACACCCGCATTACCCACCTGGGACCCCGCAAGGGCGATGGCGCCGAACAGGCCATGCTCGAACTGGTTGGTTCCGAGCTGGTGAAGCGCGCCGCCGACCGTGCCAAGCGCAAGGAAGATAGGCTCAAAGCCCAGCGCGAAGGCCGCGAGCACGAAGAAGAAGCAGACGAAGGCACCAAAGAGTAACGTAGTTCTCCAGGAAAGCCGCAGCCGGTTCGCGCCGGTTGCGGCTTTTTGTTTGTGAGCCATCCCGCCCCTGCTACCCTGGTAGCTGGATGCCCTGGTTTCGCTATCTTCCCTTTTACGCCTGTGGGCCGGGCCTGATGTCGACCAATTCCGATGGCTCGGTGACGCCACTGACGCCTCCGTTCGCAACGCCGCAGCAGCCGGTCAGCGTTACGATTCGCGGGGTCAATGCGCAGGTGCTGTATGCCGGAGCGGCCCCCGGATTCGTGTCGGGCCTGCTGCAGATCAACGTCATTGTCCCGACCAGCATCGATTTCGGAAGTCACGTGCCGTTGTCCCTGACCATCGGCAACTATTCCAGCCAGGACAACGTCACCATCGCCATTCAGTAATCTCACCGCGACCGTAGCCGGCTCTTCACCTGTTCTCTGTCACTGCCGGACTCGACGCGCCGCCAACCGATACCGTCAGTGGAGAGCGTTCAACTATCGGCACGCCTCGCGTGACGGGGCGCTGTCCATGGAGGCGGCTGACTGCGACGAAGTTCAAAGGCTATTTCGGGGACAGGCTACATAACCTCGAAATTAATTTAGAGGTTTTGTAGCCTGTCCCCGAAATAGCGTGTTGAATGCCAGTAGATGCGATCTATTAGGTACGGACAAATCTTGCTGGCGATCACGGTGGCAACATAGTCGAT
>PLRZ01000630.1:571-7932 GCA_003164075.1 Bryobacterales bacterium | reverse complement strand
ACCCCCCGCCGCTACCAGTTGCGCCGTGTTGTGGCTGGAAAATCCGAGCGTGGCCTGGGAGCCGATCAGTTTGCGGGCATCGCGAGGCGAAAGATCGTCCTGTCCCACGTGCAGACCGGCTTCCAGCAGCAGGGCGAAATCGGCGCGATCATCGACGATGAGCGGGGCGCCATTCTCCCTGCAGAGGCGGGCCACAGCGCGTGCCGCGGCGAAGAAATCGCGGCTCCAGTGGCCTTTATGGCGGATTTGCAGGATGCCCGCGCCGCCCTCCAGAAGGGCCGCTGCGGCGGTCGCCATCGCAATGCGGCGGCGGTCGAGCGATTCGGTGTCGAGTATGGGATAAACGCGCGGAAGTTTGAGGTGGGGCATGCTTTGGCTTGCCCTGCCGTTTCCCCTACGCTTGTGCCGACGCTGGCGGCTTCTCCGGCTTCTCAGGCTTGTCGGCTTTGCCGGCCGCCTTCACCGGGCTGATCAGGATGTGGGCGTTGCGGCCTTCCAGCCGGGGCTGGCCTTCCACCGTGCCATGGGGAGTGAGGTCCGCGGCAAACCGCATGAGCAGTTTCTTACCGAGGTCGGCGTGGGCGATTTCGCGTCCGCGGAACTGTACCACTGCTTTCACGCGATTGCCTTCCGCCAGGAAGCGCACGGCATGCTTCATTTTGAAGTCGTAATCGTGATCGTCGGTGTTGGGGCGGAATTTCAGCTCTTTCACCTGCACCACGTGCTGCTTCTTCTTGGCGTCGTGCTGCTTCTTCTTCTGGTCGTATTGGTAGTGGCCGAAGTCCACGGCCTTGGCGACCGGTGGGACTGCCGTGGGTGCGATCAGTACCAGATCGAGGCCCAACTCCTGGGCCTTTCTGAGGGCCGCGGCAGTGGGCATGATTTCGGTAGTACCGTCAGGGAACACCGCGCGGACTTCACGCGCACGAATGGATTCGTTGACGTTCTCTCTGCGGTTCTGCCTGCGAGGAGGATAATTTCTGCCTGGATACATTGGTTATGCGTTTGTTGGAAAGTTGCCGAAGTGAGCGGAACAGGGCTGTACGCCCCAGAAATTGATCGGGCCTGAAAGCGGGTTGTTGCGAGTGAAAGACAAGTAGATTGGCGTCAGTCTCAGTGTACACCAAAAGCCGGAGTTAAAGTCAATACCCTAATTGTGCAGCGCCATACGGCGGGATTCAGGCAGCGTCGCGGGCTTCGACGTGAAGGCGTTTACCAAGCGCCGCAAATCCCGCTTCAATCTGGTCCAAACGGGAGTTGTGCCGCAGCGAAAACAGACGTTGGATGTGAGTTTTGGGTATGCCGATACGGCGCGCGAACGCCGCTTTTGCGAGGCCGGACTCCAAAAATGCGGCATAGAGATCGACCTTGGCCGATTGCAGGGCCGGCAGCGCCACGGGCCGGAACTTCGATCCCCGGTGGCGCTTGGATGCAGGCAGTTGCCTGGATTCCGCGATGTAGTCGCCAATCGTCAGCATCAGAAGATCGCGCGCCATTTCCATGGCTTCTTCGCCGGTTTCACCTTGCGTTACGCCGTAGCCGAAATCCGGAAATGTCACGACATAGCCGCCGGCATCATGGTCGGGTTCGAATAGCGCCAGGTAGGCTTCCATTTCTGTCCTCACATCTTCAAATCGAGATCTCTCAGGATGCTCTGCAAGGTCCCGGTCTTGATTTCCTTCGCTGGATGACGGGGCATGCGGGTGACTCTCGAGCCGAGAACGATTCGAGTGTGGCGAGATTCCTCGGCGAACGCGCAACCCTGCTTCTTGAGCCACCGTCTGAGCTCACTTGCCTTCACAGTCAATGGTAACCATTAATGGTTACCATGTCAAAGNNCCCTTACGGGGGGCCTCCGGGCCCGGCTCGGTAACAAGTCGCGTGGAATCATCGCAGCATTTTCCGATTCGCGCGCGCGCAAGCGGTGTCCTCGACTTCTCCCTCAATTGCCCCCGCCGCGTCCGCCCGCTCGAATCGGCGCCTGAGGCGCACCGGTGGTCGGCAAGGGCGCGACGCCGCTGCCCGCAATCGACTTATTGTACGCCGCCACTTCCTTATCTATCAGACTCCTGTACTCCACCTGCACCGCCTGGAGTTGCTTCTCCAGATCGAGCACCAGCCCGACACCAGTCTCCGTCGGCCCGTAATCGCCGCTCCCCGCCACGTCTCCGGCGCCTCCGCCAATCTCCCCGCTCAGCCACACGAAATTCATGTAGAGCTTGTATTGCGTCNNTCGATGGAGTCCATCGCCTTCAACAGAGCGTCCTTGCCGGACTCCCCTTTGAGTGTCTTTCCCTGATCCTCCAGTTGCCGCCGCATCCACTCGATCTGGTTAGTCATGTCGGACACCGTATTGATGTCGTCCCTGACTTTCACCTGCAAGCTGGTCGACGCCCTGAGGTCGGCGTCCGTACCGTGCGCGTCCGCCATCCGCAGCACGTCGATGGGCTGGGTGTACGCCTGCCCGTCCACAGTCATTTTAAGGGTATACTTCCCCGGCGCGGCGAGCGGTCCGCCCTCGCCCTGCCCGATGCCCCAATGGGTAATCGGCCTGGTGTCCTGATTCTGGAAACGGGGCTCTTCCCAGATGTGCGGGTCCTGCGGCGGCGTGGTCCGCAGCGCCACCAGCCGCGGCGCTTCGTAATGCAGATCCCACGAGGCGCGGTTCCATCCCGCCCGGCCAGTCAGGTCCGGCAGCTTGCGAATCACCGCGCCTTTTTCATCCAGCACTTCGAGCGCGATGGGATTCCTGGGCGCCTCCTTCAGCACAAACGTCCAGTCGGCGCGTCCGGCGCGGGCCTGCCGGTAAGTCGGTTTCGGCGTCAGGAATTCCACCGCCGCGGTCACCGTCTCCGGTGTCACGCCCTGCTCCAGAGGAGTCAGGTCTTCCATGATGTAGAAGCCGCGCCCATAAGTGGAAACCACCAGGTCATGCGTCTGTTTCTGCACCACGATCCACGATACCGGCGCGGCCGGAAGCCCGCCCTTCATCCGGATCCAGTTAGCGCCGTCGTTCATGGAGTAGTACAGCGCATGTCCCGTGCCGGCAAACAGCATCCCTTTCTTATTCGGGTTCTCGGCGATCACGCGCGCGTACGATAGCGGATGATCGGTGGGCAGGTCGCCCGAAATCTTCTTCCAGGTCTTACCGAAATCGGTGGTCTTATAGAGCCACGGCAGGCGNNCCGGCAACCCCGGAATGTTTTGAGTCACGTCAATCCACTTCGCTTCACCCTCGGCGCCGGCGTTAGTGGTATACCAGACCTTGCCGTCATTGGTGCCGGCCCATACTAAGTCCTTCTGGATTTCGGACGGCGCGATGGAGAAGACCACTTCGCCATAAAACTGCCCCAGGTTATCGCCCACGATTCCGCCCGATGACACGATGTACTTAGGATCGTTGTGCGACAAATCGGGACTAATGACGTTCCAATGCGTGCCGCCGTTGGTGGTGCGGAAAATCACCTGGCAGCCGTAATAAACGCGCTTGTGGTCGAACGGATCGATGACCAGCGGAGGCGTCCAATGGCAGCGGTACTTGGCCTTGTCCGGCTCGGAATCCAAGGTATGCAGCCAGGGACTCACCGAGCGCGCCACCTTAGTGCGGTAATCGTAAGTGGTCACTTCGTTGCCATAGCAGGACGCCCAAATGAAATTGCTGTCGGTGACGTCGGGAAGCGTGAAGCCCGATTCGCAGCCGCCCAAACCGTGATCCCACTGGCCCACTATGGCGCTGGCCGCTCCTCCACGGCCGCCCCGGCCACCGCGCCCGCCGGCATCGGCCACCGCCTGGCCGGGAACGTTGGGACCGGCCTCCTGCGTGGTGCTCAGCCCGCGCATAGTGCCATCGTCCTGCATGTTGCCGTAGATGTGATACGGCACGTCGTTGTCTACGGCTACGTGGTACATCTGCCCGATGGGCAGAGTGACGCGATTGGTGCTGGCGCCGTGGTCGGTGGTGATGTTCATGCCGCCATCGTGCGTGATGATGACGCGCTTGCTGTCGGTGGGGTCGATCCAGATATCATGGGTATCCCCGCCGCCCCAGTTCTGCGCGATGAAGCTCTTGCCGCCGTCCTTCGACAACCAGAAGCTGCTGTTGGTCACCAGCACTTCGTCGGGGTCCTGCGGGTTGACATCCATATGAATGTAGTAGCCCGCGCGCCCGACCAGCGCCCGCTGCCAGCTTCCATTGGTCCAGTTCTCGCCGCCATCGTCGGAGCGCCAGATCGACCCCTGGTCGGGCGTCTGGATCAGCGCATACACGCGCTTGGGATTGCTCTTGGCGATGGCCACGTCCACCTTGCCCACCGGCGGCTTGGGCATGCCGTGCCCTTCGATGCGCTTCCAGGTGGCGCCGCCATCGTGCGTCACATACACNNCCACGCGCCGGCGAACAACGTATTGGGATCGCTCGAGTCCATCGACAGACCCGAGCAGCCGGTGTCCGGGTCGACGACGAGCGAGGGCGTCCACGTCTTCCCGCCGTCGCTGGTGCGGAACACGCCGCGCTCCGACTGCGGACCGGTCATGCGCCCCGCCGCGCAGACGAAAACGATATCGGGGTTGGTGGGATTTACCAGAATTCGCCCGACGCGCCCCGTCTCCTTCAGACCCATGTTGGTCCAGGTGGCGCCGGCGTCGGTGGATTTATAGACGCCATCGCCCATCATGTCGCTGTCACGGATGGCCCAGGCTTCTCCGGTTCCGGCCCACACGATGTTCGGGTTGGAACGCGCCACGGCCAGCGAGCCGATGGCCATTACCGGCTGGCCGTCGAAAACCGGCACGAAGCTCTTACCGGAGTCGGTGGACTTCCAGACTCCGCCCGACGCCGCCCCCGCATAGTAGGTGGTCGGATCGCCGGGAATGCCGGCCGCCGCGGAAATGCGGTTGCCCACTGCCGGCCCCATGAACCGGAACTGCGGGTCGGAGCTCGGCATGGGAGCAGCCGGAAGCCCGCCCCGTCCACCGCGCTGCGCCGCCGCGGGCATGATACTGAGAGCGATGGCGAGCAACGTCAACAGGGCGCTGCGCCAGTGATAGTCTGGTCGGAAGGTTGAATTACGCATGGCGATAGTAGCTTGGTCTTGCAGTTTATCAAAATCGGCCGGTCTGATTTGCGCGATTTTCCTGGGCGCTTCGCCGGCGCTGGCCCAGGATCCCCTCGAACCGGCCCGCCTGCTGGCCCCGCGTCCAGCCTTCCGCCTGCTGGAGGAGCCCGGCGCCACCCTCAGCTACGTGCTCCACTCCCCGCCCGATAATCCCGTGGTTATCGAAATCCACGACTCCGCCGGCGCCCTGGTCGCCACCCTCCACCCCGATGCGCTCCAGCCCGGCCTGAACCGCATCGATTGGGACCTGCGCTGGCAACCGCCGCTCCAAGTGGCCCTGCGGACCACCCCCGCCGAGAATCCGCACATCTGGGAGGAGCCGCGATTTCAGGGCGCCCAAATCCGCCCCGTGGCGCACAAGGGCATCGAACAGGCGCAATTCGGACCCATCGCCGCGCCCGGCCGGTACACCGTCGAATTGCGCGTCGACGGCAAGACTTACACCCAGCCTCTCGACATCGTTCTGCCGCCCAACAGCCACGGCTCCGAGGCCGACGTCCAGGCCTCTGTGCGGCTGCAACTCAAGCTGCGCGACGATGTGAATTCCGTGGCCGCCATGACCAACCAGCTCGAGTGGTGGCGCAAGCAGCTCGAGGACCAGCGCAAGCTGTCGGCGTCCCCGGCCCTGGACGCCATGGACCGTAAGCTGCAGGAAGTGGAATTCCAACTGATCTCGCATTCCGACGCGCTCAGCGACGAGAAGTACGATTCCGAAGCGGCGCGCCTCTATCTCAATTTCCTGTGGCTCAATTTGTCGTTGGGAAGCGGCACGGGCAAGTACGCCGGTGGCGCCGATTACGCCCCCACCGAGACGGCCATTTCGCTGGCGCGCGATCTGGAAACCCAACTCCGTGCGGTGGAGCTGCAATACAAGAGGTTAGTGGACGACGATATCCCCGTCTACAATCGCGGCGCGCCTGCCCTGGGACTTCCGCCGCTGCGGCCGCGACGGTGACGAGGGGTGTGAGGTAGAATCGGTAGTGAAGGAATGCCGGACACATCCAACCGCGAGCAGTCAGACAAGGTCGATCCGTCTGCATTGGCGAGATTATTTGACGAGTGGATGCAAGGGGATGAGGCGGAACAGCGGGAGACGTTCGACGTGCTGAGCCGCTCCCTTGACGAGGACCGTCCGGCCGGCTACAGGCTATTTCGGGGACAGGCTACATAACCTCGAAATTCGGCGGGCCACGCTTCCGTGTATTTCGAGGTTATGTAGCCTGTCCCCGAAACTCCCGTGCTATCCTGTCCAGATACGAGGGCTTCCCGGAAATGCGCCCGCATGTTGAACTTCCCCGCAATATGGAATTGTCTGTAACTCCCGGACACTCCAGCCACGTCTACACTGTCAACGGCATACTCTCGGATCGCGGACTTCATGTTTGAAATCCTCTTCAAATACCCGCTCAGCATCTTCCATAAGGGCAAGTTCGTCTTCCTGACGCCGTGGCCCGTGTGGCTCATGGCCATCGGCATCCTGATGGCCGCCGGACTACTCTTCTGGCAGGTCCGCCGCAACCATGGCATGCTCAGCGGATTGCGTCCCGTGGTGATTTGGATTCTGGAGACCTGCATGGTGGCGCTGATCCTGTTCCTGCTTTGGCATCCCGCGCTGAGCATCGCCACTTTGCGGCCGCAGCAGAATGTGGTGGCCGTGCTGGTGGACGATTCCCGCAGTATGGCGATTGCGGATTCCTCGGGCACGCGCGAAGCCGCCGCCAAAGCCGTGCTGAACGCCGGGCTGCTGAAATCGCTCGGCGAGAGGTTCCAGGTGCGCCTCTACAAATTCGGCAAGGAACCGGCGCGGATCCCGAGCCTCGACCAGGTCACCGGCGCCGAATCGGCCTCGCGCATCGGCGACACGCTGGAGCGCGTGCTGGCGGAGTCTTCTTCGCTGCCGCTGGGCGCCATCGTGATGCTCAGCGACGGCGCCGATAACTCCGGCGGCATCGACCTGGCCACCATCGAGGCCATCCGCCGCCAGCGAATTCCGGTGCACACCATCGGGTTCGGCAAGGAGCACCCCGATCGCGATGTGGAAGTGACCGACGCCGTCATCTCGCCCCGCGCGCTGCCGAAATCGCGCCTCACCGCGCTGGTCACGCTGCAAAGCTACGGGCTTTCCGGCAGTAAGACCAGGATCGTAATTCGCGACAGCGGCAAGGTGCTGGCGTCGCAGGATGTCACGTTGAAGGCCGATGGCGAATCGCAGACCGAGTCGGTGGCCTTCAATATCGGGGAGGCCGG
>PLRZ01000630.1:0-522 GCA_003164075.1 Bryobacterales bacterium | reverse complement strand
TATCCGGACCTGGGCATCGAACTGGCGGCCATGGACCGCACCACCGAGAACAAGATTCTGCGCCTGTTCCCGTCCAGCATGAACGAACACGATCTGGAGGACGGATTCCCGGCGAAGGCCGAGGAATTGTTCCCCTTTCAGGCGCTGATTATCGGCTCCACGGAGGCCAATTACTTCACCGCCACGCAGCAGCAATTGATCCGCGACTTCGTGGACAAGCGCGGCGGCGGCGTGCTCTTTACGGGCGGCCGGTACGCGTTCGCCGAGGGCGGGTATCAGTCGTCTCCGCTGGCGGACCTGATTCCGACGAGGCTACCCGCAGCGAAGGGGACGTTCCACCGTATACAGACGCCGGTGGAATTGACCCCGCAGGGCGCCCAAAGCATCATCTGCCGGCTGGACGACGACCCCGCCAAGAACCTCGCGCGGTGGAAGACTATTCCGGTGTTGGCGGATTATCAGGAAGTGGGCGAACCCAAGCCGGGCGCCACTACGCTCCTGGCGTCCAAGCCGCAGGGCAAG
>PLRZ01000339.1 GCA_003164075.1 Bryobacterales bacterium | reverse complement strand
CCTACGAATCTCTCGTTTCTATGTCGTGCACCCCCCGCGCGCGATGCTAGAATTCGGATGCCATGCCGCCCCGGATTCCCCCCTTCGAGCGACTCCGTCTACAGAACGTTCGTTGCTTCCGTAAGGCCGACATCGCCCTGCACCCGAACGTCACCGTCGTCGTCGGAGGGAACGCGTCCGGAAAGACAACCCTGATGGAGGCGCTCGCGTCCGTTACCCACGGCGACGGCGAAGGTCTGGCCAACTTCCCCCTCCGCGACGGCGCGCAACAAGGCGAAATTGCCCTGTACCAAACCAATAAACGTCAGGCAGCCGCAAAGTGGAATTCCAAACAGGAGACCAGAAAAAGGCTGCCAAGCGGCCGCTACGCTTTTCTGTATGGCAGGTACCGGTGCGTATCGGTTCCGGAATCGGACCCCGAGGATCGGGGCTTGACGGATGCCGAGTACCTCGACGAATTAGCCTCACACGCAGCCAAATCGCGCACCACAACTCTCACCCGCCCCGACAACCGCCTGATGAACGATCTGGCCGGATATCTCAGGGGCCTGTCCTTTGGCCGAACCTCCGACGCGCGCTTGGATACGATCTGGCTCCGCCTGAATGAGTCCCTCGCAAAGATCGATTCCAGTCTCTCGGGGATTCGCATGGACGAGTCGTCCGACCCGCCGGTTGCCCGCGTCGTGCGAAATGGCCTCGCCCTGGAGTTGGCGCATCTGTCCGATGGCTACCAGGCCATCCTGGCGATCGTCTTGGACCTGATGCTGCGCTATGCATATCTCTTCTACGAGGGGGACCCGCTAGCGGGCGATGTCCTCGTCGGCATCGACGAAATCGATCTGCATCTGCATCCGAAGTGGCAGCGGACCGTGCTGCCGCAGCTAACAGAACTATTTCCCGGTACGCAATTCGTTGTCACCACACATTCGCCCATAGTGGTTCAATCCGCCATCGACAGCGGCTTCGCAGTCGTGCGGCTGGTGGAAGCCGACGGCGCCGTCACGGCGCAGCCTCTTTCCGCCCGGCTGGCGAAGGCACTGCGCGGCGCCGAGGTTGGATCGGTATTGTTTGAAGATCACCTCTTCGGCATCGAGTCGCGCTTCTCGGTAGAGTATTCCAAAATCGAGCAGCGGGTTGACGAGCTCCAGGCCAAGGTGAGCCACGGCGAAGCGACCGAAGCGCAGTATCGCGAGTTGAAAAACGGCTTGGACAAGCTGGAGGAACTGGTCGCCAAGGAAGACCGCCGCCGCGCGGACGGCTCGACTATGGCGCAGATGGTGCAGATGCAGGGCGAGTTTGTAAAGGCTCTGACAGACGAGTTGGAGAAATCACGCCAGTGAGGAGGCTCGACCGCAAGCTCTGTCCGCGGCCCCGGAATTGGGATGCTCGGTTAGAGCGGTCGCTGCCGGACTCCGCGGAGTTCCGCCGGCAAGCCACTGCGTTCCAGAAGCTGGCAATCAACTCACCGAAGCGGCGCAAAGGCTTCGCCGCCTTCGCGCCACACGTGCTTGTACCCGCCCTCTGGGGCCGCCACAAAGAAGCGATCGCCGCCATGTCCTCTCACAAATGCGCATATTGCGAGGGTCCGATCAACGCCCTTCGTGCATCGCATGTGGAGCACTTTAAACCCAAGTCGCTTTTTCCCTTACTGGCCTACGAATGGACAAATTACTTCTTGGGCTGTCCCGGCTGCAATGGAGCGAAGGCCGACAAGTGGCCCAAGCGCGGCGGCTATCTTCGCCCGGACCGGGGAGATCCGAGCCGTCATTTCGTTTTCGAGGAAGATGGCACCGCAAGGGCGGCAATGGCGCGTAGCGCGGCGGACCTGATGTTGACCGATTTCGATCTGAATCGCACATGGCTGGTCGACCGGCGAAGATTCAACATCGAAGCGACGTTGCGTATGCTGGATGATGCCATACGCCTTCATCGCGAGGGCGCGAAGGCAGCGGCCAAACGGCTGGCGAAGACTATTTTCCGGAATGCGAGCGCTCCCGCCGCGGCTTACTCCGCTGCGCTGGAACAGTGTTTTTGGCGGGCCTGGAAGGAGTCTCTCCCAAAGTCAAAGCTCTGAAGTCGTCGCCGAGTACCGCCTGCGGATTGAGATTCTTGAGGAACGCGTCCGGCCAAGGGCGCGCAGTAAGAACGGCTGCCAGGGCGCGTTTGGCCGCGTCTGATCTTTCTGCCATGCCTTGGAGCAAGAATACGGAATCTATACTGGTCGTTCGTTCCGCCCGGGAACTCAATTCCATAAGGACTGGAATAACCGGATCATATTCAAACCAACGGAAGAACCAAATCGCACCCTCTTTTCCACCCGCCGAATACGTCGGCAGCAGTCGCGTGAGAATCGGCGCGACGGTTAGCCCGATCTCGGCCAGTTCGTGTGCCTCGCCAAAATTCTTAGGTGGTAAAATTTCCTCCAGCGCGCACTCAACCTCTTTCCGCACTTCCACTGGGACCTTGACCGCCGTTTCCAAGCACTTCGCTGCCAAGATCACAGCCTTCTTCTCGAGAAGCGTCCGAATCACCAACGTCGCGTCGCATCCCGGGACACCGGCCGCAAGCGCAATCACTTCATGCCACCAAGGCTCCCCGACGTGCGCCAAGAGTTCGTCCGGGCGGGCAGCGTAGTCCAGCGCGGTGAAGTACTCCTGGAAAGTCAGGTGCGAGAAGGAGAAGGCGCCCGGGCGTCGTTCCACCAGCAGGCCGCTACGGTCGCGAATCTCGCGGACAATCCGCAGCGCATCCTCTTGTGGCCTGCCCATGTCGGGCAGCATCGCTGCAAAATGGCGGACCACTTCCGCTTCCGCGATCTCGGCCTCGTGTCTCTCATGCAGCGAGCTCGCGATGCCCCGAAGCAGCGCCCGCTTCTGATTCGCGTCCAGGTCACCCACNNCCCAGATATCTGTGCACCACGCAGAGAATCGTAGTGAGCAGCGGGTTCACTGCGATCCGCTGCACCGGCCGGCTCCGCGAGATGCGGGCCTTCAGATCCGCGGCGGCGGTTGTCGCCTCTCGCCGCGCCACATCCAGGTCGGGCCTTGCCGACCGCTCTGCGGCGAAGCACCACTTATCGATGAAGTCGCCGACCCCTTCGGTGGTCAGGTCAGCCAACCGGAACACTTGAAACCCCGGCAAGCACGACTCGATTTCGCCCGGCGCCCCAGCGGGGCGACTGGTTACCACCACCGGCACGCGCGGGTGATCCTCAGTAAATTTAGCAATCGCACCGATGAGCTGTTTCCGAAGTTCTCCAGGCGCTTCGTCCATGCCGTCCACCAACAGAACGGCACGCTCTTCCGCCAGCGCCGCATGCACCACCTCGACCGCGACCTCCAATCGCGCTGCGATCCACGCCTCGGAGAATTCCGCATCCTTCACTTCCCTCACCGTAATCACGAACGGGACAACCCGCTCGGGCCAACTCAGTCCGTGTGCTCCAACAGCACAGCGGCTGGCGAGGAAAGACACCAGCGTCGATTTTCCACTTCCAGGAGATCCAACCAACAAGACTCTGCCATGATCACGAATCGCCACTGGAATCCGAACAGGCGCGTCGAAAACCCCATCCTCCGCAGGCCGCAATCGCACCAACCGCAGCGGAACATAAACCTGATCGAGATCCAGTATNNTCCAAGACCGCAACCACCCGCCGCGGATCGCCCGATTCCTCCGCAACCACGCGGTCCCGATCGCGCGCGCACTGAATCTCGAATTCCTGGATCGGCTGGAACGCGTCATCGAAAGCCTGCGAACTCCAGCCTTCGATCATCGACTCGAGGCGACCGCGCAAGTCCGGGGGAATACTAGCCGCGCCCCGCGAGATCAGCGCGTCCAGAACGCGCTTGTATGCCCGCTCTCTGCGATTCGTCAGCACAACATCCGGAAGCGACTGATCGCGCTTGCCATTGGTCCTGACGCTCTCGAAGACCGGGCGCACCACCGTGCTCTCGAGCCGGGTTTGAATGTCCGTCGCCATCGCTCCTATTCAGTATAGGATCTCCCCATATCCACATTCACAACCAACCCCCAACTCTATTTCCTTTCCCCTCAACGCCACCCCCGCCGCGCCCCCAGCTCCCCCACCAACCCCCATGCTAACCCTGAAGGCGAGGACCCCACCATGCCTAACGCCGACCGTATCGCCGCCAACCGCGCCAACGCCGCCAAGTCCACCGGACCCCGCACCCCCGAGGGCAAAGCCCGCTCTTCTCAGAACGCCCGCAAGCACACCTTCACCCCCGAGAACTACGCCGTCGTCCGCCTCGAGGAAGTCCACGCCATCACCGACCTCCGCGCCGACCTCGTCGCCTGCTACCGACCCGTCAACTCCCAGGAACTCTTCGCCATCGAACGCATCGCCCTCGCCCAGCAGTCCCTCCTCCGTCTCACCGCCCTCGAAAACGGCCTCGGCACCGCCTGCCTCAATGAAACCATGAACCCCGAAGGCTTCCCCCGGGAACTCCTCTCCGAAATTCTCACCAAGGACATCGAAGTCACCCGCGCCCAGAATCGCAACTACTGCTTCGCCGAGGGCTTCACCCGCCTCACCCGTATCTCCCCAACCTGGCCCATCTTCCTCCGTTACCAGGCCCAAACCGAGCGCCTCTACCGCCGCGCCATTGAGGACTTCGAGCGCGTGAAAGCCCTCCGCTCCGAGCTTCCCAACGAACCCATAAACGAACCCAATAACGAACCCGTCGCCCCTCCGCAACCCCAAGAAACCAAAGCCCCGCCCCCTCCCGAAGCGGAAAAACCGGAACCTCCGCCGGCGCCCCGTCCCGCCGCTTCCGCCACCACCCCGAGCCGCAAAATCGCCGATCCCGCTGCCGCCCGCCCGAAATCCGCGCCCCCGCAACGCAAAACCTCATAAAATCCACCGCCCCAGGCCAGGAACCACCAACTACCAAGCCCAAAAACTGCGGGTGCTTAAACGCTTTCGGGCTCGCGGAGTGCCCTCTGGGCCCAGCTCTGTAAACACGTACAAGCATTGAGACGCCATTCTGAGCCGCGCGCGCCAGCAAGCGGTTCTTAGCCCGGCCCCCCAAAGCGTCAGCATCCGAAAATTGCCCGCAACCCTTTGGAATTGGTAAACTAAGACATTCTGGGCCGATTCTAGTTTCTCGGGAGTTGCTCCTTTGAAGGTTCGCATCCTCATTGCACTATTTCTTTGCTGTCTATGGGTTGGTGCGGAATCCGCCACCCTGCCGCCGGAGACCATCGTCCAGCAGTATTGCGCCGCCACCCGCGGGCAGGACCGGTTAATGCAAGCTTCCTCCATGGACGTCGAAATCGCCGCTTCCCTGCCCAAGTTGAAAAAGCACGGCAAGCTGCTCGCCCTCCGCCGGGTTTCCGCTTTCGGCCGCATCACCTACGAGAAACTCCGCTTCGAAGGCGACGGCGCCGTCAAAAAGCAGATTATCAACCGCTATCTTTCCGCCGAGGCGGAGGCCCACGA
>PLRZ01000429.1:4885-5387 GCA_003164075.1 Bryobacterales bacterium | reverse complement strand
GTGGCGCAGGCATGGGCCGATCAACAGAGCCCCGCGGTGGTGGAGGTGGCCCAGTGAGTCTTCCTTTCCTGCTCGAAATCGGCACCGAAGAGATTCCCGATTGGATGATTCCGAGCGCGCTGGAGAATCTCCGGCTGCTGTTCGAAAAGCTCGAGATTCCCCACGAATCGATCACCATGGACGCGACACCGCGCCGCCTGGTACTGCGCGCCGACGGGCTTCCGGCACGGCAGGCCGACAGCGAAGAGCGGGTCATGGGACCGCCGAAATCGGCGCCCGCGCAGGCGGTGGCGGGGTTCGCGCGGAAGCAGGGCATTGCGCCGGGAGACCTGGCGGTGGAGACCACGCCGAGGGGCGAATACTACTGCTTCACCCGCAAGGTGGCGGGGCGCCGGACCAAAGACATTCTGGCGGACGCGCTGCCCGGCATCATCCTGCAGATCTATTTCCCCAAGACGATGTATTGGACCGTCAAGGGCGGGCCGCGTTTCATCCGGCCGAT
>PLRZ01000429.1:0-4875 GCA_003164075.1 Bryobacterales bacterium | reverse complement strand
AGCGGCTGCGCGATCATTACGTGATTCTCTCGGCGGAACAGCGGCGCGAAAAGATCCGGAAGGAACTCGCCGGCGTGGCGGTGAAGGCCGACCCGGCGCTACTCGAAACGCTGGTCTACATCACCGAATATCCCACTGCCATCTCGGGCGGCTTCGATGCGCAATTCCTGGCGCTGCCCGAAGAGGTCCTCATCACGGTGATGCGCCATCATCAGAAATATTTCTCGGTGGAAGACGGCCACGGAAGGCTGGCGCCGCGCTTCGTCGCGGTGATGAATATCGATTCCGACCCGGAAGGCTTCGTGCAGCGCGGCAACGAGCGCGTACTGCGGGCCCGCTTCAACGACGCGCGCTTCTTCTGGGAGACGGACCAAAAGAAGACTCTGGCGGGCCGCATCCCGGACCTCGCCAACGTCACATTCCAGGCCAAACTGGGCTCTTACCTCGAAAAGACCGGGCGCATGAAAGACCTGGTGAAGGAACTGGGCGGCGACGATCACGCCATCCGCGCGGCGGAGCTTTCCAAGTGCGACCTCACCACCGAACTAGTGAAGGAATTCACCGAATTGCAGGGCGTGGTGGGCGGCCTTTACGCGCGCGTGCAAGGCGAGCCGGAACCGGTGTGGCAGGCCATCTACGATCAGTACAAGCCCGAGAGCATGGAGGACCACATCCCGCGGAATCGCACCGGGCAGCTTGTCTCTCTGGCCGATAAGCTGGATACCTTGCGCGGCTGCTTCCGTGTGGGCATGATTCCCTCAGGTTCGCGCGATCCATTCGCGCTGCGGCGCGCGGCGCAAGGCGTGGTGAAGATTCTGGTGGAGGGCGGGATCGAACTGCCGTTGCTCGATTTCCTGGAGGGCAATGAAGACCTGAAGGCATTCTTCGCCGACCGCGTGAAGTTCTATTTCAAAGATCATCGCGGCTTCGCGTACGACGAAGTGAATGCCTGCATGGCGGCNNGGCGGAGCGACTGACGAGAGCCTCCTCGAAGCCGGGCCGGAGATGGAATTGTACGAGGAATACCGGCACATCGCGGGACAGCCGATCGAAAGCGTGATCTCCAGGCTGCGCCCCAAGGTCGATCTGTTTTTCGACAAGGTGCTGGTGAATGTGCCGGACGTTCGGGTCCGGTTGAACCGTTTGACATTGCTTCACACGCTATTATCGGAGTTTTCGACCATAGCGGATTTTTCGGAAATTGTTACTCACTCATAGGAGCAAAGAATGCAGAAGTACGTATACTCGTTCGGCAACCAAACCGCCGACGGCGATGGAAAGATGAAGGACATACTCGGCGGCAAGGGCGCCGGACTCGCGGAAATGTCCCGCGCCAAGCTGCCGGTGCCACCCGGCTTTACGATTTCGACGGAAGTCTGCAATATTTACTTCCACAACAACTACACCGTACCGGCCGATGTCCATGAGCAGATGCTCGCCGCCCTGAAGACGCTGGAAGAGCGCATGGGGCAGCAACTCGGGAACGCCGACGATCCCCTGCTGGTGAGCGTCCGCTCGGGCGCCAAGTTTTCCATGCCGGGCATGATGGACACCATCCTCAACCTGGGGCTGAACGACAAGACGGTGAAGTCTCTGGCCACGAAGAGCAACAACCCGCGCTTCGCCTACGATTGCTACCGCCGCTTCATACAGATGTACGGCAACGTGGTGCTGGAAGTCGGCAAGCACGATTTCGACGAGGTGTTCGACGGCCAGAAGAAAAAGGCCAAGGCCAAGCTCGACACCGACCTGACGGCGGAAGACCTGCAACAGGTCATCGCGGGTTACCAGAAGCTGGTGCAGAAGAAAACCGGTAAAGCGTTTCCGCAGGACGCCATGGAGCAACTCCAGGGCGCACGCGATGCCGTGTTCCGGTCCTGGTTTAACGACCGCGCCAAGCACTATCGCAAGATGAACCAGATTTCCGAGGACCTGGGCACCGCCGTCAACGTGCAGGCCATGGTATTCGGCAATATGGGCGAGACGTCGGCCACGGGTGTGGGCTTCACGCGCAACCCCGCCACCGGCGAAAAGAAATTCTACGGCGAGTTCCTGGAAAATGCGCAGGGCGAAGACGTGGTGGCCGGCATTCGTACGCCGCACCCCATCTCCGAACTGGAAGCGTGGAATGCCGCGGTCTACACCCAGCTTCGCGACATCACCACGATGCTGGAAAATCACTATCGTGACATTCAGGATTTCGAATTCACCATTCAGGACGGCAAGCTGTTCATGCTGCAGACCCGCAACGGCAAGCGCACGGGTCCGGCGGCGGTCCGCATCGCCGTCGAGATGGTGGAAGAAGGCTTGATCGATAAGAAGGAAGCGGTGCTGCGCGTCGATCCGCAACAGCTCGATCAACTGCTGCACCCGGTGCTCGATCCGAAATCCAAGAAGGAACTTACGCTGTTGGCCAAGGGCCTGCCGGCATCGCCTGGAGCTTCGGTGGGAACCATCGTATTCAACGCCAACGATGCCGTGGAGAAGTCCGCCACGGCTCCGGTCATCCTGGTGCGCAAAGAGACCGTGCCGGACGATATTCACGGGATGGAAGTGGCCAAGGGCATTCTCACCTCGCGCGGCGGCATGACCAGCCACGCGGCGGTGGTCTGCCGCGGCATGGGCACGCCCTGCGTGGCCGGCGCCGAGGAGATCACGGTCAGTGAAGCCCGTAAGGAAGTCAGCGTCACCATTAATGGCAAGACAATCAGCATGACGGAAGGGGACTGGCTGTCGCTCGACGGATCGACCGGTGAAGTGTTTGCCGGCAAGGCCAACACCCTGGATGCCGACCCGTCTTCGGGAGTCCTGAAGACGTTCATGAGCTGGACCGACGAGTTCCGCGGCAGCTTTGGCGTGCGCGCCAATGCCGATATCCCGCGCGACGCGCAGGCAGCCCGCAAGTTCGGCGCGGAAGGCATCGGCCTGTGCCGCACCGAGCACATGTTCTTCGCCGAGGGCCGCATCGAGCACATGCAGGCCATGATTCTGGCGCGCGACGAAAAGACCCGCCGCAAGGCCCTGCAAAAACTGTTGCCCATGCAGCGCGACGATTTCGCCGGTCTGTTCAAAGCCATGGACGGATTCCCGGTGGTGATCCGCACTCTCGATCCGCCGCTGCACGAATTCCTGCCGAAGCGCGAGGACCTGATGGTGGACATCGCCGTGCTGCCGTACGCCGATATCAAGAAGAAGCGGGAATTCGCCGCGACTTACTCCAAGTTCGGCGCGGAAGTCAAGAATCTCAAGACGGTGCTGCCGGAATTGCTCAAGCGGGTGGAAGAACTGCACGAGTTCAACCCCATGCTGGGCCATCGCGGCTGCCGCCTGGGCGTCACTTATCCGGAAATCACGGAGATGCAGGCGCGCGCCATCTTCGAAGCTGTCGTCAAGGTAGCCAAGAAGGGCGTCAAGGTGATGCCGGAAGTCATGATTCCGCTCATCGGCGGCGTCAAGGAACTGAAGAACCAGAAGGACATTGTGGTGCGAGTGGCTGACGAGGTACTCGCCAAGGCCGACATGAAGGACCAGCATTACATGGTCGGCACCATGATTGAAATTCCGCGGGCCGCTCTTACTGCCGACCAGGTTGCCACCGAGGCGGATTTCTTCAGCTTCGGCACCAACGATCTGACCCAGACGTGCATGGGCCTCTCGCGCGACGACTATACGAAGTTCCAGAAGGACTACGAAGCGCACAAGATCTTCGCTAACGACCCGTTCGCCGTTCTGGACCAGGAAGGCGTAGGCAAGCTGGTGAAGATTGCGGTGGAACTGGGCCGCAAGACCAACCCCAAGCTCGAAATCGGTATCTGCGGCGAGCATGGCGGCGAGCCGAGTTCGGTGCAGTTCTGCTATCGCGTGGGCATGAACTACGTTTCCTGCTCCCCCTACCGCGTGCCGATCGCGCGGCTGGCGGCGGCGCAGGCCGCGATCTCGGGCGATAAGTCCGAGACGCAGCGGACCGCGTAACGATCCACGGCGGCGTGGACATGGTAAGGTGAAGACACGGCCATGTCCACGCTGTCGAAACCATATTTGACACCCGAGCAGTACCTCGAAATCGAGCGCAAGGCCGAATTCAAGAGCGAGTATTATCAGGGCGAGATGTTCGCCATGTCGGGTGCACGGCGGGCGCACAACCTGATCGCTACCAACACGGTGCGCGAGTTGAGCCAGCAACTTCTCGAGCGGCCCTGTGAGGTCTATTCCAGCGATATGCGGGTTAAGGTCAGTTCCACGGGCCTCTACACCTATCCCGACGTGGTCGTGGTCTGCGGTGAGCCCCGGTTTCTGGATGGCGAATTCGATACCCTGCTCAACCCCAAGGTCCTGGTCGAGATCCTCTCCGAATCCACCGAAGCGTACGACCGCATCCGGAAGTTCGAACTGTATGGTTCCCTGGAGTCTCTGGCGGAATATGTCATGATTTCCTCCCTGCGGGTGCGGGTCGAACGCTATACCCGTCAGCCCGATGGCACCTGGAACTACTGCTCAAAGACCAGCCTCGAAGATGTGATCGACCTCAAGTCGGTGGACTGCCATCTGCGTCTGGCCGATCTCTACAAGAAAGTCGCGTTCGCCCAGCCTCCGTCGCCCGCAGGATCCTGACCATGTCCACGCTGTCGAAACCATATTTGACGCCCGAGCAGTACCTCGAAATNNAGCGTAAGGCCGAGTTCAAGAGCGAGTACTATCAGGGCGAGATGTTCGCCATGTCGGGTGCGCGGGTGCCGCATCTTCAGATCGTTTCCAACACGATGGGCGAATTACACCAGCAACTTCGCAACCGGCCCTGCCAACCATTTTCCAGCGATATGCGGGTTTGCGTCGCCCCGGTGGGTCTCTATACGTATCCCGACGTCGTGGTGGTAT
>PLRZ01000191.1 GCA_003164075.1 Bryobacterales bacterium | reverse complement strand
CATGCGCATTTGACGGAGCCGCGACCGTTAGGGAGCGATTGCGCACCTTCAGAACTCCTGATGTCGTGGAATTTGCAGTGAGCCCGCAGGTGGGGCAGGCGGTGCTCGCCTTCGCTCGATCCTATTCGAGCAGCGGGCCTAATTCAGCGCGGGCGGGCAGGCGAGCACCGCCTGCCCCACCTGCGGGCTCACTGCAAATTCCACGCCATCAGGAGTTCTGAAATAACGTTGAGGTCGGACCGATATCGAGCATTAGAGGGGGGAATGGCTGGTCTCCAGGGCCTGGCTGAAAGCATCAAGCCGCCTGAAACGGGCCGCACGCAGGATTGGCTGCCCCACGGACAGCCACTATTCTCAGAGGAACCAGATCCGGACGATCTACTACGAACTTGCCGGGGTGGAGGCGGGGCGGAATCCGCCGGGCACCTTTTCCGTGCGGGTCGCGCGGGGGGCCACGGATTCGCCGGCCATATGGCGACGGTAGACGTCCAGAATGTCGTCCTCAGGGTAATCGATTGCCCGCGCGTATTGGCGGATGTAGCTGGTGGTATAAATGCCGCCAGGGAGCTTGCGGAAATCTCCACCCTCAATGGCTTCCAGCGCGCGAATACCTATCTTCGTGGCTTCCGAGATCTGTTGCAGAGTGATACCCCGATTGCGGCGAACCGTGGCTAACCCCAGGACGCTTTGTTTATCTTTCATCAGCCGCCTCTCTGCCCAGGCGATGGAAAAGATTCCAAACACCCGGTACAGAAGGATTGTATTGAACGCCTACTATAACATTACTTTCGCCGATGTTAAACTCCCTTCATGGAGATTTGCCGCCGGCAATTCAGCGCGTGCGTACTGGGCGCCCTCGCCGGGAGGTCCTGGGCCGCGCCCAGTCGGCCGAAGTTAACCGTGCTGGTGGTGGCGGAACAACTGCGCGCGGACGCTCTGGATGCCGCGTGGCAGCAGTTTGGGACCGGTGGATTCCGGCGGCTGGCCGACAAAGGGGCCTGGTTCGCCGGCTGCCGGCATCTATCGAGCACGTTCTCGACCTGCGGGATTGCCAACCTGGCAACCGGCGCCTGGCCGGCGCAGCACGGCATCGTGGCCGATTCGTGGTGGGACTACGCGGCGCACGCGGCGGTCCCGGCATCGGACGAAGCACTGTTGGCCACTACGCTCGCGGCGCAGGCCGCCGACGATGCGGGGATGCGCGTCGCGGTGGTGGCCATGACGCGGGCTCACGCCGCGCTGTTTGCCGGAACGGCGGCGGCGCGGCTGTATTTTTTGGACGATCGCGGACAGTTCACCGCGCGGGGCGCCGAGCCGGACTGGCTGCGCGGGTTCAATATCGCCAGGGGGCCGGACACCGCGCGCGACGCCAATTGGATGGTGGTGAACGCCGCGCCGGGCGCTCCCCCGTTGCGCACGCTGCGCTACGACGCCAACCATCCGCGGGAGTTCCTGGAACTCTTTCAGGCGTCGCCATTCGGACAGACGATGGAGTTCGACCTGGCGGCGGAACTGGTGGTGCGCGACCGCCTGGGCCAGGGAAACACGGCGGACCTGTTGTGCGTGATCGATGGCTCGGCGGCGCTGCTGGGGTATGAGACCGGGTCGCGGTCGCCCCTGGTGAAGCAGATGGTGCTGCAACTGGACCGGAGGCTGGAGAATCTATGCAACCAGTTGGCGCGCGCGGTGGGAGAGAACGGTTTCAACCTGGTGGTGACGGCGGCGCACGGCGCGCCTCCGGAGCCTTCGAAGGAAGCGCGGCCGCGTATGGCGGTAAACGGCGAGGCCGTGGCGGAGGCCGTGGAGAGCGTCCTGAAAGATACCGGGAGGCGCCTGGAGAAGTATCTGTACCCGTTCCTTTATCTCGATCGCAGGGCCACAGCGGGCGGGGCCGAAACGGTGCGGCGCATGGCCGCGGACGGGGCGCTCGAATATCCCGCGGTGGCGGGCTACTACACCGCCGGCGGGGGCTGTTCCATGAACAATGAATGGCAAAAACGTTTCCAAAACAGTTTTCACGCCCAACGTTCGGGTGACGCGATGCTCAGCTACCGGCCGGAATACGTGGAAGACTTCGGAGCCGGGCGCGGCATTTCCTACGGCTCGCTCTACAACTACGACGCACGCGTGCCGCTATTTTTCTACGGGCCGCAATTCCGCGCGGGCGTTTTCGAAGCGCCGGTGGAAACGGTGGACGTGGCGCCCACGCTGGCGCGGGCCATGGGGATTGCGGAGCCGTCCTCGGCAGTGGGGCGCGTGCTGGGCGAGGCGCTGGCCACATGAGCGATGTGGCGCCGTCTCTCGAGACCAACCTGTGCGGCGTGGTGCTGCGCAATCCGGTGCTGGCGGCATCGGGGACCTTCGGATACGGCATTGAGTTCGAAAAGCTGGTGGACCTGAACGCGCTCGGCGGGCTGGTGGTGAAGGGCTTGTCGCGCGAGCCCATCGAGGGCAATCCGGCGCCGCGGGTTATCGAAACGGAAGCCGGCATGATCAATTCCGTCGGCCTGCAGAACATCGGGGTGCGGGCGTTTGTGCGGGAGAAACTGCCGGCGCTGGCGCGTTTCTCGACGGCGGTTTTCGCCAACGTGTTCGGCTACCGGACGGAAGATTACGTGGAAGTAGTGCGCGTACTGGAGGACTATGCCGGGCTGGCGGGCTACGAGTTGAACGTCTCGTGCCCCAATACCAGGCACGGCGGCATATTCTTCTCGAGCGACGCGGCGCTGCTGGGCGAGGTGGTGGCGGCGGTGAAGCGGGTGGCGCGGCGGCCGCTGATAGTGAAGCTCTCACCGAACGTGAGCGCCATCGAGCCGCTGGCGCGGGCGGCGGAGGAAAACGGAGCGGACGCGATCTCGCTGGTGAATACTTTTGTAGCGCTGGCCATCGACGCGCGCACGCGCCGCACGCGGATCGGCGCCGGATTCGGGGGACTCTCGGGGCCGGCGATCAAGCCGATCGCGCTGCGGCTGGTGTACCAGGCGGCGCTCGCGGTGAAGATTCCGGTCGTGGGCCTGGGCGGCATCGCCAACGGGGAAGACGCGGCGGAATTCCTGATCGCAGGCGCGAGAGCGGTGGAAGTGGGGACGGCGACGTTCTGGGATCCGCGCTCGCCGCTGCGAATCGCCGAGGAGTTGGGGGAGTTTCTGCGGCGGGAGAAAATCGCGGAGGTGGGGGAGATTGTGGGGACGCTCGAAATGGGGGCGAAAGAAGTTCACCACAGAGACACGGAGACACAGAGAAAACCTTAAGGAAGGGTGACGTGAAAAATGGAGATCGTCTCGTCGTCCTTTGAGAGAGCACAGAGGAGACAGAGAGCACAGAGAAAAACTGGGAGCGGCGCGTTCTAATTCACGCGCCTGCGTTCGGCATTCTTCGGCAGATCGAATGTGTTGCCGGGCAACTTGGGATTCACCTCCAGGGAAGAGAATTGCGCGGTCCGCGAGCCGCCATCGGGCAAATGGAAGGTCTGGCGCACGGGGCACAAAGTGGCGTCCGCAATCCATATCTCGACGCTCTTGAGCTGCTTCTGTACGTCCTGCGATTTGGGTATGAGCTCCATGTAAGTGGCGGCCTGCGCGTCGACGGTCTCGTGCTTCAAATTGCGGATTGTGTAGTTGGCCGCCAGTTCGCTGCCGGGCATGCCGAACCCCAACAGGAACAGCTTCTGCGCGATGTCCTTATACGCGCGGATGTCGTACACCTGAATTTCATTGAGCTTGGGATGGTAGACTTCGGCGGCCTTGTCCCCCACGACCGCGGTATAGGCGTTGGGCTCGGTGAAGTCGATTCGAAACTGCGTCTTGCCGCCGGAGCGCTTCACGAAAATCGTGCCGGTTTCAACGTCGTCTTCCGGCACCCCCTGGACGTGGTTGGTGCTGCGAATATTGGCCCTGGCGCCGGCAAAAGTGCGCGCGAATTTATCCATCAGGGAGAGGAAGCTGGCGGTGGGCTGGCACGGGGCGCACGCCGGTATGAGGCAGATCGGCAGGCAGAGGCGCAGCAGAGCGGCGAACGCGGAACGGGTCGGCATCGCCGTTACGGTATCATACGTCTTGATCAACCGGCTGGTCGTCGAGAACCTGAAGAGCCGTCCCGTGCGGACGCTGGTGAGCGCCCTCGCCATCGGCGTGCAAGTCACCATGGTGCTGACCCTGGTGGGGCTGAGCCGCGGGATGGTGGAAGACGCGCAACAGCGTGCCCGCGGGGTGGGCGCCGATATCGTGATCCGCACGCCCGGCAGTTCGGTGTTCTCCTTCAGCGGCACATTTTCGGACAGCGCGCTCACCGTGGTGCGCCAACAGCCGGGCATCGCCGTGGCCACGGGGACATTCGTCTACGGCATCGGCGGGCTGAACTCGGTGACCGGCATCGACCTGGCGGAGTTCAACGCCATGAGCGGCGGCTTCCACTTTTTGCAGGGCGGTCCTTTTGCCGGCCCCGACGATATCGTGCTCGACGAAATCTTCGCCAACGAGAACCGCAAACGCGCGGGCGATTCGATCGAACTGCTCAACCGTACGTGGCGGGTGGCCGGCGTGGTGGAAGCGGGCATGCTCTCGCGCGCGTTCATCGATTTGGCGCGGCTGCAGGATCTCACGGCGAATAACGGCCGCCTTTCGGCCATCTACGTCAAGCTGACGGATCCCACGCGGACCGCGGCGGCGGTGGCCCAACTAAAGGAGCAGCTGCCGACTTTTCCGATCTATTCCATGCAGGATTTCATCTCGCTGCTCACCGAGAGCAACGTGCCCATGCTGCGCACCTTCACGCGCGTGATCATCGGAATCGGCACGCTGGTGGGCTTTCTGGTGGTGTTCCTCTCGATGTACACGGCGGTGCTGGAGCGGACCCGCGAGATCGGCATTCTCAAGGCACTCGGCGGTTCGCCATGGTTTATTTTGGACTGCCTGCTGCGGGAGACGGTGCTGCTGGCGCTGGTGGGCTCGGTGCTGGGGATCGCGATGACGTATGGGGCGCGGTGGCTGATAAAGGTCTTCGCGCCCATGATGGTAACGGTGATCGTGCCCGATTGGTGGCCCATCGCGACGGCGATTTCGATTGTGGGCGCGCTGGCGGGGGCGTTGTATCCGGGCCTGCGGGCGGCGCGCCATGACGTGGTGGAGGCGCTGGCGTACGAGTAGATGAATGGCCACGGATGAACACGGATAAACACGGATAAGACAGATCTTGTTTAAGATCTTGTTTTATCCGTGTTTATCCGTGTTCATCCGTGGCCATTAGTTTTTGTTCAGATCTACAGCCCGTAGATACCGTCGAAATCGCAGAAGAACGATTCCAGTTGTAGCGCCGGCTCGGCGCTCGCGAAGTACCCGGCAGCTTTTAGGACGTCCGCGGCGACCGCGTCAACGGGCACGCCGGGGTACGCCCCGCACTCGTTGTGGGCGAAGAGCAATAGACGGCGCGGACCATGCAGCCGGATCGACGTGCGCACCATGGCCAGCACGAAATCGCGGTCGGAGTCCCGGTCCGGCGAGACTACGGCTTTCACCGAACCGGGAATCTTGACGTGGTCGTAGACGGCAACTCCGCGGCGCTTCAGGAATTTGCGGAGCTGCACGTCAAAGCGGAAATCGAAGCAGGAGATGACGCAGGCGTCGGCCTGGTACACCTCCCGCGGGCAGTCGAAATGGAAGAGCTTCTGCATGGCCGGAAGCGGTCATCCCACTTTGCGTTTGGACTTGATGTCGTTCAGCAGGCGCTCGATCTCGTCCTGCTTCTCCATGGCGGCGAACTTGTCGTCGACGTTGTCGGCGAGCAATTCCGACTTGGCCTGCGTGGCCGCTTCGCTGTGCATCACTTTGTTCTTCATGCGATCGAAGGCGGCGGCGTTGGATTGGTCGCCAATCGTGCGGCTGGCGTCGGTGGCTTTGCCCAGGGCGCGCGAGCGGCGGTGTTGGGCGATCAGCATGTCGCTCTTGGATTCGGCCTCCACCAGCTTCTGCTGGAGTTTGAGGAGCGCCGTCTTGAGATTTTCGACTTGCGTTTTTTGGTCTTCCACCTGTTGGTGGAAGCTTTCGGTCATGGACTGGTAGCTCATGGAGCGTTCCACGGCGGCGCGGGCCAGCGCGTCGTCCTGCTTGTCGACGGCCAGTTCGGCGCGGTGGACCCACTGCTGGGCGCTCTCCTCGCTCTCTTTGTACTTGCGCTCCAGAACGTGCTGGTCGGCGATGGAAATGGCTACCTGGGTTTTCACCTGGAGCAACTGGTTCTGCATGTCCAGGATGACCTGCTTGATCATTTTTTCGGGATCTTCGGCCTTATCGACAAGGTCGTTGAGATTGGCGCGAATCAAGGTTGAGACTCGTTCTAAAAGTGCCATTGTTTTCTCCTTTCGAAGGCCGCTCGCTTATTATGCTCGCGGTGCTGTGTTAGTGCCCTTTGCCGTATCCCCGGGCGTGGGCGATTTGTCGCCGATCAACCGCACTTTGGCGAAGAGTTCGCTGAAGGGCATGCCCGAAAGCGTTTCGAAAAGTGCGGGGATCTGCGCCGCCATTTGGGTAATGTCACCCGTGATCTTGTGCATCCCCGCGGAGTCGCCGTTGCCCGTGGATACGATGGTAATCTTGTCCACGTTGGCCAGCGGCGCGGCCAGGGCCCTGACAATCTCGGGCATGTTGGTGATCAGTTTGTCGACGATAGCCGCCTGGTTGAATTCCTGGTAGGCCTCGGCTTTCACGTTCATGGCCTTGGCTTCGGCTTCGCCCTTCTTGAAAATAATCTCGGCTTCGGCTTCGCCCTGCGTGCGGATGGCGGCGGCGTGGCCTTCGGCTTCCATGATGAGGCGCGATTTTTCGGCCTCGGCCAGGGTTTCGATGCGCTTGCGCTCGTACTCGGCCTGCTTGTAGACCGTGGCCGTCAATTCGCGGTCGCGGCGCAGAATTTCGGCGTCCTGCACTTTGACTTCGTGTTCTTTTTCGATCTGGTGGATGGTGACTTCCTCGGCGCGCACCTGCTGTTGCATGATGTTGCCTTGGATTTCGTAAGCCTTGTCGGCGGTGGCCTGCTGCTTCTTGACCATCTCCAGGTATTCGGCTTTTTTCACTTCGAGGTCGCGCTGGGCTTCGGCCTGTTTGGCCTGCGAGAGGGTCTCCGCGAGTACGCGTTCCTGGTCGGCCTGGGCTTTGGCCACCGCGGCTTCGCGGGATGCCACGGCGCGGCGGATGGCGGTGTCGCGGTCGGCTTCGGCGGTGGCCACGTCGGCGTCGCGCTTGATGCGGGCCACGTCGGGGCGGCCCATGTTGCTGATGTAATCGTTCTTGTCGCGGACTTCCTTGATGGTGAAGGAAATCACTTCCAGCCCCATCTTATTCATGTCGTCGGCACAGGTGGAGCGCATGCGGTCGCCCACCATTTCGGGCTGCTTCACGATTTCTTCGACGGTGAGTTGTCCGATGATGCCGCGCAGGTGGCCTTCCATTACCAGGCGGATGAGGCCTTCGCGCTCGTCGGGCGGCTTGGTGAGAAACTGTTCGGCCGCCGTGAGAATGGATTCGGGATCGGACTTCACTTTGATCTGCGCTACGGCTTCGACCGTGACGGCCACACCCTGGCGGGTGTAGAGGTCCTGTTTCGGCGCGACGTCAAACGACATCAGCTCGAGCGACAGTCCACGGCAGGATTGCACCATGGGGTAGATGATGGTGCCGCGTCCCTTGATGACGCGGGTGCCGCCGAAACCGTAGACGATGAGGGCCTCGTGGGGACCGGCCTTCCGGTACAGTTTGGCCATCACGGCCATGAGGAACATGATCGCCAGTACACAACCGGCGGCGATCAGGAGCGGAGGATTGAGAATCATAAAATTCAGCGTTTCTCCTCTGGACGAAGCCTGGCCTCGTCCTTCGAAACTCGCGACTCTTCTTCCCCGAGGGCATCTTCAAAGGGACGCACATAGGCAATCCCTTTTTCATACCGGGTGACGATCACCTCGATGCCTTTGGGGATGGCGGCGCCTTCCTCGCTGCGGGCACCCGCCACGTGGCGGGTTCCGCCTTGCGTAAACACCAGTTCGCCGGTGCCGCCGGGACGGATCGAAATGGTGGTGCGGCCCAGGACCCCGACCATGTCGTAATCGGCCGGGTCGAGCGGGATATCGTCGGCCATCAGCACCTTGGCCAGGAACCAGAAGACCACGGACGCGGCTCCCAGTCCGCTGAGCGTGGCCACGGCGACGACGATCACCACCCAGACGTGATAGTAGTGCTCCAGCAGGTAGCCCGTGCCGCCGAACCAGGCAAGGAAGGCGGCGATGGTTCCGAAATTAAACCAGGGCGTCTCGCCGCGCGCGCCCGAAACGCCGCGCGGGAAGTGGACCCCGTGATGCATATGCAGGTGCGGAAAATGCAGGTGCACCGATCCGGCCAGCAGCGCCAACGCGCTGAGGCTGAAGCCCACGAGGAAACAGACGAGATAAAAATCCGACCAGTTCATGACCGCCTCTTCGGTTTACGGGCTGTGGCCGCCGGTTTGAGAACTTCCANNTGGTGCAAGTCAAGGTCGCGGCGGAAACGCTCGGCGCCGCTGACCAGCCAGAGATCCAACTTGTCTTCGAGGGCGCCGATATCGGAGATGAGTTCATTCTGAAAGCCCTCCGGATCGTTCACCAGATAGCCGGGGTGGACTTTGAAGAACCGCGCCAGCAGCATGCGCGTAGAATTAGTGAGATGGGGCCGCGCGCCGCTTTCGATTTGCGAGAGATAGCTCTGGCTGATGGATTTGCCCAGCTCCTTCTGGATGAGCCGCGCCATCTCCAGTTGGGAGAGTTCGCGGTCGAGTCCGCGGAGGGTGCCTTCCACCTCTCGCAGGTACCGAAGCTTTTCACCGAGCGTCATATCGCAATATGTGATTACTATATTGCAAATTGCGATTGGTGTCAAGGGGAATTATTTCGCCCGGAGGTGGGGCAGGCGGTGCTCGCCTGCCAGCCCGCGCCGAACC
>PLRZ01000100.1 GCA_003164075.1 Bryobacterales bacterium | reverse complement strand
GCCCCAACTGAATTCCACTTTGGCCTTCACGCCATGCTGCGCCAGGTAGCGTTTGGTAGTGGCCACGAGTTCGGTGGCGATGATCTTGCCTTCGAGATCCTCCACGCGCCGGAAGGGCGAGGCCTCCGGCACGGCCAGTACCCAGCGGACTTTGCCGAAGCTCTGTTTGGCGTAGATGAGGTCGGCTACCGCTACCACGTCGGCCTCGTTCTCCTGGATCCAATCGCGGCCCGTGAGGCCGGCGTCCAGGATGCCGTCTTCCACGTAGCGCGCCATTTCCTGCGCGCGGATGAGCATGCATTCGATGGCGGGGTCGTCGATGTGCGGGAAGTAGGAGCGGCTGCTGGTGGTGATGGAGAAGCCGGCGCGCCGGAACAGGTCGATGGTGGCGTTTTCCAGGCTGCCTTTGGGGATTCCGAGGTTGAGTTTCATGCCTTGCCTCCATAGACCGCGGCGGGATCGTAAGTGCGTTCTTCGGTGACCTTCCACTCGCCGTTTTCCAGGCGGCGGAAGAAGCAGCTTTGGTAACCCTCATGGCACACGCCGGGGCCGAGGGCTTCCACTCTTACGAGCACCGCGTCGCGGTCGCAATCGGTGGAGATTTCTTTCACGACGAGGCGGTGGCCGGAGCTTTCGCCTTTGAGCCAGAGCTTGCGGCGCGAGCGGCTATAGAAGGTGGCGAAGCCGGTCTCCACGGTGGCGCGGAAAGCCTCCTCGTTCATGTACCCCACCATCAGGACGCGCCCGGTGGCGTGATCCTGAATGACCGCGGTGATGAGGCCGTCCGATTTCTGAAAGTCGAGATTCATTTGGAGTGCAATAAAAAAGCCCGCCGTTGTTGCTGGCGGGCGTCCTTTCTCATTTCGATTCGAGAGCAAATCAGAAGACCACCCGTCGCGTAAGGGCATGATGGTGATGATGATGCCGGGCGATCAGGGTGGTTGCCATGAAATTAGAGTTTAGCAAAGTTGCGGTGGGGGATGCGACTTCGGGTGCGTAACCGATCTGGGGAAGGTCCGTTACCGGTTAACGCTCCCTAACGGTCGCGGCTCGGTAACTAATTGCAAACACGCGGGCACTCGTTACAGAGCCGCGACCGTTAGGGAGCGTATTCCGCGCCTGGCCACGAAATCCCCAGGTCGGTTAAGCACCCTGCGACTTCGGGTTTTCATCACCTGCGTTCGTCAGCCGTATCCGAAGCCTAATTCTCCGTGGGCATCTTCTCGGCGGAGTCGACCACCAGCATATCGAGGGGCATCTTCCGGCTCTCCAGTTTCAAGCCCAGTTTTTCCTCCAGCGCAGCCTTGATGATGGAAAGCGGATCCATCGGGGCGCCGCCGGCGGACTGCATGTCGCCCAGATAATCGGCCAGATTGACGGTGATATCGTACTTGCCTTTCAGGCCCGTCATGTCCAGCACGGGGGCGCCGAGCACGGCAGTCAACATATCGACCATTTGGGATAACGGAGTTCGCTGCACTACCACGCTCATGCGGTCGGCCTGGGTTTCGATGCTGCCCTCGCCGGCGCTGGTGGATTCCTGGAGCTTGGCGCCGTTCTTACCGGGCGATAGCACGTAGACCTGAAGTTCCTTGCTCTGGCGGTGCAAGACCAGCTTGAAGCGATCCGCCAGCAGGCTTTGGAGCATGACTTGGAGTTGCTCCTCGTTGGCCGGGCCAGGTGCGCGGGCCACGATGTCGTAGCGCGCCGAATCGATCCAATCGGGTCCGGAGACCTGGTATTCGCTCACATGGTAGGCCCATCGAACGGCGTTCTTGAGGGTCACATTGCGCATGGTGAGGCTGCCCGGGGAAGTCTGGATGCTGCCGCGCGCGCCGCGTCCGCCAAGCAGTCCGCGTCCGCCGCCGTCCCGGCCGGTTGGGGTGGTCTGGCCGGCCTTGACGGAAGCCACCTCGAAAGCCGGCGGCGCGTCCGGCGTCTGGGCGGCAGCGCTCCCGGCTATCAGCAACGCCAGTCCGGCGAGCCATATGTTGTTCGTCATCCGCTCGGTCTCCCTGCGGACTTAGTGTAGCGCCATGCAGCGGAGTTTGCGGCAGTCCGCGCCAGCGGGCGTGCGTATTCGTTTTGGGGCAGACTGCGCCGGACCCACTCGCCGAACCGGCTAAGGAGCTGTTAAGAAATAAACTTGACTAACGCTCCCTTACGGTGCCCTTACGGTCGCGGCTCGGAACGCGCATCAGAGCCGCGACCGTAAGGACCGTAAGGGAGCGTTTCCACACAGACCCGAAGGGCAGGCGAGCACCGCCTGCCCCACCCAGAGCAGCCTACTTCCTGGTGGCCTTCTTGTTGACGGGCTTCTTCTCGTTCTTAGGAGCTTCTCCCTTGCGCTCTTCCACGGCCTTGGCCGCGACGGGTTCCGGGCGATGCACCTCTTCGGTCCGCACGGGCGGACGGTCGTTGCGCGCCGGCGCTTCCAGGGCGCGCTGTTTGGCGGCGAATGAGACCGGCGGCGGAGCGGGCGTGGACTTCATCACCACTTTCCGTTCGGCGAAGCGGGCCGGCGGGGCGCTGGTNNCTGGTTGGCGTATCGGACATTCACCACGTTGACGCGGTCGATCGCCGTCACGTCCGTGACGTGAACGATATTAATCTGCCGCACGTAGACTTCGCTGACAGGATAGGCCGGGCGATACACTTCCCCGGGGCCCAGCGGAAACCATGCGGACATGCCGGCGCCACCCACACCCACGAAGGCCACCAGCGCGGGAGCATACACCGGGCGCATATTGGGGTCCAGCCGGCCCGGCACCCATACCCACGCTCCCGCGGCAAAGGCCCAGCGGCCATAGTGAAACGGCGCGAAGCCCCAGGGTGCATCGTCGATCCACGTCCAACCCCACGGTTCCACCCAGGCCCAATGACCGTCATGATATGGCGCCCAACCGGCGGCCACCGATCTCGGCGTCCAGACCCAGCCATACGGCGGCACCTCGCGCCACACCCCATAGGCGTCCAGGTCCTCATAGCCGATCATGTCGCGCGGAACGTAACGCGCCGAGACCATGGACTCCTCGCGGCGATCGCGCTCGCGGCACCAGGTGTCGAACGCGTCGGGAGGCGGCACGGGCGCGATCTCCTGGCTCAGTGTTTCGGCGCCTGTGATATGCGCCATCTGCCGGGCGTACACCGGAAAGCCGGCGCCGCCGCCGGCGATGTCGGCCTGTCCCGCATTGGCGGTCACAAATGTCGCGTTGCGGTCGCCGTCCACAGTGATGCGGTAATCGCCCGGCCGCAGCGACACCGCGGCGTTAGGCGTGTCCACTTCAAAGACTTCGTCCGGCCGCAGGGAGCGGATGTGGACGTTGAGCGAGCCGCCGGTGAGGCTCAATTGCACGATCCGGTCGTCCAGGTTCAGGAATGCCAGCGCGGTCTCCGGCGCCATACGGATGGCCGTGGAGCCGACATGCATTTCAGTCTGCGCTCCGGCATCGGTCCAGAGGTGGTCGCCGGTGGTCAGGGGGTAGTTGAGGCTGGCCGCGGCCCAGTCTTCCACAGTGCCGGGACGAAAGGAAACTTGTCCGTTGAGATAGTTCAAACGCGCGACTCGCGAGGGCGGGTCGGCGGGTTGAGCCATCGATACCCCGGCTGTAATTATGAGAAGAGATGAAAGATATCCGATTTTATTCTTGTGTCGCATGGCGTTTCTCCACTTACTTCTAACACCACGGACGAGACAGGTTCGCACTTCGGTTTCATTAAATTACTTCATGTTGGCGGCCGGGCCGTGGCGCAAACAGATTTTCGTGGAGCGCGCGCGCTACGGCCTCGGACTTCGACTGCACCTGCAAGCTTGCCGTAGATCAGAACTCCTGATGTCGTGGAATTTGGGATGAGCCATGAGGTGGGGCAGGCGAGCACCGCCTGCCCCACCGAGCAAGGAATCGGTCAGCGCATTTTCCCGAGCCATCCGAAACTGCGGGCGACCGCAGGAGTTCTGTAGATATTCTGAATGTGGGGAGGAGCGCATGAGACGATTCCTGCCAGCGTGCTGTTGGCTCGGCAGCGGACCGAATTCGAAGTGGCCTCGGTCAAGCCCGAATCTCACCGGGAGCCCGCTCTTACTTGAATTGTCCGACCGTGTTCCGTCAGAATAGAAGATCTATGGGCGCTCCCTTTTCCCCTACTCCACAAGATGTGGAACGATACCGAACCTTGCGGGCCGCCAGCGTAGCTCTGAGCCAGAGAATTGTCGAGACCATTCCGCACCAGGCATGGGGTGAGATCGGAGACGCTCTCGGCATCCGGCGCAACGGCGTCCTGGCGTTCGACAACCAGGACATGACCAGCGTGATGGCGGACTGCTGCCTTTACAATTGGCTTGAAAACGGCAAGAATCTCGTTCGACAATATGCGGAGACGCACCCCGCGGCGCCGGGAACGGACGAGAGCTATCTATCGCAGGCATACCTCCAGGCGAAATACCGGATACTGGTTCCGCAGTCGGCAGTGCCAGACGCCGGCCTCTACTGCCAGGATGTCCTGAACGGCGGGGACTTGTTCTTAATGGATCTTGCCCTGAGCCATACCACTCTGGATGGCAAGACGGCAATCGCCACTCGGACCATACCGCTGGGCGAGTACTCGATGACGGGCGGCGCCGTCTTGCCATTCATCTCCGACGAAGACATCCTGGACAGAGTTCGGCAGATCGACGCGGAACACCAGAAGCGGCTCCAAGGTCCAAGCGGGGTGGCGCTCCTGATTGCAAGGGCGCGTTTTGCCCGCCGAGTCGCCAACAACGTCGCCTATAAGAGCACGGAAATAGGATCGACGAGCAAGCCGCCTCGACGCCTGCCCGGCTGGCCCGGATCTAAACGGGGCCGCCATTGACCGCGAAGGCCCGGCCGCACTGTTTTCGGAATTAGCCAGCCAGCAGGTGGAGCGAGGCCGTGCGGCGGTGCTCCCGCATTTTCTGCCGCGGCAGGGCCCGATCCGTCTCGCGGCCTTGCGGGATGGGAATCTCTTTCGTGGAACTGCTGCCGTTGAGGGAACTCAGGTACAATCCATAGGACGAGGGGGAAATCCGAATGAAGCTTTTTACCGTAGTGCTGGCAGCCGCTTGTGCGGCAGTGTCCGCCAGCGCCCAGGCGCCCGAGGTCAAGACCGCGGAGCAAGTCTACAAGAACATCGAGCAGCTCAAAGGGAC
>PLRZ01000229.1:33955-35793 GCA_003164075.1 Bryobacterales bacterium | reverse complement strand
GACGGCGGCGATCTCCGTTGCGGTCTTGCGGCCACTTAGTTGGTCCAGCGCGGGGATCTGCGGAGGAGCGCCGGCGCGGTCGTCGCCGTGACAATTCGCGCAATTGGTCTGGTAAGTCCGCCGGGCGGAGTTAGCGGCGTTGGTCTCGGCCAATGCGCCGGTCCACGCCAGATCGTTGGCATTCACGTAGTAGAGGCCGGTTTCCGGGTCGAATGCCTGCCCGCCCCATTCGGCGCCGCCGTCGAAACCCGGGAAAATCACCGTGTCGCGGCCCACCGTGAGGGGTACGAACTGGCCGCCGCCGCGGAGTTTGCGGAACTCCTCCAGCGCCCAGGCGTGCGCTGCCGGCGTGCGCGTAGTGAGAAGGTCCTCGGTGAGCTGCTGGCGGGCGAAAGGCGCCGGCCTGGTGGGTAACGGCTGGGTGTCCGCGGCCACCTCGCCGGGGACGTCGCTCGCGGGGTAGCGGCGGGACTCAATCGGGAACAACGGCTTGCCGCTGGTGCGATCGAAAAGATACACCCAACCCTGCTTGGTCGCCTGGGCCACTGCGTCCACGGTTTTGCCATCGCGCTTGACGGTGACCAGGCAGGGCGGCGTGGGAAAGTCGCGATCCCACAGATCGTGGTGGACTCCCTGAAAGTGCCAGATGCGCTCGCCGGTNNAATCGCTGGCCGCCGAGCCGGTCGGTACATAAAGGATGCCGCGCTTCCGGTCGACCGCCATGCCGGCCCAGTTGTTGGCGGCCCCGGTGTAAGTCCAGGCGTCCTTGGGCCAGGTGTCGTAGCCGAATTCGCCGGGGTGCGGAATGGTGTGGAAACTCCAGCGCAGCTTGCCGGTGCGAACGTCGAAGGCGCGGATATCGCCGGTAGGGGCAGGGAGGGCCTCCGGAGTGCGGCCGCCGACAATCAGCAGGTCCTTGTAAATAATGCCGGGGCTGGTCAGGACGATGGACTGCTTCTCGGGATCGCGGCCTAGGCCTTCGCGGAGGTCGATGCGGCCATGGTCGCCAAAATCGGGGATCGGCTTGCCGGTGCGGGCGTCCAGGGCGTAGAGGTAGCTTTGGACGGCGGCGAAGAGGCGCGGCGACTTGCCGTCGGTCCAGTAGACCACGGAGCGATTCGGGCCGCGGCCGGCGATGCCGGAGTCGAACGTCCACAGCAGTTTCCCGGTGGCGCCATCGAGGGCGATGGCTTTGTGTCGCGGCGTCAGGCCGTAGAGCACGCCGCCGACGAGGATGGGCTGGGTTTGCGGATCGCCGGCGCCATCGGCGGTGTCGTAGGTCCATGCGACGGCGAGTTGTTTCACGTTGGCGCGGTCGATCTGCTTGAGATCGGAGTAGCGGATGCCCGCGGGTCCGCCGCCGTAGGATGGCCAATCGCGGTCGGCGGCGGAGAGCAGGGAGAAGGCGAGAAGGAAGATCAGGGTTCGCATGGACCCAGTTATTCTATCGAACTGCCGGGAGCGTAGTTAGGAGCCGCGAAGAAATATCCTNNTCGGCATGCGCATTTGACGGAGCCGGGCCCAGAGGGCACCCCGTTAGGACGCAAGGGCGCAAAATCATTTGTCGAGAGACGGATTTGGCCCTTCGACTCTTGTAGCCTGAATGCCACAGGTCCGCCGTGGTAAGCTTCCCGGTATACTCCGGGACCGCCGACTATGACTGAAGGACCTCTCGCCGGCACGCAAATCGGACCTTACCGCTTAGTCCGGCTAATCGGCGAGGGCGGAATGGGCGAGGTCTATCTCGCCCGGCGCGAGCAGGAGTTCCAACAGCGCGTGGCCATCAAACTGGTCCGCCAGGGCGCCGCCAATCCCGAGGTGATCCGCCGCTTTCTCAT
>PLRZ01000229.1:19053-33932 GCA_003164075.1 Bryobacterales bacterium | reverse complement strand
AGCATGGTGGTCCATTGCGATCTGAAACCGGCCAATATCCTGGTCACCGGGTCGGGACAGCCCATGCTGCTCGATTTCGGCATCGCCAAGCTGCTCGATCCCATCGGCGCGGGATTCACCGAGGAGGCCGCCAAAACGCGGCAGCGCGCCTTCACCATGGAGTTCGCCAGCCCGGAGCAGATCAGCGGCCAGCCGGTCACCACCGCCACCGATATCTACGCGTTGGGCGTGGTTCTATACGGTCTGCTGGCCGGACGCGCGCCCTATCGTGCGACGCCGGATTCCCTGGCCGGCTGGGTTCGCGCGGTGTGCCTTGAGGATCCCGAAGCGCCCAGCTTGGTGGCGGCGCGCACGGCGGACGATCCCCGGAAAGCGTTGCGGCTGCTGGCTGGCGACATCGATGCCATCGTGCTGAAAGCCTTGCGCAAGAAACCGCAGGACCGTTACGGTTCGGTGGCCGCCATGGCCGAAGATATCCGGCGCCATCTGGAGGGCGATCCGGTTCTGGCGCGCCGCAATACCACCGGTTACGTGGTGCGGAAATTCGTGGAGAAGCACAAGCTGGGCGCGGGAGCGGGCACGCTGGTGCTCGTGGCGCTGGTCGTCGGGCTGGGGGCCACCCTGTGGCAGGCGCGCATCGCGGCACGCCGCTTTGAGGACGTTCGCAGGCTGGCGCACGTCTTCCTGTTCGACGTGCACGATGCCATTCAGTATCTGCCCGGATCCACCGCCGCCCGGTCGCTGATCGCCAAAACGGGCACCGAGTATCTGGACGGTTTGGCTCGCGAGTCGCATGGCGATGCGCGGCTCCAGCAGGAACTGGCGCAGGGATATTTGAAGATCGGCGANNGTGGCAGCCAGGAGCCATCTCGATCTGGCGTATGTCCTGCCTGCGCTGGGCAAGCTGCCGGAGGCCGTGGAGCACGTGAATCGGGCGCTCCGGCTCGACCAGGCATTGCTGGCGGCCGAGCCGCAAAATCCCGAAGCGAAGCTGAATCTGGAGGCCGCTTATGAGCGGCAGGGCGACCTTCTGGGAGGGCCGCAGGACGTGAACCTGGGGCGCGCGCAGGATGCGGTGGCCGCCTATCGGCATGGGCTGGACCTGCTTCCGGAGTTGCCGCCGGCCCATCCGCTGGCGGCGCGCGTGGGCCGGGCGAAGGCCGTCGTCACGGCAAAACTGGGCATGGAGCAGGACGCCGCGGGCGATCGCCAGGGCGGGCTCGGCAAATACCAGGAAGCCTTGCGTACCGCCGAGGAGCTTTCACGCGCCGATCCGAACAACCAGCACGCCCGCGAACTGGTATCGGGCTTTCTGAACCTGGTCGCCTACGACCAACAGAGCCTGGGCGATTTTCCGGCGGCTCTGGATAGCTATTTGCAGGCCTCCGCCATCGACGAGCGGCAACTGCGCGATGATCCCAATAATTCCAAAGCCCGCGACAACAGCATCGTCACCCTGCGCAACCTGGGCAGCCTGTATCTTTACCAACTCAATAAGAATGACGAGGCCGCGCGCAGTTACCGCCGGGCCGCCGAACTGTTGGAGGCCGTATGCCAGGCCGATCCACACAACTTGTTCGCCCGCAAGGATCTATCCGAAACCTTGACCTTCGTCGCGAGCACGTTGCTCGCCACGGGACATGCAGCCGAGGCCCGCCAGCCGGCGGTACGCGGGCTCGCCATGGCCAAGGAACTGGCCGACCAGCCGGGCGCTACCCATGACGTGGTTTACAACTATGCCTGGCTCGCGGTCACCATAGAACCCACCGACCTGCAGAACCCGCGCGACGCCCTGCCGTACGCCATCAAGGCGGCGGGGATGAGTCCGGGCCTGGAGGAACTCAGCGTACTCGGCCAGGCGTACGCCGGAATCGGAGACTATGCGCACGCCATTGAGGCTGTGGAGAAAGGCATCAAGCTTTTTCCCGCCATCGAGCCCGGAAAAACCCTACCCATGCAGCAAAGGGGATTCCTAGACGATCTGAGACAGTATCGGGAGCGGCTGGCGAAGGCTGCGGCAAAGTAACAAGTAATCCACAATCAATAAATTACAGCATTTCCTGCTACCGTAGCACTACCCCTTGATACTCAGTTTCCCGCTTCCACAGCTAGTATGATCGATCTACCTCAATGAGGCTACACCCACTCCAACCAGAGATCCTATGCCCCTATTGCCGCAAAGGCGGCTTGGCGTTCGTCCGGCGGCGAGGGTCCCAGGGAGACCTGTACCGTTGCACCGCGGCGATTCCGTGCAGCGGGCTGTCCCTCCACTATCGAAAGAACCGCGGCGCATGCGGAATTTCGGCCGAGACCCACAATGGCGCCTTGTTGTATTGGACCCAATGCCCCGGCCAGGAGCTCACGCCGAGAAGTGAGATTCCGCTGAACCACCTCGCCACCTGGCAGGTGGCCGCCCGGCTACAGCTC
The DNA here is from genome assembly GCA_003164075.1 of Bryobacterales bacterium. The sequence goes on along the minus strand of PLRZ01000229.1, from coordinate 31,505 downwards.
GACACCAGCAGCGTGGTACGATTGTTGGCCGCCGGCAAACTCCCCGGGCTGAAGGTGAACGACAAGTGGCAAGTGCCTTCGGCGGCGCTGCGGGAGTATATGCGGGAAGGGCAGTCGCGGCGCAGAATCGCGCGAACGGCGTGATGGATAGGGCACACAAGGAGGGACTCCCGCCATGGCACATGTGGTAGCGATCGAACTCACGCGCCGGAATTTTGACACCAGCGCGATTGCCGACAAGCCGGGCGCGGAGCCGGAGAATGTCGCCACGGTGTGGGTGGACTGGGATGAGAAGACGTGGCATGTGCGGACCCGCAAGGATGAGTTCTACAACGTGTTTCACGCATGGCACGGGGTGGTGACTTCCATGCAGGGAATGCTGGCCGGCGACGCCGATCAGATGTTGGCCCAGCCTTCCGGCGCCGACCTGATCGTGCTGCGAAATTATGGGCTGAATATGCAGGCGAAGCTCTCCGGCAGGGCCATGTTCGGCAAGAACCCCAACGCCAAGCAAGTGGGCTTCGGGGGCGGTGTGGCCAACGAATACCTCTACTACACCTTTTTCTGGCGCAAACTGCGGGGCCAGGACATGACCAAGCGGGAGCGCGCGGAGGAGATGTACGCCATCGCCACCGAGAAGTACGGCCAACAAATCGGCGGCGACGTGCTGGCGCAACTCCGCGGCCTGGCGACGGCGGAAAGCCTGTTCAGCATGGGCGCAATCCTGCTGATATTCGCCACCGCAACAGCGGCCGGCTTCACCCTGTTTGTAGCCGGGCTCAAAGCCGTGTGCGGCATCGTCGACCTGGCGACGAATTGGGAGATGTACAAGCCGCATTGGGACCGGTTCTCGTCGCAGGTAAACACCGGCAACGATCTGGATTACGGCGCCCAGGCGCTGGCGACCCTGCTGGGCGGGCTGCTGGGCTATGGGGCGGCCAATGCCGTGGGCGGCAAGATGGCCGAGAAAGCCGCGCCCAGGGTGCAGAATCTGGGCAACAAATTCGCTAATGCCGTGCGCCACCATAGCCCCGAGCATTGGAAACAAGCGGCCCAGCGCGGGGTCGAGGAACTCAAGCAGAAAGCGGCCGAATCCGGCGATCCCAAGAATACGAAGATCGACCCGGGCAAGGAACTCACCGCGGAGGAGAAGCACGCGATCGCCCAGAAGCAGCCGGAAATGCTGGCGCGGGTCCGCGAGATGGCGGCGAAGTTCGGCTTCCCACCGCATATCGCCGAAGGGTACGCCATGCTGGCGTATCGCAACGGCTGGACCATTTTCGCGCGGACCTCGAAGAAGGCGTCGATCCCGCATCATCTTCTGGGCGCGGAGAACGTGATCGGAAAGAGCCTTTTTGTGGAGTACAAAATCGACAGCAAGTATGGCGTGATCATGGGCGACTGGCCGAGAAACATCGAGACCGACTTCTACTCCACCCACAGTTACGCCGCCAAACAGATTGAGGCGATCTATTACGCCGAGAATCCAAGCGCCACCAAAGGATCGTTCAAAGTTACCGACGAGGTGATGCGGTCATTTCGATCGCAGCACGTTTTCGAGTTCCGGGAAGCGAAGGTGGGCGGAACGATGTTGAAGGTGCTGTTTCACAACGGCAAGATGGTGATCGGCGACGTGGACGTGATGGGGATGTACGTGAAACTGGGCAACGACCTGGTTCCGCTGCCGCAGTGGATGATCCACAACGACGCGGCCTTCCTGCAGGAGTACATCAACCGCAACGTAGGCGGAGTCTCGACCAGTTTCCACGGGCAGCAGGACGTGGGGCGCAATTCCAAAACGGGCCAACCTTTCCGCGCGCCGGACGCGGGCGAGGACTACGCCATGTTCGGTCCCGACATGACGCTGCGGGAAGTGAAAGGCACGGCAACGTTGGAAGTACTGTATCGCAAGCTGCACATTCTCTGGCCGTACGCCACTTATGTGGACGTTCGCAGCGCGGTGACAAACTGGGTAGTCGCGACGGCGCGGCAGAAGACGGCGCCGGCGAGGTAAGGCTGGGTTGTGGGGTCTGGGCTACCCGCATATTTTGTATGGCGGCGAGGGTTCCGTCACGGCGGAGGCTGGTTATTTGGTGGCTTTCTCAGAATGACTTCGGGGGAGTTTGGCGATGCGAAGGGAACAGGCGTCCAGCTTATAGTTAGTCGCGTTGGCTCTTTCCGGTTGCTGCGCCATCCCAGCAAAGCGGTCCATCGTCGCGAACTTCCCCGATGGGGAGTAATCCGGCAAAGCTTCATCCCTTTCCGGCAAAGACGGAATGGCCGGAGCCCTGCGGCAACCGTGAGGAGTCCCAAGCGTTCGTGCGGTTCGAGCCAGCCACCGCCACCAACCCAGACATCACGAGTTGCGGCATAAACCTTCCGGGCGTTGTCCACGTCGCCGAGTTCGGATATGGGCGGCGTTTAGACATCAGCACCGAAGTTCCCTATCTGGATGAGCGCAGGAGCCGGCTGCGGCCGGACGGCCGGCATATCGTTATGCTTGCGTCCGTCCAAGCTGCGGCCGGCCTTCTTCTTGTTCACTCCTCCCCATTGCTTGAAGAAGAATGCCGTGCCGGCCGCTTTGCACTGGTCGCGAATGTCAGTGACCCACTTCTCGTGGATTGGTCGCGCGCCGGGACCGGACTCACCACCGACGATGGCCCAGTCAATCCCAGCGAGATTCAGATGGGGCAGAGGCCCAAGGAGGGGTTCGAGCGATAGGAACTTCACAGCCGCGCCGGTTTTGCGTAAATCGTCGATGCGAAACGTGTAATCTGCGTTCTCAACACTCACTCCCATCCAAACGTTTGCTGGCCACTCAAGTTGAGGACTGATCTCTCGTAGACGCTCGGAGCGTTTGGTGAGAACTTGAAACTGGTGCCAATGGGCCGCGCGCATGGTCTCGAACGCGCGTCTGATAAAATCCAACGGAACTCCATCCTGGAATAGATCGCTCATGGAGTTCACGAAGATGATTTGCGGCTTTTTCCATTTTAACGGAGTGGCGAGCATGTGCTGATGCAGGGTGAGCTTGAATCCGTTTCGATAGTTCTGTTGTCCCATCGCTTTCAGCCGCTTGGACATCCGCTCTGCATAGCACAGCTTGCAGCCGGGACTGATCTTGGTGCATCCGGTGAGCGGATTCCAGGTTGTCTCGGTCCATTCAATCGTTGTCTTCTGTCCCACGGCGATCTCCTTGCGCCACCGCTCGTACCCTTCTCGGCAGTGGACTGTCAGCCGGATCACCAGCCGCTTTGCACATAATACTTTACTTCCGGCACTGGGGCGAAATCGCACGTCAACTTATGCAGAATGCCGCGCCCGCCTCATGGCTTTACGAGCTGGCTCGGCTGTTCCGCAAAGGCACAGCCTATGGACGCCCGCCCAGCTTCCCGGGCATCAGAATACAGTTATCGTTCAGCCTGTTTCCCCGCCTCGGAGTCGGGCACTCAAGTGCGCCCCGTTCCACCTGTTCCGCGACAACTTGCCTAAATTCAGACTCACGGAATTGCATGAAGTGACAAAGGACGACTTGCTGCCAGACCTCGCTCCTGGTCTTTCCCGGCTGTTCCTCGACGATGTGGCGGATCACGCCCTTGAGAGTCTCCCGTTCACCGTGGCGGGAATCCTTCCAATCGAGCTGACTGTCTGCGAATAGAGGCATCTTCTGAAGCGCCGCATCAAAGGTGTGCTCATTGTACGCGTCGAGCATGATGTCATTCATAAGCAGCAGTGCATCGACATGCCGAGACGCAAACACGATGTGGTACTTGACCCTAGTGCCATCCGCCTCGCGGACAGGGCAGCTACACACGTAGCGCAGGTATTTGGCGAGGCGCTGCTTGTAGGCAGCGACGATATGCTCTTCTTTATCGGCCGGGGCAATCCGGTCGTCCCACATGACATCTCGCCACTCCTTTGTACCGAGAACACCGTCAAGGGTTGAGTGAAAGCCCCGCACGATATCCGAGGCGGAACTCCCATGCGAAACCGACCGAACAGCGGCAAGACGGTGCAGCGCCGGCATGTTCAGGTTGACAAGGAGTTCGGTGCTGAATCGCGTTCCGCGCTCCAGCAGCGGACGGATAGAGTCGAAGCCGCAGCCTTTCAGCCCGAATGGGTCGAGGTAAACGAAGACTGTCTGCTCCGTGATCTGTTTGCTGATTTCGTGCAGGAAGCCCTCGCTGTTTCCGAGGATTGGATGCGCAAAACCAGCCTTCGTAAAGCGTTCGAGTGTTCGAGACAGTGCCCGATGGTGGCCGGAACCCTTGTTGACGAAGTACGCGACAGCGTTGCCTGCCGCGTGCTGTGCGATTTGCGGGCAGATGATGAGCGGTGATCCGGCAGTGTCATCGCTAAACTTACCGGCTCCGGCGAAACAGTCAATAATGACAATGCGACTGCCAATCCGACTCACCTTCCTGAGGTAAGGGGGTAGGTACGTCCCCAGGACGCGATCCTTGATCCGGGACCACGGCCGCTTTTCCGTGAAGAACGAACTCTCTATATCCTTCATGCTGCTCTGTGGCTATCGCAAAGACAGCCTTCCGCCACCTACCGTAGATTGCCCAACCGAGTATAGCAGTTGTCTTACTCCGATTACGGCTTGCGGTCATCTGGCGCCCATGCCCATGCGCCAAAGGCAGATGATCGTCGGGGGGAAGGTGCAAGGTAGATATAGATAGCCACCGACAAACGCGCTAGGTCTGGCAGTCCCCCTCGCGGATATTTCTGCGGTGTCGGACTCCCACGGCTCCCGGTCCAGATACGGCGTTCCGGGAAGCCTTCATCCTCTCCTGCCGCGCAGTGCCCGACGCCGCATCCGGAACCATGCGACCCCGCGTGCATCACTTACCGCAGTCCGGAACCGCGAGCGCGTCTTTCGCCGCCGTCAGCGGAGCCAACCGCAATTGTTCGAGCATCGCATTCAACTGCGGCACATCCTTACTCCGCAGATCGTTCCACCGCCCCAGCGCGGCGGCAGTATCCTGGCACATGCCGGCGAAAGTCTCAATCAGCGCGCTCGCCGGTGGCGTGTCGGACTGATCCACGGCGATCAGCAGCCGCGTGAGGTCGCGATTCATCGGCCCCAGTCCCGCGGGCGGACCGGCGGCATCGGTCAATCCCTGTGCCTTCGTCTCCGCCGCCTGCGCCGCGGCCAGCATGTCGGGCGCGTTCCCCGCGTTCTGCAACTGCGCCACGCGGTCCGCCAGTTCCGCGTACCATTGCGCGGCCTGGTTGTACCCCTCATACGTCGCATTCATGCTGCCGGCGATCTTTTGCGCCAGATCCAGTTGCCGCGCGAGCTCCGATGTGGAAACTTTCAGGCGCGGGTCGAGCTTCACCACGATCGGCTGCCGGTATATCTGCCCGCCCACCGTCAGGCGGACCTCATATTGTCCCGGCAGCACCATGGCGCCTTGCGGCTCATGCCACGGCGTATTGTGCGGAATGGCGTGGTCGGCCAGCGTGTACTCGAAGTAATTCACGTGTACGCCATAGTAAGTGTAGAGNNAGCTGTTCCGGATCGGGGTAACGCAGATCCCACACGAAGCGATTGATGCCGGCCTTCTTCGGCAGCAGCGGCGGCGGCGCCAGCCAGAAGTCGGGCACATTCACCTTGTAGTCCAGGGAAGCGGCGCCGCTGCTGGAGTATGCCCGCACCAGGTACCCCGCAGAATCGTAAACTTCGAGTGTGATCTGGCCCTCGGGCGGCGACTTCAAATAATAGTCGACGATGGCGCCGTCGGGCGGATTCTCGGCGGCGGCCACGTCGGGGTTCAACGGCGTGTCCGTATAGGTGTCCCACTGCATGCGGACGGCAGGCGCCGGTGCGAAGAGGTACACGGCGGACGAGGCCGGTATCGCCTTCTCCGCCAGTTCGCGCAGCGGGCTGATATCGTCGATGGCCCAGAGCGCGCGGCCGAAGGTGGCGACGATCAGATCGTCCTGCTCAATGGCCAGGTCGCGGCAGGAAGCGGCGGGCAAATTCAATTGGAGAGACTGCCACCGGTCCCCACCGTTGAAGGAAACGAAGACGCCGGTATCGAGCGCCGCGAAGACCAGGTTGCGATCGATGGGATCTTCGCGCACGGCATGGGCAGCGCTGGCCGGTAAGCCGTCGATCGCGGCTTGCCACGTATTTCCGTAGTCGTCAGTGCGATAAATACGCGGCACGGCGCCACCGCCGCCGCCGCCGCGGCCGCCACCCACCAGGGCGAAGGCGCGGGCAGGGTCGCTGGACGAGGCTTCCATCGCGGTCACGGCGCCGGCGTCGGCGTTGGCCAGATCGCCCGATGCCACGTTGTTCCAATGCGCGCCGCCATCGCGGGTGAGTTGGATGAGGCCGTTGCTGGTGCCCGCCCAGATTACTTTCGCGTCCTTGGGCGAAAAGGCCAGCGAGCTGATGGCCGGCCCGGTAGCGCCGCGGCCGGCGCGCGTTCCGATGGGCGCGGTGCCCAGTTCTTCGCCGCCGGTCGCGGTCAGGTCGGGACTGGCCGTCTCCCAATGCATGCCCTTATCGCGAGTGGCCAGCAGATACTGCGTCGCCAGGTAGAATGTCTGCGAATCGAACGGCGAGAAGCCCATGGGCGGCGACCCGCTCTCGTGATACTTGGGAGTGCGCTCGAAAATATGCTGCGTCTGGCCGGTGGTCTTATTCACCCGCAGAATCGACCCGTACCAACCCGTTGCGTAGAGATAATCGGGATCGGCCGGATCGGGAATAATGCGCGCCGATTCGAAACCATTAGTGGTGTACCAGTCGCGGTAAGTGATCTGGCCGCCGCGGCCCGCGATGGGCGTCGCCACGGTGCCGCTGTCCTGCTGCGACGCATACATAAAGAAGGGAAAGCCATGATCGGTAGTGACGTTGTACATTTGCCCGGTGGGCTGATTGAACCACGTGGTCCACGTGCGGCCTGCGTCCATGCTGATTTCGGTGCCCTGATCCACCGCCAGAATCATGTACTTATCGTTAGTCGGGTCGATCCACACATAGTTGAAGTCCGCGCCGCTGGGCGCACCGGCGTAACTCTCCCAAGTCTTGCCCGCGTCTGTGGACCGGTAGAGCGACGTCTGCGTGGCAAAGAGAATATTGGCGTTGCGCGGGTCGACGATCACGTCGTGGAACTGGCCGCCGCCGATCAGTCGCGGATCGTCGCTCGCGCGGGTCCAATGCTCGCCGCCATCGTCGGAGCGGAACATGCCTTGCGCCACGTAGTCGTAGACGCGCTCGCCCTTGGTACCGGGCGCCACGGCCAGCGCGATAGTTCCGAAATTGCCGCCGGGCAGGCCGTTCGGGCTGGTCTTCTTCCAGGTGGCGCCCTCATCGCTGGAGCGATAAATCCAGGAATCGGTGGCCGGGGTAGTCACGGGCGGCGCGCCGCGGCCTCCGCCACCACCGCCGCCGCGGCCGCCACCACTGGCGGGGCGCGTGCCGGCGTACACGTTGTGGGGATTATCGGGGTCGAAGACCAGCCACACTGCGCCCACGGACGAGTCGGGGAGCGTGGATTTCCAGGTCGCGCCGCCGTCGGTGGTGCGCATCACACCCGTGTCGCCGGCGGCTGCCATCACCAGGTCGGGATTATGCGGATCGATCGCGATGGAACTGACCGCGTGCCCCTGAAGCGCCACCAGGTCCCAATGGGCGCCGCCATCGGTGGAGCGGTAAAGTCCCGCCGCATTCCCGACAGCCGACGCGCCCACGTACACCGTGTCGGGCCGCGATGGCGCCACCGCGACCGCGCCGATGCCGGTGAGCCGCATGCCGTCGCTGACGCAGGTCCAGACCTGCCCACCATCCACGGTTTTCCAGACGCCGCTGCCGGCCGTGCCCATGTAGTAGACGGCGGGATCGCCCGGCACGCCGGACACCATGGTGGCCTTGCCGCCGCGGAACGGTCCGATGAGCCGCCAGCGGATACCGTCGTAGAGGTTGGGGTCGACCGGTTGCGCCCACAGTGACGCCAGGGCCGGCAAAACGAGGAGAAGTGCGCGCAGCTTCATCATAGAGGGGGCTCCCGCGATTCTATCGCATTGAGGCGGTATCCTAAACTGCATGGCGTTCGAATTCGTGCTCGACGCGCCTGGCAATCTATGTGGGGAACAAGATCGTCCTGATCCTGCGCGACAAGGGCGGCCAGGATCCCGACAACGGGGTGCGGTCGGTCGCGGAAGCTATTTCGGGGACAGGCTACATAACCTCGAAATAGCCGGGCGAATAGACAGGCAGGCCAGGCGGCTGTATTTCGAGGTTATGTAGCCTGTCCCCGAAATAACCGGTGTGATCCGCCGGGACACTGGGCCGGCGCGGCACGGCCGGTGGCGGAGTAATTCGCTGTCATAATAGTTGCATGGGTTCCGCTGTCAATCGTCGCTGCGCTTCGTGGGCCATCGCCATCGGTTTGCTCTGCGGCGTTACGGCCGCCGCGCAATCCAACGGTCCACCCACGATCCAGCCCGGCATCGAGCCGAATGTCAAAGCCCTGATGACTCGCGGTATGGAGGCGTACAACACCGGCAACAATTCCACCGCCCTAGCCATCTTCCACGAGGCGGCCGCCGCGGGTGACGTGGAAGCCATGATGTACCTCGGCGTCATATATGGTACCGGCCGCGGCGTCACGCGCAGCTACGCATCGGCGCTGAACTGGTTCCTCAAAGCGGCGGATGGCGGCAACAGTCAGGGAATGTGCAACGTGGGCATCCTGTACTTTCAGGGAGTGGGCCTGCCGAAGAACTACACCGAAGCCCTGCGATGGTTCATCAAATCGGCATCCGCCGGCAACACCGAGGCGATGTTCAACGTGGGAGTGATGCTCCGCGATGGTCTGGGCATTGCGGCGAGCTACCCCGAGGCCATGAAATGGTTCCTCAAGGCCGATGCCGGGGACAACTCCGCCACCAACGCCATTGGCGTGCTGTACCAGCAGGGTCTGGGCGTGCCGGTGGATTATGCTCAGGCCATGAGCTGGTACCGCAAAGCGGCAGATGCCGGCAACGCCACGGCGATGTACAACCTCGGCGTGCTATTTGAGGGTGGGCTGGGCGTCGAAAAGAGTCGCGATCAAGCTATCGCCTGGTATAAGAAGGCAGCCGCGGGAAATAATGAGGATGCCCGCGCGGCGCTCAAGAGTCTCGACGTCAAGAACTGACGCCTCGCTCCCCACACCTGCGCGAGATATGCTGTCATAACGAAAGCGATGACCAACGTCCGGAGAACCCTCCTGTGCCTCGTGGCGGCGTCTGCCGCGTTCGCGGGCCCCGTTCGCCTGCAATGCGAACATCTCGATAACCCCCTGGGGATCGATTCCCGTGTCCCGCGGCTGTCCTGGCAAAATGACAGTCCGGAGCGGAACTGGCGGCAATCCGCCTATCAGATTCTGGTGTCGCGCAGTCGCGGCGGAAAGGCCGATGTGTGGGACAGCGGCAAGCAACTTTCCGCGGCCTCTCTCGACATTCCCTACGGCGGACCTCAACTCGAATCGCGAAAGCGCTACTACTGGACCGTGCGGGTTTGGGATTCGCACGGGAAAATGTCGGCGGCCGCTGCGCCGGCGTGGTGGGAAATGGGCCTGCTCACGCCCTCCGACTGGACTGCCCAGTGGATCGGTTGGAAAGATCAATTGGAGGAAGACCGCGCGGGTATCCACTGGATTTCCGCCGGCCCGCCCGATCCGGCAGCCCCACTTCCCCGCCCCGCATCGTTCTTCCGTTGGCATTTCGACGCCACCGCCTCGCCGCGCGACGTCGCCCTTTATGCCGCCTCCACGGCCGGCTTCCAAGTTCGAATCAACGACCGCCTGCTGGTGTCCAAACGCGACTGGCGCAGCTTTGACCGGCAGGACATCACCGGCGAAATCGCACCCGGACAAAATACCGTCGAGATCGCCATTCCGGCGGCAACAGGGCGCGGCGCGCCGCCCGCCGCCAACCTCGCGGCGCTAATCAAAGTGGTCGATGCCGACGGAAAAATCGCGCGCTATCCGTCCGGCGGCGGCTGGGAAGCGCGGTTCGGCGACGCAGAATGGAAGCCGGCCACCGTTGCGGGTGAAGTGGGCAGCCTGCCGCTCACCGGTGTCCCAGGCAATCTCCCGCAACCCGCGGCGTTGCTGCGGCACGAATTCACCGTCGCCAAGCGCGTCCAGTCTGCCCGTCTCTACATCACCGCCCTGGGGAGCTACCGCGCCTTCCTCAACGGTAAGCGCGTGGGCAACGACGTACTGACGCCCGAGTTTACCGACTACAAAAAGCGCGTCCTTTATCAGACTTACGATGTGGGCTCGCTGGTGACCGGCGGGCGCAACGCCATCGCCGCGATCCTGGGCGACGGATGGTTCCTCAGCGGCCAGTTCGTCAGCGGCGTCCGCGTGTTCTTTCTCCCTCCGCCGCCGCGATTGCTGGCGCAATTGCGCATCGACTACAGCGACGGCACGCATGACGATATCGTGAGCGACGGCTCGTGGAAGAGCGCGCAGTCTCCCATCTATCACTCCGAGATTTATGCCGGTGAGATTTACGATGCCCGCCTGGAGCAGCCGGGATGGGATGGCCCGGGCTTCGCGGAAGCGTCGTGGGCTCCCGCAGTGGTCGAGCCTGGGCCGCAGGGCATGGTGGTCGCCGGGATGACCGCGCCGCCGCGCGTGGTCGCCACGCTCAAACCCGTCACCGTAAAGCCCATCGCGGGCGGAGCCTACATCGCCGACATGGGACAGAATATGGTCGGCTGGCCGGTGCTGAAAGTCAACGGCAAGGCGGGGACGCGGGTCCGCATGCGCACTGCCGAGGTGCTCAATGGCGACGGCACGCTCTACCGCGACAATCTGCGCAGTGCCGATGCCACCGATACTTATGTGCTCCGCGGCGGCGGCGAGGAAGTGTACCGTCCGCACTTCACTTTTCAGGGCTTCCGCTACGTGGAACTTACCGGCTTCCCGGGCACGCCCACGCCCGATTCCCTTTCGGGCGAAGTGGTCAGCAGCCTGGGCGGCGAACCCTCGGGCCGGATCACCACGTCGAGCGAACTGGTGAATCGCTTCTGGAAGACCGGCATCTGGGGACAGCGCGGCAACTTCCTGAGCATCCCCACCGATTGCCCACAGCGCGACGAACGCCAGGGATGGACCGGCGACGCCGAAGTCTTCTGGCGCACGGGAAGTTATAACTTCGACATCCTTTCATTCGGACGCCAGTGGATGCGCTCCATGGTGGACGACCAGACGGCCGACGGCGTTTTCGCCAACACCGTTCCGGTGGTGGAATCCTTCGGCGACGGCGCACCGGGCTGGGGCGATGCCGGCGTGATCGTCCCCTGGACCGCGTGGATGCAATACGGCGACAAGGCCATTCTGGAAGAGAATTGGGCGGCCATGCAGCGCTGGATGGACTTCATTCAGACCGCGAATCCCAATTTCCTGCGGCGCAACCGTACCGGCGCCAATTTCGCGGACTGGCTTCCGGCCGGCAGCCAGACGCCCAACGACCTGGTGGCTACCGCTTATTGGGCGCTGATCGCCCGCCAGATGGCGGACATCGCGCAGGCACTCGGCAAGGATAGCGATGCCCAGCGCTATCGCGAACTCGGGACGCATATTCGCGCCGCTTTCCAGAAGGAGTTCATTAAGGACGATGGCACGGTGGGCAGCGGCAGCCAGACTTCGTACGTGCTGGCCCTCTATATGAACCTGGCGGCGGATGCGCAGGTACCCACCGTGGTGAACAAACTGGTGAAAGATATCGAGGCCCATGACTGGCATTTGACTACCGGCTTCCTGGGAACTCCGTTCTTACTCTTTACCCTGGCCGACCACGACCGCACCGACATAGCCTACCGCCTGCTGCTGAACGAGACTTATCCCTCATGGGGTTACATGCTGTCCAAGGGAGCTACTACGTGGTGGGAACGGTGGAACGGCGATACCGGCGACCCGGCCATGAACTCTTACAATCACTATGCCTTCGGTTCGGTGATGGCGTGGGTGTATCGATATCTGGTGGGTATCGACACTACTTCATCCGGTCCTGGATTTCACGAGATCGTGATCCATCCGCACCTCGACGCGCGCATTACCAAGGCGCGCGGCGAATACGAATCGGTGTACGGGAAAATTGTCGCCGATTGGAACGGAACGGCGGCCGGACCGTTCACGTTGGCTGTTACCGTCCCGGCCAATACCAGCGCGAAAGTGTATCTCCCGGCCGCTGAGAATACCAAGGTCACCGAAGGCGGCAAGGCTGTGAAAGCCGCTAAAGAGGGAGCGAATTATGTGGTCGAGATCGGCTCCGGGTCGTATGCGTTTCAGGTGAAGTAGGGAGAGCGGGTCCGGGTTGCTGCACAAGAGCGAGAAAGCCAACGAAACGGACCGCCGCAGCGACTACAGGAAATTCACCGCCGATAGCAAGGTCAGAACTCCTGATGGCGTGGAATTTCAGAACTCCTGACGTCGTGG
>PLRZ01000229.1:9006-19047 GCA_003164075.1 Bryobacterales bacterium | reverse complement strand
GGCCGACATCAGGAGTTCTGAATTTGCAGTGAGCCCGCAGGTGGGGCAGGCGGTGCTCGCCTGCCCTCGATCCTATTCGAACAGCGGGCCTAATTCAGCGCGGGCGGGCAGGCGGCACCGCCTGCCCCACCTGCGAAGCTCTCACCATCGAAAGGAATGGCTCAGCCCATTTCCCCGCCAGACAGAAATTGCGGGGCGACATCAGGAGTTCTGAAGGCCACTTTCGGAGAGATCGTGCACTGACGCATTTCGCGGTCAACTGCCCGGAGTACAGAGGACCTCGCCGCGTTTGATGGCGGTGTGCACCAGATTGGTTCCCAACTGGTACGCCAGATCGCGGTGGTCGCCGGTATTCAGAATCAGGATATCCGCCAGTTTGTCGATTTCGAGCGAGCCCACGCTGGCGGCAGCCTTCAGCGCATGGGCGGAATTGATGGTGGCCGCGGTAATCGCCTCCGCGGGGCTCATGCCCAGTTGCATCGAGGCCAGCGAGATGGCCGTCTGCATGTTCAGCGACGGCGTACGCCACGGGTTGAAATTGGTCCCCAACGCGACGGGCACGCCGGCCTCAATCAACGTGCGTGCCGGAGCATGGTGGCCATGGCGGAGAGAATCGCAAGGCAACAGCGTCGCGATGGTGCTGGAAGCCGCCAGCAGGCGCGCCTGGTCCAGAGTGGCATACTCCAGATGGTCGATGCTGGTGGCCCCGTATTCCACGGCCAGCGAAACCGCGCCGGCGCAACTGTGCCGGTCGGCGTGAATCTTACACGCGAAGCCCAGGCTGAGCGCCGTCTCCAGGAAGCGGACCAGCATCGGGCGGCGCGACATGTCGGTGTCCCATTGCACGTCGGCGAATCGCGCCAGCCGGCGGCGGCGGATGGTGAACATCAGGTCGCGGAAGACCCGCTCGCCGGACTCCGCGGTTCCCGGCAGAAAGAGAAACGTCGGCACAATATCCAGAGCGCCCTTATTCAACACGTTGAGTACTCGCAGCACCTTGAGTTCGGCGCTATCGTTGGCCCCGCATCCCGTTTTGGCCTCCAGGGTGGTGGTGCCGTGACGGGCCATGGTCCGCAGCCAGACCCGTCCGCGGCCCGCCAGCCGGTGGGCGGTGACCGACACCAGTGCGCGCGCGGCGCGGTCGATGTCGATCTCCACTTCGGGAGTCACATCCGCGGAGAGCGGCAGCGGGAACATCAGGTGAGTGTGGCCGTCGACAAAACCGGGCATCACCACCTTTCCAGTGGCGTCGATCTCGACGGCGCCGCGGGCCTCCGCCAGATTCTCCACGCGCCTGGTGGGCCCCACTTCCTGAATCAACCCGTCACGCAGCAATAGGGCGCCATCCGGAATGATGGCGAGGTCTCCCATGGCCAAACCGCGCCGTGGACCTTGCGGGCCGCGCAGAGTCACCAACTGCTTCGCCGACCGGATCAGAATTGCGGGACCGATGGTCTCACTGTACCATTGTGACTGCCATGCGACCGCTCAAAACTCTGGAGAGAGTCTTTTCCAAGGCAGGACTGGGATCGCGCACCGACGCCCGCGGTTGGATCGGCGCCGGCCGCGTTCGCGTCAACGGAAAAGTGGTGGAGAACCCCGATCATTGGGTAGACCTGGAAAAGGACCGCGTCACTCTGGACGGCAAACCGCTCGCCGCCGCCGAGCCTGCCTACATCCTGCTGTACAAACCCAAAGGATATCTGACCACCTGGCGCGACCCCGAGGGACGGCCCACCATCTACGCTCTGGCGGCCGATGCCGGCACGTGGCTTTCCCCGGTGGGGCGCCTGGACCTGGATACCAGCGGGCTGCTGTTGCTCACCAACGACACCGCTTTCGCGGAGCGCATTACCAATCCCGACCACAAAGTGCCCAAGACCTACCAGGTGAAAGCCGCCACCCTGCTGAGCGACGAACAGATCGGGAAATTGCGCCACGGAGTGGAACTGGCCGACGGCCCCACGCGGCCGGCCGAAGTGAAGCGTCTGCGCGACGGTCCCAAGCACACGCACCTGGAAATCACCATCACCGAGGGGCGTAACCGGCAGGTGCGGCGCATGCTCGAAGCTGTGGACAGCAAGGTATCGAAGCTGGTGCGCACGGCCATCGGCCCCATCCGCATCGGCGATTTGCCGATCGGCAAATGGCGGCATCTGACCGATGAGGAGGTGCGCGAGCTGGGAGGCCGGAGCACGGCCCCGCGGGTTACTCCGAGTTCGAATACCAGCGCAGGCCGACGAAGGCCCCGGTAAAATTCCCCCTGATGTAATAATCGGAGCCTGTGGAAGTCTTGAATCCGAATCCACGCCCCCCCGCGCGGATCTCGAAATGGCCCAACACGCGGTAGTTCATCGTCACTTCGGAGTCCCAGACATAGTAATGATGCGGCAAGCCGAATCCCGAGCCGCTGGCTTCCAGGCGGAAATGGCGCGAAGGGTAGTAGGAGAGCCCCAGGCCGAACATGGGTGAAATGATGTGCTTGGTGCCGGCCGCCGAAAGATCGATAGGGTTGCCGGAGGAATCCAGAATGATATTGCCGTTGGTGTCGTAGTAGTCCAGCGGCGAATCGAACACGGTGGACACGTTGGTATATTGCACCTGCCACAAAGTCTTGAGGCGGACTTTACGGCTGCCCACGGGAAACGGCCACGTCAGGTATTCGTAAGAGAGTTTGACGTTCTGCACATGGTAGTTGGTGGAAATATAGGTGCCTGCGATATAGGCTTGCGTAAAGGCCGTCAGAGCCACGGGCGTGGTGAAGTCCCCCGAGGCGCGGAAATCCGTGTAGATCACTTTCAGGGTATTGTGCAACCCCACCGCCAGGCCGGCCTCCACGCTCTCCGCGAATTTGGGCTTGCCTTGATATTGGAAGAACGTGCTGGTGGTGGCGATGGACTGCTGCCCGCCATTGAAGATGGGCTGCTCTTTGGGGATCCAGCCTTCGATGCCGATCCAGAAGCCCGATTCGCCGGGCCGCCGGACGTCCGGCACTTTGGGGGGCGGCGGGGGCGGTTGAGGAATCAGGCTATGCTGCTGGGGCTGGTCCTCGGTAGGCGGCGGAACTGGCGTTTGCCCTGCCGGAGGTGTCTGTCCGGCGGGCGGAGTTGGCTGCTGTGGCGCGGCGGTTTGCGGTGGCGGAGTCTGCTGGGCCGGGGGAGTTTGGTCCGCCGGCGCGGCGGGGGGCTGCGCGGTGTCTGTTACGGGAGCAGCCGCTTCCACGGACTGCGGATCGGGCTTTTTCTCCTGCGCGCGGCTGGGCACGGTGCAGGCTATCGCCAGCAGGCAGGTACAAATAAAGCCAGTCAAAGGATTCTTCACTTACGCCTCATCGGGTTCAATTTACGGCGAATTAATCTGAAAGCAGACCGGTACCAGCATCCGTCAGGCCAAAACACCGTTTGTCGATTGCTTCTCTCCTATTTTGCCTCAATCGAGAGGGTTAGCGCACGAAAGAATCGCCGCTCCGGTTGTCGTCTGGGCGGCACAGGTGTGCCCAAGGTGGGGCAGGCGGTGCTCGCCTGCCGGTCGGCTCGCGCTGACGAAGGATCCATAGCTGTCGGGTGGCCTGGGACAATGGCGAGAGATCCCAGGGTGGGGCAGGCGGTGCTCGCCTGCCGGTCGGCTGGCGCTGACGAAGGATCGATAGCTGTCGGGTGGCCTGGGACAATGGCGAGAGATCCCAAGGTGGGGCAGGCGGTGCTCGCCTGCCGGCCGGCCCGCGCTGAACCAGGCCGGCTGGCCAAACAGAACAGAATAGCGGGCAGGCGAGCACCGCCTGCCCCACCTCGGGGAGTCAGCCCCCTGTCTCGCGCCGCCACAAAAAAAAGGCCGGGCGGTTTTTGAGGCCGCCCGGCAAGTGATGGTGGAGTTGCGAACCTAGATCATCTCACGTAGACCGCGAGCACGGCGCTGACGGTCGACCCGCCAGGTCCATAAGCGATCAAGGTGTAGGTTGCGTTGTCATTCGGATTGACCGTGAAGCTGCCATTGACCGGCAGGCTGGCGGGAGACGACTGCATATCGCCGCCGACCAGCGACACCGAAGTGGCATTGCTCGTCTGCCATGTCAGCACTACCGCCCCGCCCTGAATCGGCGAGAACTCCGGATTGGCGCTGAATTGCAGAATCTGCGTCGCACCCACGTTGATCGTCACGCTAGCCTGATTCGTGCCAGTCGAATTGGTGGCCGTCAGGGTGTACGTGGTGGTGGTCTGCGGGCTAACCGTTTGGCAGGCGTTGGCGGCCAGACTACTGCCGACACCGCCGCTGATGTTGATGGTCGTGGCCCCGGTCACCTGCCAGCAAAGCTGCGAGCTCTGTCCGGCGTTGATGGTTTGCGGGCTGGCGTTGAACACCACAATTTGCGGTATGGTAGCGGGAACCACCGTGATGGTGATGACCGCCGTAACAGTACTGGCGTTGGCGCCGGTCGCCGTCAGAGTATAGGTGGTGGTAGTGGTCAGCGCCGGTGTCGATGCGCTGCCATTTAACGGCTCGCTGCCGAGGCCGCTGATGGATACGGCAGTCGCGCCGGTGGTGGTCCAACTCAAGGTGGACGTCTGTCCGGGTGCGATGCTGCGCGGGCTGGCGTCGAAGCGCAGGATCTGCGGGCTGAGCACCGGCGCCGCAGTCACGGTGACCACAGCGGTAGCGGTGACTGGTGTCGTGCCGGAAGGACCGGTCGCGGTCAGAGTGTAGGTCGTGGTGGCCGCGGGCGAGACCACCGTCGAACCGGAGGTCGCATTGAAGCTGCCCGTGAGAGGCGAAATGGTCACCGACGTGGCATTCTGCACCACCCAGTTCAGAGTGGAGGACGCGCCCGGAACGATCTGCGCCGGAGTGGCCTGGAACACCAATATGCTGATCAGGCCCAGAGATTGCGTGCTCACCGTGGTGGTGGCGCTGGCTTGCAGGCCGTCGGTGTTCTTCACCGTCAGCCGGAAGCTGTAGGTCAGGCCGGCGTTCGCCGGGAAGGTCGCAACGGCGGCGTTGGCGTTGGTAATGGTGACCGACGGGCCGGCAATCTGTACCCAGCTATAGGTCAAAGCTTCGCCCAGAGGATCGTAGGAACCCGAGCCATTCAGTGTAATGATAGCGGCGGGAACGTTCAACTGGTTCGGACCGGCGTCGGCGAAGGGCGGGCTGCTGCCCACGCGGCGCGTGCCCAGTTCGTAGCGGACTTCCGGAACATCCATCGGCACCGGACGCGTGTTCTTGGCGAAGTCCTTGGGATTCAGGATGCCGCCGAAGAGCAAGCCGAAGCGGAGGTCCACGTTGTTGCCCTTGGGATTCAGATAGCTTTCGTTATACCCGGCTTCCGCGGTGAACGCCAGGCGCTCGATGATGGGTTGAACCAGTTTGGCGCTGAACCCGGGCTTGTCGTTCTCGTAATGGCTGAACAGCACGCCCGCGTTGCCTTGGAAATACGCTTTGCCCCAGGCGCCCACGGTGGCATCGAAGCCGAATTGGTTGACCACGCGCGCGAAGGTTTGCATATACGCGCCCGGCGCCAGTTGGACGCTGTTCAGAACACCGTAGTTTTTGAACCCCGCGGTGCCGAACAGGCCGACCTTGCCGCCGGCGAAGAGGTAGTCGGCCAGGAAAGAGGCCTGTCCTACCACGGTGCCCTGCTGGTACTGGCTGAAGTTCAGGTATTTGAAGCTGCTGAACGCGCCCGCCTGGACAGCTCCCACACGGTCCACAAGACCGATATCGAACTGGCCTTCCTGGATGCCGGGGAAGTAGTTGTATCGTCCCTGGGCCTGTACGGCGTAGTTCTGGTTCGCGCCGAAGGGCGAGAAGAACATCCCGTGGGCCGAAGCGGTCACGTGACTGTCGTCCGCCCGGCCCATGCCGAACGCCGGGCCGATATTGATGCCCACATTGGACATGGTGTGATTATTGGCCTTCCGCTGTTCCTCAATTTTGGCGGCGATCTCGGGCTCGGATTTGTTAATCATCGCCTGCGCCTGCGGTTCGGTGACCGGCTTCGCCAATCCACCCATCTGGTCCTTGAGGGCGTTCTGCTGGTTGCGCAGGTCCGCCATTTCAGTCTTCAAGCGATCATTCTCGCCCTGCATATTCTTCAGCGCCGCCAGGATGTCGTCCAGCTTGTCCAGGCGCTTGAGAATCTGGGCGCAGCAGTCGGCCTCCTGTTTCGCCAGGTCCTGGATGACTTTGAGTACCTGCGGCATCACATCGCTGATACCGCCAACGGAAATTATTTTCCCGTTGGCATCGGTCAGCGTGAGCACCACGCGGCGATTCATGAAGCGGCCTTCCTTGGTCTTGTTGTCGACTTCCGGATCCCGCTTGCCGTCGCCGGAGGCAGTGATCTGCGCCGCCGAGGCTCCGTATTTCACCAGGAAGGCTTTGACGGATTCCGCGCGCGATATTGCGAGTTTGTCGTTGTAGGCCGCCGAACCGACGATATCGGTGTTTCCCGTGACCTTGAGCTTGTAATCGTTGTGTTGCATCAGAACATCTGCCAACCGCAGCAGACTGGGATAGCCATCCGATAGGATCGAGGAATTGAACTCGAAATTGATCTCCTCCCAGGAGTCCTTGGTCTGGCCGGAAGGGACGTTCAACCCCTGGGCGAACAGACCGGAGGCCATCAGGCTGAGCGCGCCTATCGCTGTTAGTTTCATCGTCGTCACTTGAATCTCCTCAACTGGTTCCGCATTGGCTAAGAAAACCGAAACTCACAGGATCCGCCAGGCTGGTTTCGCGCAACGCAACCGGATCCCACAGCGTGCCGGGCTGACAATCGCCCGACGCTTACCTCTACTTTTAAAGCGGTACAACACACTGCATATAGAATACACCGGAATTTATCGATATCTGCAAGAATTTGATGGGGTTAGTCCCTGGTTCCCGGTATCGTGGCGCACACATCCCGTGGAAAATGCGACAATGGGGCCTGCGAAGCTGCCGGATGGGCAGTCGCCTCCGGAAACGGGGGAGGAAAGTCCGGTCTCCACAGGGCAACGTGCCGGCTAACGGCCGGGCGGGCCGCAAGGTTCGACGGAAAGTGCCACAGAAAATATACCGCCCCATGCCTCACGGTGTGGGGTAAGGGTGAAATGGTGCGGTAAGAGCGCACCGCGGCGGGAGTAATTCCGCCGGCAGGGAAAACCCCACGCGGAGCAAGACCAAATAGGGGAGGAGGGGCGGCCCGCCCCGCTAAACTTCCGGGTAGGTCGCTAGAGCCGGTCAGCAATGGCCGGCCCAGAGGAATGACTGCTGCCCGCAAGGGTACAGAAACCGGCTTACAGTCCGGCAGCTTCGCTATTCTGCACCGCACCGCGTCTAGCCTATCAGACCTCCTGATGTCGCCCCGCATTTTCTGCTTGGCTGGGAAAAGGGGCTGAGCCATTCCTTTCGATGGCGAGAGCTTCGCAGGTGGGGCAGGCGGTGCTCGCCTGCCCGCCCGCGCTGAATTTGGGCTCGCTGCTCGAATAGAATCGAGGGCAGGCGAGCACCGCCTGCCCCACCTGCGGGCTCACTGCCGCCCGGGCGCCCATGGTCAGTCATGATAAGCTCTGCCTTATGACTCGCCCCCTCTTCCTGCTGTTGCTCGCTGCCGCGTGCTGTGCCCAACCGCCGAACCCGCCGCAATTTCCCAATTCGGAAGGCGATTGGGTATCTCACGATTTCCAGTTCAAATCCGGCGAAACCATGGCCGAATTGCGCCTCCATTACACTACCCTGGGCACGCCTACGCGCAATGCGGCGGGCCACGTCAATAACGCCGTCATCGTGATGCACGGCACCGGCGGAACCGGGCGCGCTTTCCTGAGCGCCGGCTTCGGGGGCGAACTGTTCGGCAAAGGTCAGCCGCTCGATATCGCCCGCTACTACATCGTCCTGCCCGACGCCATCGGCCACGGAAAATCCAGCAAGCCGAGCGATGGCCTGCACATGAAATTCCCGCATTACACCTACGACGACATGGTCAAGGCCGACTACCTGCTGCTCCACGACGGGCTTCACGTGGACCATCTGCGCCTGGTAACGGGGACCTCCATGGGCGCCATGCATACCTGGGTCTGGGGCGAGATGTATCCCGATTTCATGGACGCGCTCATGCCGCTGGCCAGCGCCCCGGTGGAGATCGCCGGCCGCAATCGCATGTTCCGCGCCATGATCATGCAGGCCATCCGCGGCGACCCGGACTGGAACAATGGCGAGTACACCAAGCCCCCGCTCAACGGCCTGGTGGCGGCCGAGTATGCCCTGTGGATGATGACCAGCAGCCCGCTGCAATTGCATAAGGCCAACCCCACGCATCAACAGGCCGATGCCGCCGTGACGCGATTGCGGCAGCAGGCCGAGCGGGTGGACGCCAACGATATGTTGTATCAGTTCGATTGCTCGACGGATTACAATCCCTCACCCATGCTCGACAGGATCAAAGCGCCGCTCTACGCCGTGAATTCCGCCGACGACGAGGTCAATCCGCCCGAGTTAGGCATTCTGGAGCGCGAAATCAAGAAGGTGGCGCACGGCCGCTACATCCTGATTCCCACCAGCGACGAAACGCGTGGCCACGGTACGCATTCCCGCGCCGTGGTGTGGAAGAATTACCTGCTGGAACTGCTGGCGGAATCCGAACCCCACGCCGCGCTCATGGATCCCGGCCACGACTATTGGAAGCAGAACGGTCCGGCGGGTTACCAGGTGAAAGTGGCCACCACGCAGGGCAGTTTTACCATCGAAGCGCACCGCGACTGGGCTCCGCGCGGCGCCGACCGCTTCTACAATCTGGTGCGCGCGGGCTTCTATGACGGCTCGCGATTCTTCCGCGTGATAGCCGGCGATTTCGCGCAGTTCGGCATCCCCGGCGACCCGTTATTGGCGGCGACATGGCGCACGGCGAGCTTTCCCGACGACCCCGTGAGGCAGAGCAACGTCCGCGGCTACGTGGCCTACGCCATGACGGGTCCCGGCGCCCGCACCACGCAGATTTTCGTGCTGATGGGCGATCGCTCGCGGCAGGACAAGGATGGTTTCGCGCCCTTCGGCAAAGTGGTGGACGGCATGGACGTGGTGGACAAGTTGTACTCCGCTTACGGCGAGGGCGCCGGCGGCGGAATGCGCGGGGGCAAGCAGGGCAGCATCTTCGAGGGCGGGAACGGCTACATGGATTCGGCGTTCCCGAAGTTGGATAAGCTGCTGCGGGCGACGGTTTTGTAAGGGGTGTTACGATTCGGTTTCGCAAGATGGAACCGGCATCGCGCCCAGGGTGGGCATCGCCCCTCGAAGTGGGGGTTC
The DNA here is from genome assembly GCA_003164075.1 of Bryobacterales bacterium. The sequence goes on along the minus strand of PLRZ01000229.1, from coordinate 9,768 downwards.
ACTTACGGAGCTTTTATTCGACGCTGTCCGAACAAACCACCAAGGATGTGCTCGCGGTGCTTCGCGGCGATCCGGAAATTCCGGGCTTCCTTGCAAGGCGCCAACTGGGGCGGCTGGAATTCTCGGGACGGCTGCCGGACGCGAGTTGGATGGGATACTTCGATCGGCAGTCCCGAGATCTGGTGGTCAACGCGTTCCGAAAACCCGAGAGCTACGGAAAAGAATTCTACCCTCCCGAGTTGCCCTCCGTATCTGCCGCTGGCCGGAATCTGGTTGAGGCAATGCAACGGAGTTTGTACCACGAAATCGGGCACTTGGTCCTTGACGCGGCCGGGCCGGAAATGGATTGGCAGGTTGGGAAACTGCTGCGGAGCGGGCGTGCGATGCCAGTCTCGATCCGGGCAAGAAAAGAGCCCGAGGAGTATTTCTGCGAGACCTTCACGGCGTACCGGTTTGAGGATGCTCTTGCAGACAAAGACCCGGAGGGCTACGATATGGTTGAAGCCATTCTCCGGGGTGTGTGGAAAAAATGACCGCCGACGAACAGCGACGAGACGACCGACTGAACGCCATTGGGATGGAATTGTTCGATCGTTCGCACGACGGAACCCTTGATTTCGAGATGTTCCAGGCGCTCCTCAAGCGCGCAATTGCGGCTGTCGGCCACCACTCGGACCACCTGGAAATGTTCTGCCATTACGCTACCGGCGAAGGCTGGTGGGACTGGATGGTGCGCGAAATCCAGAACGCGCCGTCCCGCCG
>PLRZ01000229.1:3492-8982 GCA_003164075.1 Bryobacterales bacterium | reverse complement strand
TCGATGGCTTCCTTGACCGCCAGAATCAGCGCCTGCGTCAGATCCTTGTCGAGCCCCATGGCGATCCAGTGCGTAGGCGTCTCGCCGCGCGGCCATTTCAGCTTCATGTCTTTGCGCACCACGAATTGGAACGTGCCCACCAGCGAAGTCTCCATGGCAGTGATGTCCACTTCCCCATTTCCCTGCCCCGCGTGGCCATCGCCCACTTCGAACATCGCACCGGTGGCATGCACGGGAATGTACAATGTGGTGCCTTCCACCATGTCTTTGTTATCGATGTTGCCGGCATGATCGCCCGGCGGGGCGCTGTCGATCTTACCCTTCGAACGATCAGGCGCTACCCCCATGCTGCCGAAAAAAGGGTGCAGCGGAATCTCGATGTTGCCGGCAAATTTGGCCACGTTGCGCTGCAGGTCGAGCGGGATCAGACGGCTTTTCCCTTCTTTGAAATCTCCGTCCACCAGGACTCCGCGCGTCGGACTGAAGCCGTTGTACGCGTAAGGCGTGGCCAGCTTGATCTTCTGAATGCGGACCTCCAGCACGTCCCCCGGCTCCGCGCCTTCAATGAAGATGGGGCCGGTGAGAATGTGGCCGCCGGGACCGCGCTCCTCACGCGGCGGCTGGTTGGCATAGATGGCCTTCCACTCCGGCTGAATATCTTCGTCCTTCACGCCGACTCTGGCCAGGGCAGCGGGGCTGCTGGTGCTCATGGTCAGGATCTCGACCGTGTCGCCGGACTTGATGCGCAGTACGGGCTTGGCATCGGCCCAATAGTTGCCCCAGACCACGGTTGTGGGCGAGGATGTCAGCTTATAGTCGGCCGCCTGCGCCGTGGCCAGGGCCGCCAGAAAAACAAGGAGTGGCTTCATGGTATTCAGCGATTCTACCGCACCTCCGCCCCCCTGTTACTCAGGTTAGACGCCTTGGCGCCGGCTTGGTATTAACTGATGGCCCGGCGAGCTTCCGTGGGGCAGGCTTCAGCCTTCCCCAGAGGGGACCCCGGACTTCAGTCCGCCTGCCGCAGGCTTCGCATCGTTCGCGGTCGGGCGGGCTGAAGCCCTTCGTTGACACGACACGATCCGGAGTGTCCCGTTATGGAGCGGCTCTACCATGCGCGGAAGTCAGATCTTCAGGAACAGCCTGCGCCGGTACATCCACCACAACACCAGCCAGTACGCCGCCAGTACAGCGAGTCCGCGGAAGAATGGCTCGTACGGCGCGCCCAGGAAAGCGAAGGCGTGAGCGCCCAGGTGGATGCGGATAGTGTCCAGGACGAAGGGCCGCCACAGTTCGGCGATCAGATAAGCGGCAATCGAATTCGTGCCGATCGCCACCAGCGGAAAGGCCCATCGCCGCCATTGTTTGACTTCGACGACCCAGCAGAACGCGGCCAGGAAAAGAAAACAGAGGCCACCGCTGAACAGCGTCCAGGAGGGGGTCCAGATGCGCTTTACGATGGGACAGATACCGGCGAAATGGAGCAGCAACCCGGCCACGATGCCGATCCCGCCGGCGGCCATCAGGCGGCGCAGGGGAACGGAAGGCGTCGCGGCTCGCAGCCATCGGCCGGCTGCGAGCCCGAGAATCATGGTGCCCAACGTGGGGATGAAGCTCAGCGTCAGGTAGCCACCGTCATTTGCGGCGAACGGTTTGACGCGCGGGAAGAGGTTGAGGAACCAGACGTCGAAGGCGTTGCCGAAATTGTTACCTTGATTCCAATGCGCCAGAAACCCGGTGTAGGCGCCGGGCGGCGGCGCGGGGTAAAGCGCCCACGCCAGCCAATACCCGAAGAGCAGCGCGCCCAGCGCGGCCCACTGCCATTTGGGCGGCCGGAACGCGAGCAGGAAGAGCAACGGATAGCCGAGCCCGATCTGGGTCAGCGTGTCCTCGAAGGTGAAGTAGGTTTGCGGGCTGTGGGTGGAGCGCAGGAAGATGCCCAGCGCGACCAACAGCAACGAGCGCCAGAGCGCGTGCGGAAAGAGGTTGCGGAACCTGCCGCCGCGGGCCATCCGGGCCGCGATGGAGTAGGGCAGCGCCACACCCACCAAAAACGAAAACCCGGGTTGGATGGTATCGTGCAGCGAGCAACCGGCCCAGGCGACGTGCGTCTGGTGATAGGCCAGAAAGCCCCAAAAGGCACTTCCGGGAAGAGCTTTCGCCACGCGCGCCAGTTCCAGGACCTCAGCCATCATCAGCAGCATGACAAAGCCGCGATACGTGTCGATGGCCAGGTTGCGGTTGGTTTTTTCCACGCGCGAGCCTCAGCGATGCTGCCTACATAGTACAAGATGCGTGCAAACCAGTGTAGCGGAGGTGCGTAAACGTTTTCGGGATTCCGGGCGAAACCCGCTCCGTTGCCGTCGCGGCTCGGAAACGGTCGCATCGATTTCGCAAGAGTCACCGAGCGGGCCCAAGAGGGCACCCCGTACGCAAGCGGATGCCCTCAAACTCTGTAGGTATCGGCGCGCCAGTTCTTCACCGCGCGTTTGATGGCGTCGGGCGTCAGGCTTTCCTCGGCAGCCTTGCGTGCCAGCGCCACGAATTCCTCGTCGGAAGCGAAGCGCAGACCGACCACCTGCTTCACGCTCAAGCGGGGATCCAGCAGCTTGCCCGTCATGGCGAAATGGCGCAGATTCTCTTCCGCGCGGATGGCCCGGTCCTGGGCTTTCAGTGGGAAAGTGCGGGCGAAGAGGAAGGTGAAGATCAGGCACACCGTCAGCACCACGATCAGCGAGGCGCTGTAGATGCGCTGATGCTCTCCCCATGACTGGTACAGGTTCACGACGGAGCCCACCAGCGTCAAAAACAGGATCGGCAGGATCACTTTGTGGTAGGCGGTCACATACTGGGCGTGGTTTTCATAGTTCTGGTTGGACATGAATGGTACTCCTCTGTACAGTGTACGGCCTGGGGACCGATGCGAGAATAGATCCATGGCTTCACCCCCCAGCGCTCTGGATGCCCGCACTCAGATATTTCCTTTCCTCACCGCCGCGCAGATAAACCGCATCCGCCCCTCGGGCCATATGCGAACCGTCGAGCGCGGCCAGATTCTATTTGCGCCCGACGATATGGCCGTTCCCTTTTTCGTGCTGCTTTCCGGCGGTATGGAGATCGTGCAGCCGGATGGGAACGGCGGCGAACGCACTGTCACCACCCATAGCCCCGGCCAGTTCACCGGCGAAATGACTATGATCTCCGGCCAGCGCTGCCTCGTCCTGGGGCGCGTCACCGAGCCCGGCGAGTTTCTCGAACTCAGCGGCGACGCGCTACGGTCGCTGGTGGCCAGAGACGCGGAACTGAGCGAGATCCTGATGCGCGCCTTCATCCTGCGCCGCATCGCGCTGGTCAACGCCGGTTTCGGGAACGTGATCCTGCTGGGCTCGCGCCACTCCGCGCAGACCCTGAATCTGCGCGAATTCCTCAGCCGCAACGGCCACCCTTACACCTACGTCGATCTCGACACCGACCGCGACTCGCAAGCCCTGCTGGATCGCTTCAACGTGAAGCTGTCGGAAGTGCCGGTGGTGATCTGCAATGCCCGCAGCGTCCTGCGCAGCCCGTCGATTCAGGAATTGGCCGCCTGTCTGGGCTTCAACGCCAGTATCGACGCCACGCACGTGCGCGATCTGATCATCGTCGGCGCCGGGCCAGCCGGTCTGGCGGCAGCGGTTTACGCGGCGTCGGAAGGGCTCAACGTGCTGATGATCGAGACCACGGCGCCCGGCGGCCAGGCGGGATCGAGTTCCAAGATCGAGAACTACCTGGGCTTTCCGACCGGCGTCTCCGGGCTGGAACTGGCCGCACGCGCCACTACCCAGGCGCAGAAATTCGGCGCCGACATGATGATCGCTCGCAGCGTGGTGCGGCTCCGCTGCGAGCAACGCCCATACCAGGTTGTGCTCGACGGCGGAGACTCTTTATCGGCGCGCACCATCGTGATCGCCACGGGAGCGCAGTACAACAAGCCGCGCCTCGCGAACCTGGCCAATTTCGAAGGCAAGGGGATTTACTACGGCGCCACGTACATCGAATCGCAGTTGTGCGGCGGCGAGGAAGTGGCCGTGGTGGGAGGCGGAAATTCCGCCGGGCAGGCCGCGGTCTTCATGTCGCAAACCGCGCGCAAGGTGCACATGCTGGTGCGGTCGGGCGAGCTGTCCGGCACCATGTCGCGCTATCTGATCCAGCGGCTGATGGAGAACTCGCAGATCGAACTGCACTGGAATACCGAAATCACCGCGCTGGAGGGCGGCGAGTGCCTGAAGCGTATCACCTGGCAGAACCGCAGAACCGGCGAAAGCGAAAACCGCGAGGTGGGCCACGTATTCGTCATGACCGGAGCGTCGCCGCGGACCGAATGGCTGCGTGGATGCCTGGCGCTGGATGACAAAGGCTTCATCCTGACGGGCCGCGATCTGGAGTGTGCCGGCATTCCGGACGATCATCCACGGTGGCCGCTGGACCGCAGCCCACTGATGCTGGAAACCAGTCTGCCGGGCGTGTTTGCCGTGGGTGACGCGCGCGCGGGGAACGTAAAGCGAGTGGCCTCGGCGGTGGGCGAAGGCGCCATCAGCATTTCCCTGGTGCATCGCGCGCTGGCGGAATTGTAGCACGCACCGCGGCCCGCCGAATCATCCGGCATATCGCGATCTGTTTTATTACTTTCATCAAGGCGTCACACCCCTGTGATGTCCGTTCCGTATACTCTCCTCATCCATATGAAATTTCTCTGGCTTCTTGCCGCTGCCGCTGCGGTTGTGTCCGCGCAGCAGCAGCCCAGTCCGCTCGACTTCTTAAACCACGACCGGCCGGTGCTCGACGCGCATAACTGCTACCCCTACGACGGCCAGTGGGCCGACCGGCTGGACCGCGCTCTCAAGAGCAGTTTTCCCATCGGGATCGAACAGGACATTGCCTGGTTTGTGGATCCAACGACCGGGAAAGGACGCCCGGTAGTCACCCACAGTTCCAAGACGACCGGCGCCGAACCCACGCTGCGCGAGCACTTCTTCGAACATGTCCGTCCGATAGTCGAAAAGGCGCTGGCGCAAAACGACCGCGCCCACTGGCCGCTCATCGTACTCCATTTCGATTTCAAGTCCCTCGACCCGGCGCTGCTGCACGCTGTCTGGGATCTCCTCGGCGAATACCAGGACTGGATCGTCACGGCGCCGCAAATCTCCGACCCCTATACGCTGGCGCCCTTCGACCCGAAACCGCTTCTGGTCCTCACCGAAGATGCCGATATCCAGGAACAAGTCTTCTTCCACGACATTCCCAAAGGCGCGCGTCTGCGGGTCTTCGGTTCGGCCCACACGGCCACGGTCGACGGCAAATCGCGTGAAGAGCGCCAGCATCTGGCGGCCACGCTTCCCCCCGAAAAGCTTCTCACCGGGCGTCCCACCAACTACCGCCGCTGGTGGAACAATCCGTGGGGCGAAGTGGAAGAAGGCGGACAGACGAAAGCCGGAGATTGGACACCCGCCGCCG
>PLRZ01000229.1:2643-3484 GCA_003164075.1 Bryobacterales bacterium | reverse complement strand
GCCGGAGTGAACCTGATTGCCACCGATCAATACGAAGATTTCGAAGCCTTCATGAAGGAGCACAATTACAAATGACTAAGCGCCTCTTAGCGATCTTGCCGATTCTGTTTACAGTCTCCTCCGTAGCCCTGGGTCAGACCGACTCCGGAGCGATTCGCGTTCTTGTGGAAGATGCCAGCACGTCGCCCGTTCCCGATGCCGTCGTCAAATTAACCAACACTGCAACGGGCGTGTCACTATCGCGCTCCAGCGAATCGGACGGTTACGCCAGCTTCGCTCCGGTAACCCACGGCAGCTATGTCGTGGACGTCGAAAAGTCCGGTTTCCAGAGAACTCATGTAACGGATCTCCTGCTCGATGTGGACGAACACAAACTGGTGCGCGTGGGCCTGCAAATCACCTCCGTGAGCTCCACCGTGGAAGTGTCCGCTTCCACCAATATCGTTCAGTCGGAACAAGGCTCTCTCGGCCAGGTGGTGCAGGGCAGCGCGGCCGTCGATCTCCCGTTGGCCGCCCGGCGATACACGGATTTCGCCTTGCTGGTGCCCGGCGCGGCGGAGACCGTGCTCCCCAGTTCCACGCGCGGCTTCGGCTGGTTCGTGGTCAACGGAAACTACCAGACGCAGAATAACTTCGTCCTCGAGGGCGTGGACAATAACCAGGGCACCAATAACGCGCAGTCGCTCTCCGCGCAGGTGATCTCGCCTTCGCCCGACGCCATTGCCGAGTTCAAAGTGCAGACCAACAGCTACTCCGCGGAATTCGGGCGCTCCGCCGGCGCGGTGGTCAATGTGGTCCTCAAGTCCGGCGGGAACGCGGTCCACGGCTCGGCCTGGTATTA
>PLRZ01000229.1:0-2565 GCA_003164075.1 Bryobacterales bacterium | reverse complement strand
GACGATCCGCTGGGCCTCAAGCTGATGGCGCTCTATCCCGCCGCGAATATTCCCGGCACCGTTTCCGCCAGTGGCCAGAACATCAATAACTATGGCGTGCAAGCCGCCGGCACCGAGCGCGACCACAAGGGAGACATCAAGGGGGACTACAACATCAGCGAGAAGGACATCCTCTCTTTGCGCTTCAGCTATTCGCGCCAGGACATTTTCAACAACGGCATCTTTCCCGGCATTGCCGACGGCGTCGGCAACCAGGGCGGCCAATTCAATACCAACTCGAGCTACGGCGGGACCTGGACCTACACCCTCAAACCGACCATCGTGAACGCCCTCCGCTTCGGCTACACCAGCACCAGCGCCAACTTCACGCAAGCTTCGGCCAATGGCGAGGGTGCGGCCGCGTTCGGATTTCAGATTCCCGCGGCGGCTATCCTTCCCGGCAACGGCGGTCTCCCGCTCATCAACCCCAGCGGCTACAACCAGCTCGGCACCCGCAATTTCCGGCCCCAATACCAGAACCCCACTCTCTACCAGGTGCTCGATAATCTTTCCATGGTGAAGGGCAGGCACAACATCCGCGCCGGCTTTGAAACGCGCCAGAAGAGCAACCCCAACCTCAACTCCAGCCGCACGGTGCCCGAGTACGATTTCAACGGCAACTTCACCGGCGACGCGCTGGCCGACATGCTTACCGGTCAAGTCTATAACTTCGCCACTAACAACCAGGTGACGGAAGAGACTCTGCAAAAGGCCTACGCGGTCTACGTGCAGGACGATTGGAAAGTGGCGCCCACCCTGACGCTCAATCTCGGCTTGCGCTGGGAATACGAAACGCCGTTCTACGGGGCGGCGCCTTTCCAGAACATCAACTTCAATTTCCAGACCGGACAACTCATCAACGGCAACGGTAGTCCGACAGACTATCTGGTGAATCCGGACCACAAGGATTTCGCGCCCCGCATCGGCGCCGCCTGGCAGGCGATTCCCAATAAGCTGATCGTTCGCGGCGGCTACGGCATCTTCTACTCGGGCGAGGACATGTCCGGGGGAGATGTGGACCTCTCCCAGAATCCACCGCACCTCACCCCCATCACCCTGACCGAGGTTTCCGGCGGGCCGCCGCCCTTGACCCTTTCTCAGCCCGTGCCGTCCAATATCTTTAGCACTTACAACACTTCCATCATCTCGCTCACGGCCCGCCAGCAGGATTACCACGCGGCGCTCATCGAGCAGTTCAACCTGGCCATCCAATACCAATTGCCATTGATGTCCACTCTGGAAATCGCTTATGCCGGCAATCGCGGCTATCGCGAGTTTGCGGAGAACGCCGGCAACCAGGTGCCCTTCGGTCTGGATGGCAGCGTGGCGGCCAACCGTCCGTATCCACAGTGGAATGGGATCACCGTCGGCTCGCAGGTGGCGCGGAACTGGTACAACTCGCTCCAGGCCAAGTACGAAAAGCGCGTGAGCTCGGGCTGGTACACGTTGGCGTCCTACACCTTCGCCAGCGCCATCGACGAAGCCGGCGCGTGGGGAGCCAATACCCAGCCGCAGATCTCCAATGACTTCAGTGCCGAGATCGGTCCGCAGGCGCAAACCCCGCGCCAGAGATTCACGTTTGCGAATATCTACGAACTGCCGATCGGGCGCGGCCACCACTTCGGTTCCGGTTGGAGCCGCGCCACAGATGCTTTCCTGGGTGGCTGGCATCTCTCCAACATTCTGACCATCCACACCGGCTTGCCCCTCAACGTCTCGCTGACAAGTACCGGCGTAAATCCCGCCAATAATCAGAACTACAAGTTCCTCAGCCTCAACGGAGGCACGCTGCGTCCCAATCGCATCGGCGAGCCCCAGACCGGCATCAGCCCGGAAACGAACCGCCTCGACTTTCTGAACCCCGCGGCCTACCAGGTTCAAACTCTCAACACGCCCGGCAATGCCAGCCGGGATTCGGCCCTCGGCCCCGGTTTTGCCAACCTCGACCTGAGCCTTGGCAAGCGCTTCGCCTTTACCGAGCGCCAGGCGGTCGAACTGCGCTTCGAAGCCTTCAATTCCCTGAATCACACCAACTTTGGAAATCCGGGCACTTCGTTCGGATCTTCCAGCTTCGGAGTCATCTCCTCGGCCGGCAGTCCGCGCATTGTGCAAATGGCGGTGCGCTACCGGTTCTAATCATGCGCCGGCACGCCTTCCTCTGCGTGCGCTGTCAGACGCGCCGGCTCCCGGCTGTGAACAGAAGACGTAGCGCGACTTTCGCGAAACCGGGCCTATTTTCTTCGGGACCGGCCTGTAAACATTGGCCCCGAAGCGATTTACAGCCTCAACTTCAATGTCGCTCTGATCAAGAACGGCAGCACCCGCATCGTCAACGGACTCAAAGAATCAGAACTCCTGATGTCGGCCGGGAATTTCGGATATTTGGGGGAAATTGACCTGAGCCATGACGTGGCGCGAACACTCGTGTCTGCGGCGCCGAGACTCTGGACTCCTGATCTCATGGAATTAGGCTGAGCCGGCGGGGGTGGGGCCAGGCTTCAGCCTTCCCCAGAGGGGGCCCCGGGC
>PLRZ01000124.1 GCA_003164075.1 Bryobacterales bacterium | reverse complement strand
GACCCGCGTGTCTCGGGCCGGTGATCCGGGCTTTGCCGGCCCCCAGGCAGCTTCGACGGAACCACCGATGAAGTCCAGAACTCCTGATGTCGGCCGGGGATTTCGGATAGTTTGGGATATTGACCTGATCCATGACGTGGCGCGGACACTCGTGTCTGCGGCGCCGAGACTCATCTCGGCGCTCCGGGACGGTGGATGCCGCTCGCGAAGAGGGTCGATATGAGTCTCGACCCAGCAGGCAGGAGTGCCTGCGCCACGAAAACGGGCTGATCCCAAATTCCACGACGTCCGGAAATAGCTCAGCCCATTTCCCCGCCAGACAGAAATTGCGGGGCGACATCATGAGTTCTGAGGGAGCGTGCCTTTCACGCCGGGTGCGGTTCGCCCAACACGCAGCGCACCGTGTCGCGTGCGATCAATAATTCTTCGTCCGTGGGGATCACCCACACCGGCAGGGCCGAACCTTCGACGCCGATCTGTGCCTGCCGTCCCACGGTCTGCTGGTTGACGTCCGCGTCCAGTTTGACGCCGGCCCATTCCAAACCCTGGCAGATGCGCGCGCGGACGTCCGGCGAGTTCTCGCCGATTCCGCCGGTGAAAATGATCGCGTCGGCGCCGCCCATCGACGCCAGCATCGCTCCGATGTACTTCCTTGCGCGGTAGCTGAATATCTCGATCGCCAGACGCACCCGCCTGTCGTCGTGATCTTTCAGCTCCGCCTGAAGAACCCGCATATCGTTGGTCAGGCCCGAAATGCCCAACAGTCCCGACTGGGTGATCAACATGGTCTCCACTTCGTGGGCCGACATGCCTTCCTTGGTGGCGATCAGGGTGAGGATCGCGGGGTCCAGGTCGCCGGACCGCGTTCCCATCACCAGGCCTTCCAGCGGCGTCATGCCCATCGACGTGTCCACAGAATGGCCGGCGCGGATGGCCGTGCAGGAGCATCCATTGCCCAGATGCAGCGTGATCACGTTGGTCTGTTCCCGCGTGAGATTCCGCAGCGTCCGGTAGCGGTACGACACATAACGGTGCGACGTCCCATGGAAACCGTAGCGCCGGATGCGGTGGCGGCGATATAGATGATACGGCAGCGCATAGAGGTACGCCTGTTCGGGGATGGTGGTGTGGAACGCCGTATCGAACACGGCCACTTGCGGCGTATCGCGGCCGATCAAGTCGCGCACCGCCTTAATCCCGCGCAGATTATTGGGATTGTGCAGCGGCGCCAGATCGATGCATTCCTCGATTCCCGCCAGCACCTTGTCGTCCACCAGCATCGACTCCTGGAACATTTCGCCGCCGTGCACCACGCGATGGCCCACCGCCTGGATGTCGCCCAGGTTGCGGATCTCGGGGAGCCCGGACTGTTCCGATACCAGCCATCGGAGCATGTAGTCGAGCCCCGCGGCAATATCGCGGATGGGCGCCGTGAATTTCTGCCGCGGACCGTTTTTGGTCTCCACGGTGATGATGGCCTCACCACCGATCCGCTCCATGGCGCCGCGGCACAGCCGTTCGTCGGTGTCCTGACGGATCCGGTCCGGGTCCGTGGAAATTACTTGAAACTTCAAGCTGGAGCTTCCTGCATTCAGTACTAGAACATTCATCTCTTTTTATCTTCTCAGATCGCGCCCCNNGAACGCGCATCAGAGCCGGGCCCAGAGGGCACCCCGTCAGGGAGCGTTAGGTGGCGATTGAACAGGTTGTTTCCACCCAGACCCTTAGAGATCGCCCTGTGTGTACAAGATGCGAAGGTGTATTTGCGAAATGGTGCGACTTTATCTAGGATAAGGAATCGGAATCTCCGAATTAGGAGCGTGAAATGGCGCGTCGTTGGTTGCGAATTCTCCTGGGCGTGATGGCCGGCTGCGGCCTGGCGCTGGCGCAGGGCGCTACGCCGGTGGTGGTCTCCTCGCCAGATGGGCTCATCAGGATGACTTTTTCGACGCCGGGCGGAAGCCTGGTGTACGAAGTCGGCTATCGCGGCAAGCCGGTGCTGGATCGATCCGCGCTGGGGCTGGAAATTCAAAATCAGCCGGTGCTGGGGACGGACGTCGAGATCGTGTCGTCGAAGAGCGGCAAAATCGACGAGACTTACGCGCTTCCGACCGGCAAGTCCAAAGAGGTTCGCAACCAGTGCAATACGGTGGCGCTGGAATTGAGCGAAACCAAGGAGCCCAAGCGCCGCTTCACCGTGGAAGCCCGTGTCTACAACGATGGCGCGGCGTTCCGCTACGTGGTGCCCGAATCCGGCGAGCTCCGCCTGACGAATGAACGCACGCAGTTCGTGTTCGCCAAGGATGCCACCACCTATCCTTTAGTACTTCGCAATTTCCGGACTTCGTGGGAGGATAACTACCGGACCGTGGCGTTGAGCGGCATTCATCCGGAGTCGCTGGTGGCGCTGCCGCTGCTGACCGAACTGCCGGGCGTGGCCTTCCTGGCCATCACCGAGGCCAACATCGACAACTATTCGGGCATGTATCTGATGCACGACGAGAGCAATGCCCGCCAGCTTTCGGCGCGCCTGGCTCCGCACATCGACGATGCCGGCGTGTCGGTCGTGGTGAAGACGCCGGCTCCCTCGCCGTGGCGCGTGCTGATGATCGCCGACGGGCCGGGGCGGCTGATTGAATCGCAGATCGTGAACAATTTGAATCCGCCGCCGGCGTTCGCCGATACCTCCTGGATCAAACCGGGAAAGGCTTCGTGGGACTGGTGGTCGGGGCCGTACGACGAAAACGTCGCGTTCAAGCCGGGCAAGAATACCGCGACGGCGAAACATTATATCGATTTCTCGGCGCAGGCGGGATTCGAGTATTTCATGCTGGACGGCGGCTGGGCGGCGCGCGCCAACGGCAACGTTCTCAATTCGGGCAGCGATATTACCAAGGCTACTGCCGACATCGACATGCCGGAACTGTTAGCCTATGCAAAATCGAAGAACGTCAAAATCTGGCTGTGGTCGCATTGGACCGATATCGACCGGCAGATCGACGACGCTTTCCCACTATATGAGAAATGGGGCGTGGCGGGCGTGAAGATCGACTTCATGGATCGCGACGACCAGTGGATGGTGGACTTCTACCATCGCGTGGCCCGCAAGGCGGCCGAGCACCATCTGATGGTGGATTTTCACGGCGCTTACAAGCCCGATGGTTTGGGCCGCACGTATCCCAACGTGCTGACGCGCGAAGGCGTGCTCGGGCTGGAGTATAACAAGTGGAGCGCGCGCGTGACTCCCGACCACAACGTGATGCTGGCATTCACGCGCCTGTTGGCGGGTCCCATGGATTACACGCCGGGCGGGTTCCACAATGCCACCCCGGCGGAATTCGTGGCGCGCAACCAGCAGCCCATGGTGATGGGAACGCGAGCCCACCAGACGGCGCTGTTTGTGGTGTATGAGAGCCCGTTCGAGATGGTGTCGGACTACCCCGAGGCATACCAGGGCCAGAAAGAACTGGCGTTCCTGAGTAAGGTGCCGGCATCCTGGGATGAGACGCGGGTGTTGAATGCGAAAGTGGGCGACTACATCACTATTGGGCGGCGTCATGGCAGGGAATGGTACATCGGCAGCATCACGGGTTCACACGCCGTGGAACTGGATATTCCGCTGGAATTTCTGCCGCAGGGAGATTTCGTGGCGGAGATTTATTCGGATGCGAAGGACGCCGGTGAGAGTCCCACCCATACCGTGTTGGAGACGAAAACGGTGAATCGCACCATGCGGCTGAAGGCGGCCATGGTGAGCGGCGGCGGGCAGGCGATTCGGATCCGGCCCGCGCAGTAAGTCGACCGCACGCTGCAGGGAGGCACTTACCGGGCCGGACCTGCGGATTTCCCGAACAAGATCGCTGGCGAGCGTCTCGTAGGTGGGGCAGGCGGTGCTCGCCTGCCCCTTACCTCCTGCCCGGCAGCAATCGGCTTGGGCCCCGCGCGGGCGGCATGCGAGCACTCCGCCTGCCCCACCTACGGGCTCGCCACAAATTCCACGGCATCTGGAGTTCGAAGATCGAGGGGGCGAACGTGGCGCTAGTTAGTTTCCGTCACGAAACTCATTTCAAACGGCAAGAACCGCTTGCTGNNGCTCGGAAAACACTGCGATGATTCCACGAGACTTGTTACCGAGCCGCGACCGCAAGGGAGCGGTTTCTTGCGTTTCGCGACAGAAATTAGTTATTCAGCGTCAGCGCCTGCCGCTCGCCGGCATTCTTCACCAGGTCCAGCACGATGGCGTACCGGTCGCCGCGGACCGTCGATCGCACAAATTCGAAGGGCTTCTCATTGAGCGTGAACGTCACCCGCTCCACCGCAAAAACCGCCGAGCCCACCGGAATTTGCAGCAGCGCGGCCGTCGCCTCGTCCGCCAGCGCGGCCACGTATGTCTCCCTGGCTCGCGCCGGGTACAACTGATACCGGCCCTGCAGGATTTCGTACAGGGACATGCCATCGGCCACGTACAGGCCCGGCGCCAGGGCGGCCGGGATGTGGGCAGTCTGCACTCCCAGAGGCTCCGCGTCGGCCAGCCGCAACCGCTTCAAAGTCACTACCGGACTCCTGGCCGGCAGCCGCAACGCTTCCGTCACCCGGTCGTCCGCCTCCGCCTCGAACTGGGCCAGAACGCGTGACGTCGCCGCCAGATTATGGCGCCGCATCTCCTCGGTAAAACTGGTCAGTTCGCGCGGCCCTTCGTCAAACTTTCGCCGGGCTACGAAGGTGCCGCGCCCCTGCTCCCGCCGGATGTAGCCCAGCTGAGCCAGTTCCGTCAATGCTTGCCGCACGGTGATCTTGCTGACGTGAAAGCGCTCTCCCAGTTCCTGTTCGCTGGGCAAACGTTCGTCGGATCGCCAGTGGCCAGTCTCGATCTCCGCTTTGAGGATGTTTTGGAGTTGATGGTAGAGAGGAATCGCGAGGTTCTTGTCGAGAACGCCGATTGACATCCTATTAGTAGGATGACATAATCTCCTTTACACATGCAAGGATCTTTGAATTCGCGGTACCATATTCCCAAGTAAGCCGCCTGTAACATCCACCGGGCGGCCATGTGCTTTGGTTTGGGGGAAATTGCAACACGACTTGTCGGGGTTTGCCTGGCCTTGTTGTCCAGGACGGACTCCGGGAATCAGATAGAACAGCTTTGGGGGAAATATGAAGAAAATCCTATGCGCCTGCCTGCTGGCAACAGCGGTAGCGGCGTGTTTGGCTGCGCAAGACATTTCCGCCACGATTGGCGGCACAGTTCTCGATCCTACCGGCGCCGCCGTTTCGGGCGCCAAAATCACCATCACCAATACCGACCGCAACATGGTGATCCGCGAGGTCACCACCGAGACAGCGGGCGCCTATTCGGCCCCGCTGCTGCCGATAGGCAACTACTCGATCAAAGTAGAGGCCAAGGGGTTCAAGACGGAAACCCGCACCGGCGTCGTACTCAACGTCAATGACGACTTGAAGATCAATGTTGCGCTGCAGGTAGGCGCCATCACCGATACAGTGGAAGTGAAGTCGCAGGCCGAAGCGGTGGAACTCGGCACCACGGCCAACGCCAGCACCATCGAAGGCACGCAGGTGCGCGAACTGTCTCTCTCCACCCGCAATTACGAGCAACTGGTGGCCATGATGCCGGGCGTCACGGCCAACTCCACCGATCAACTGTATATCGGCAACTCGGCGCCGGCAGGCACGGCCGCCACGCTGCCGTATTCGGTGAACGGCAACCGCAATTCCGCCAATAACTGGACGGTGGACGGCGCGGACAACGTGGATCGCGGCAGCAACCTGACGCTCATGACCTTCCCGAGTATCGATTCGATTGCCGAATTCAAAGTGGAGCGCAGCCTATATACCGCCGATACGGGCCGGGCGGGCGGCGCGCAGATCAATGTGGTGACCAAGAGCGGGTCGAACCAGTACCATGGCGTGCTGTACGAGTTTGACCGCAACAACGCGTTCGAAGCCAATAACTGGATCAACAACGCCCAATCCGTGAAAGTGAACGGTTCGGTGCAGCCTCCGCCGTTACGCTGGAACGATTTCGGCGGGACCATCGGCGGACCGGTGCCGCTCGGCCATAAGGACGACCACAAGACTTTCTTCTTCTTTTCGGAAGAGGCGCGGCGCATTGTCACCTACTCCACCTTCAACCCGACCCTGCCAACGCAGGGCATGCTCCAGGGAACATTTTCGCAGCCGGTCTGCACCAATCTGAATATCGCCACGGCAACCTGCGTGGCGACTGGCACCCAGATTCCCGCCACCTCCATCAATTCCATCTCCGCCGAATACATCAAGGATATCTACAGCAAACTTACGCTGCCGGCGACGAACAGCGTGACGGCGACCACTTCCGAGTTCTTCCCGGTGCAAAACATCTACAACAGCCGGCAGGAGATTGCGCGCGTGGACCACACCTTCAACGAGAAGATTGCGGTGTGGGGCAAGTTCGAAAACGACAGCATTCCCACCATCGAACCGGGCGGCCTCTTCACGGGCGCGGCTATTCCGGGCTTGGCAACCACCAGTACGAACTCGCCGGGGCGGGGCTACGTGGTGCACGGAATCTACAGCATCACACCCACCCTGCTCAACGACGCCGGCTTCAACTTTACGCAGAGCGCCATTCTGTCTAACCCGCAGGGAGTCGCGGCCAAAGCCAATAGCCCCGACATCAATCCCCCGGAGCCGTATACCAACACGCAAGGCGTGATTCCAACGGTGGGTATGACCAGCGGATCGAGCCTCGTAGGCTACGGCCCCTACCACGAGCACAACAAGAATTACAACTTCTACGACAGCGTCACCTGGATCCGCGGCCGGCACACCCTGAAGTTTGGATACAGCCTGAACCGGTACAACAAAACCGAGAACGCCGCCAGCGATCAAGGGTCGTTCAGTTTTTCGAATACCGGCGCGCCCTCCGGCACCAACGCCTTCCAACAGTCCTTCGCCAATTTCCTGCTAGGCAACGTTTCGAGCTTTACTCAGCCATCCGCCGACATCACCCCCAACCTCTGGGCATGGCAGCACGAAGCCTGGGCCCAGGACGACTTTAAGGTGACGCCACGCCTGACCCTGTACGCGGGTGTTCGCTGGTCGTTCTTCGGGCAGCCCACCGACAACAACGGGGAGCTTTCCAGTTTCGACCCGGCTCTATATAATCCGTCGCTCGCGCCCAAGATCGATCCAACCTCGGGCAACATCATCGCCGGCAGCGTGACCATGCCGTATACCAACGGCATCATCATCGGCGGGAAGAACTCGCCGTGGGGCTCCAAGATCGCGCCCGACCAGTATAAGAGTTTTGCTCCGCGCGTGGGCCTGGCATGGGACGCGACGGGCGACGGCAAGACGGCAGTCCGCGCCGGCTGGGGCGTGTATTACGATTCCAGCCTGTTCGGCGACTATGAGCAGTCGATCTTCCAGAATCCGCCGTTCGTGGCGAGTGCCACGCTGAGCAACGCCTCGTTCACCAACGTTTCGGCCGGCACGCCTCCGGGAACCGTCTCCACGGAGTACATCCGCGCAACCATGCTTCCCAACAACATTCCATACGTGCAACAGTGGAGCGCCGACGTCCAGCGCCAGTTACCGTTGGACATGGTGCTGGACGTGGCGTACTCGGGTTCCAAGGGGACGCATCTGATTGGCATTGTGGATCTGGACCAGGCGGCTCCAGGCGCGGCCCTGGCGGCTGGCCTGCACGCGGCCAACGCCAATACGATTTTCACCACCGCCGACGATCCGCACATCAACGCAGTGCGGCCCTATCTGGGCTACAACGCCATCAACGCCATCGAATCGGCGTTCGACTCCAACTACCACGCGCTGCTGGTGAGCTTCAAGAAGCGGTTTTCCTCGGCCGGGCTGATCAGCGCCTCCTACACCTACTCGAAGAACCTCACCGACAATGCCTCCGACCGTTCCAACGCTCCGCAGAGCAGCTACAACTGGCACGAGGGCGAATACGGTCCGGCCACGCTCGACCGGCAGCAAGTGCTCACCGTCGACTACGTGTACACCATTCCCATCTTCAAGAACAGCAAGGGCGCGCTGGCGTATGCGTTGAAGGGCTGGGAACTTTCGGGACTTCTGAGCATCTACAGCGGCTCTCCCTTTACGGTTACGACCTCGAGCCTCGATCCGGCCGGCTTGGGCCTGCTGGGCAACAGCGCCTCGAGTTCGCGGCCCGACATGCTGTGCGATCCCAACGCCGCTGCGCCGAAACTGGCTCCCGGCTTCACCGGAACGGC
Source organism: Bryobacterales bacterium (assembly GCA_003164075.1). The sequence goes on along the minus strand of PLRZ01000124.1, from coordinate 4,750 downwards.
GCTGCCGACCTGGTTCAACACCGCCTGCTTCGCCGCCGTGCCGCAGGGCGCCATCCGGCCGGGCAACGCCGGCCGCGGCGTGGTGCGCGGACCGGGTTACGGCAATCTGGACGGAGCCTTGATCAAGAACTTCTACTTTACCGAGCGCGCCGCGCTGCAACTTCGCGGCGAATTCTTCAACGCCACCAATCACGCCAACCCCAACGGGTTCGCCAGCACCAACATCACCAGCAGTTCGTTCGGCGAGATCAGTTCCTACCGCCAGGCGCGGCAGGTTCAGATCGGAGCGAAACTGGTTTTCTAACTCGCAGTCCAAACGGAGTAAGAATGGCCGGCTCTCCCACAAGGAGCGCCGGCCTTTTTTTCGTAGCGCGGTAAACTTATCACAAGGTGTCCCATCCACTTCTCCTCAGCGCCGGAATCGCAGCCCTGGCAATTTCACTGGCTTCCTGCTCCCGCGTGAAAACCCAAACGGCCGTCCCCGCGCCCCCCGCGCGCGACGCCGATTTGCACGAGGACAATCCCTTCGAAGCCGCCGAGTATTTCCGCGAACAGCGCGTGATGGGCGAAGGATTGCTGCCCATCGAACGTTACCAGGCCGCGTTGCGGCACGCCTCCACCATGCGCCGCTATTCCCTGCGCGAAGGCCGATTCGTGGACCCCGCGCCGCACACCGCCGCGACCTTCGGAACGTGGGAATCGCTGGGACCGGAAAATGTCGGCGGGCGCACCCGGGGGCTGGCGATCCATCCGCAAAACTCCAACATCATGTGGGCCGGCGGCGCCACCGGCGGACTCTGGAAAACTACCGACGGCGGCCAGACCTGGACCCCCATCGACGATTTCGCCCCCGTGCTGGCCATCAACTGCCTGGTCATGGACCCCCACGATCCCAACACCATTTACGCCTGCACCGGCGAGCAGACGCAGAACTGGCGCGGCGCCGGCATCTACAAAACCAGCGACGGCGGCGATACCTGGACGCAATTGTCCGCCACCACAACCTCCGATTTCTATTTCGTCAACAACCTGGCCATCAGCCCTTCGGCCACCTCGCATCTCTACGCCGCCACCAATACCGGTCTGTGGGTGAGCCTCGATGGCGGCGCTACCTGGAACCTCTCGCTGGCCTCGCCCGATGGAGGCCCCGCCGCCACGCGCACGGGCGGTACCACCAACGGTTGCTTCGACACCATCATCCAGCCCGGCCAACCCACCGACACGGTGTTCGCGGTGTGCCACCCGCTGGGCAGCCTGGTCTACGCGGTGTTCCGCAACCCCGACGCGGCCGGCGCGGGAAGCTGGTCGGTAGTGCTCTCCGACCCGAACATGTGGTACACCGTGCTGGCCGCCGCGCCCTCGCAGCCCAGCACCATCTACGCCGTCTCGGTGACTTACGCCAGCACCGGCGCCTACTATCGCGCGCTGCTCGGGGTGTACCGCTCCGCCAGCGGCGGCACGTCCGGAAGTTGGGTCACGCAAACCAGCCAAAGTTCCGGCCGGCTGAACTCCGCCATCCTGAGCATCGATAGCGCCTACAGTTTCGGAACGGCATTCTGTAGCGAGAACGCCTCCAGCGTCAATTTCAATGGACAGGCGGGCTACAACCTGGCGGTAGCGGTCGACCCGCTGGACCCGAATCGCGTATGGGCCGAAGGCATCGGCCTGTTCCGCTCCGACGATGGCGGAGTCACCTGGGGCTACGCCTTCGCCGGCGATCATCCGGACCAGCACGGGCTGGTATTCGACCCCGGCTTCGACGGCAACGCCAACCAGACGCTCTACAACATCAACGATGGCGGCATCTACAAGACCACCGCGGCGCGCGGCAAGACGGGCACCTGCACGTCCACATCCTCGGCCGTCGCCTGGAAGCCGCTCAATAACGGGTACATCACCACGCAGTTCTATCACGGCGTTCCGTATCCCGGCGGGTCGGCCTTCTTCGGCGGCACGCAGGACAACGGCACGCTGCTCGGCGCCAGCGCCACCGGCCCGTGGACCAGCATCTATGGCGGCGATGGCGGCGTCTCCCGCCTGGATCCGCTGAACGCCAACACGGTCTACGTGGAATACGTGCTCGGCGCCTTCGCCAAGTCGACCGACGGGGGTTACACCTTCGCCAACGCGGTCAGCGGCATCACCGAAGACTCCAACAATTTTCCCTTCATCGCATGGTACGTCTTCGACCCCAACAACTCCCTGCGCCTCTACACCGGCGGACGGCAACTGTGGCGCACTGAAAACGGCATGGGCACATGGACCGCCGAAAGCGCACCCATCGACCTGGTAGACGGCAATATCGACAACATCCGCGCCATCGCGGTGTCGCCCTTCGACGCCAACCTGGTGCTGTTCGGCACACACTACGGCAAGATTTTTCGCAGCGACAGCGCCCTCGCGTCCGACGGGGCCACGGTCTGGAACTACACCACTCCGCGCGCCGGCAATGTGGCGCACCTGGAGTTCGACCCCAACCAGCCCAACACCGTTTACGCCACCTACACCACCTTCAATGCCGCGCCGGGCGACAATCACGTGTACCGCTCCACCGATGGCGGCGTGACGTGGACGGGTATCGACGGCACCGGCGCCAGCGGTCTGCCGGACGTGCCGGTGGAGAGCCTGCTGGTGGACCCGGCGGACTCCACGCGGCTGTACCTGGGCACCGATACCGGCGTCTTCGCGTCGCTCGATGGCGGCAGCACCTGGGTCCGCGACGACAATCCGTTCGCCAACGCGATCGTGATGAACCTCGTGATCGATAGCGCCGAAGGCTCGCGAGCCCTTTACGCGTTTACCTACGGCCGCGGGGTGTGGCGCGTTCCCCTGGCGGGCGGGGCAAGCCCGTGTACGTATGCGGTGTCGCCCACCAGCGTCGCGGCCGATCCCACCGGCGGAGTGTATGCCCTCAATGTGTCGACTGGCGCCAACTGCGGATGGGTGGCGCGTCCGGCGGCGCTGGTTTCTTCGGCATCGCTGCAGGCCGCGGTGCAGCCGCCCGCCAGCGGCGTAGGGAGTGGCAGCGCGTATGTGACGGTGGCGCCTAACGCGTCCGCCTCGGCGCGCACGGCAACTTACCTGGTGCAGGGCCAGGCGGTGACGGTGACCCAGGCCGCTGCCGTGAGCTTCACTGCCGGGGATGAAATCGCCAGCGCCTCGGCGGTGCCTTCCCTGCCCTTCGAAGGCGCCACGTCGACCAGTCAGCGCACCCAAAATCCGGCCGACCCGAAACATTCCTGCACGGGTTCGGCGGACTACCAAACGGCGTGGGCTTGGTTCACCGCTCCGCGGAGCGGCAACGTACAAGTGACGCTCCAGGGCGTCTATGCCAGCGGTCCGGGCGGCCAGGCGGCGCTGACGGCGTATCCTTTGAGCGGCCAGGCGATCGGCAGCGAGCTGGCATGCGCCACGCTCACGCTGGACAGTGCCGCGCCGCCGCAAGCCATCGCGACGGTGACCTTCGCGGTGACGGCGGGCGCGCCATACATCCTGGAATTCAGCGCGCTGGCGCCGTCCGCCACGGACTCGCTCTTCTTCGGTATCTCGATGGCGCCGCCCGCGCCGGTTTTCGACGTGAGCCCCCCGGAGGCGGTATTGCGGCCGGGTGGAAGCCAGCGCTTCCAGCCCGTTACCGCCAACCTGGGGAACACCGCGGTCCGCTGGCAAATCTCGCCGCAGTCCGGGGTGATCACGCCCGACGGCGTGTACCTGGCGCCGGCGTTGCCAGGGCCGCCGGTCACGCTCACCGCGCAGAGCTTGGGCAGTCCCGGCCTGCAATCGACGGCCACGGTGACCGTCCAGGCGGCGCCCGCGGTGACACTGGGCCCCGCCGCAGTCTCGAATGCGGCCAGTTATCAGACGGGAGCGGTAGCGCCGGGAGAGATCGTGACCGTCTTCGGCGCGTCCATTGGCCCTGCCGGCCTGGTGACGGCGCAATTGAATTCGCAGGGGAAATTGGCTTCGTTCCTGAGCGGCACGCAAGTGCTCTTCGGCAACATTCCCGCGCCTCTGGTCTACGTGACGGCCAACCAGGTGAGCGCCATCGTGCCTTACGAAGTGGCCGGCCAGTTGGCCACGCAGATGACCGTGGTGGCCAATGGGCAAGCCACGCCACCGCTCACCTTGAACGTGACGGCAGTGGCGCCGGCGCTGTTCACGTCCAATGCCTCGGGATCGGGACAGGCGGCGGCGGTGAATCAGGACGGCTCGCTGAATGGACCGGGCTCGGGCGCACCGGCGGGGTCGATTCTCTCGCTCTATGGCACGGGCGAAGGTCAGACGTCGCCCGGCGGCATCAATGGGCGGGTGGCCAACACCATACTTCCGGCGCCCCTGGCCGCGGTGAGCGTGAAGATCGGCAATGTAGACGCGCCGGTGCAATATGCCGGTGCGGCCCCGCAGGCCACCGCGGGCTTGCTGCAGGTGAATGTGACGGTCCCCGAGCTGGCGCCGGGGACTTATCCGGTGATGTTGACCATCGGCGGCCAGTCAAGCGCGGCGGGTGTCACCGTGACGGTGCGATAGGGCCGGTTTGCGCCGCTCGCTGGCGAGCGTTTCGGAGGTAGGGAAGGCGGTGCTCGCCTGCCCATTGGTTCAGCGCAGGCAGGCGAGCACCGCCTGCCCCACCTGCGGGCTCACTGCAAATTACAGGAGTTCTGTAGTTGGGGAAATTGACCTGAGCCGGGTGGTGGGGCCAGGCTTCAGCCTTCCCCAGAGGGGACCCCGGACTTCAGTCCGCCCGCCGCGG
>PLRZ01000510.1:2366-5926 GCA_003164075.1 Bryobacterales bacterium | reverse complement strand
GCCCCAGCTCACCCCCGGCATCGAAGTCCGCAAGCGCAAAGGCCACCTCGTGATTACCGATCGCTATCCCGGGTGGGTGCGTCATCAACTGGTGGAATTGGGGTACCTCAAGAGCGCCCATTCAACCACCGGGGATTCGGTGGCGTTCAACGTGCAGCCGCGCAAGACGGGGCAATTGCTGATCGGGTCGTCGCGACAGTTCGGCGCGGAGCACGCTGCCATCGACCACCATATGTTGACCCGCATGCTCGGTCGAGCGCGGGAATACATGCCGGGGCTGGCGGATTTATCGGCCATCCGCTCGTGGACCGGATTCCGCGCGGCGACACCCGACAAGCTGCCGCTCATCGGGCCATGCGCCGGCGACGAGCGCCTGTATTTGGCCACGGGGCACGAGGGCCTGGGAATCACCACGTCGATGGCGACCGGAAAACTGGTGGCCGACCAGGTGCTCGGGCGGACGCCTTCGATTCCGGTGGCGCCGTATTTGCCCGGACGCAAGCAGGAGGCGCATGCCTGAAATGTGGGGCAGGCTTCAGCCCTCCCCAGAGGGGACCCCGGGCTTCAGCCCGCCCATGCCACGCCGCCGCCCGGTGCGCGGTGCGAGCGGGTTCCGCGCTGACTCGGTCGGCAGAGGAGCACCCCTGGTGCAGTATCTCGAAGCCGGGCGGGCTGAAGCCCGGGGTCCCCTCTGGGGAGGGCTGAAGCCTGCCCCACCATGCGGAGCGTGCCCGCATGCCTGATTCCGTGACGCTCTCCGTCAACGGCGCGCCGATTACCGTACCGGCGGGCGCCATGGTTTCCGCGGCCATCGCCATAGCCGGTGTCGACCGGTACCGCCGGTCGGTCACCGGAGAGCCGCGCGGGCCCCTGTGCGGCATGGGGATCTGCTTCGAGTGCCGTGTCACCATCGATGGCCGGGCGCATTGCCGCAGTTGCCAGGTGGTTTGCCAACCGGGCATGGAGGTGCGCACCGATGACTGATCGCGACTACGACGTAGTAGTGGTGGGCGCGGGCCCCGCGGGGCTGGCAGTCGCCTGTCGCGCCGCCGAGTGCGGCCGCAGCGTGGCTATGCTGGACGACAATCCGCATCCCGGTGGACAAATCTGGCGTGGGGCCGCGAAGGAATCGGCGCGATGGCTGCGGGGAGACGTGGCGTGGATTGGCGGCGCGCGCGTGTTCGACATTCCCGGCCCGCAACAACTAGCCGTGGAGACGTTCGAGGGCGAATGCCGCGTGGCATACCGCAGCCTCATTCTGGCCACCGGTGCGCGCGAGCGCTTCCTGCCGTTTCCCGGTTGGACGCTGCCCAACGTGATGGGCGCGGGCGGTTTGCAGGCGCTGGCGAAATCCGGTATGCCGCTGGCCGGAAGGCGGGTGGTAATCGCCGGCAGCGGTCCGCTGCTGCTGGCAGTGGCGCGTTATCTGCGGGCGCGCGGCGTGGATGTCCGCCTGATTGCGGAGCAGGCTCCGCAATCGGCGCTGCTGCGCTTCGGCATGCGCCTGGCCGGCCATCCGGCGAAGCTCATGCAGGCGCTGACGCTGCGCGCTGGGCTCCTCGGCGTCCCGTATATCACGAGCTGTTGGCCCGTTTCCGCGCAGGGCGCCGAACGCTTGCAAAGTGTGACGCTGCGCCGCGGCGACGGGAGCACGCGGACCGAGGCTTGCGATTACCTGGGGTGCGGCTTCGGCCTCATTGCCAACGTGGAACTGGCGGCGCTTCTCGGCTGCCGCATATCGAAAGCGGGCGTGGAAGTGGACGAGTTCCAGGAGACTTTGGAGGCCGGCGTCTTCGCCGCGGGCGAGGCGACGGGCATCGGCGGGCTGGAGTTGTCGCTAGTGGAAGGCGAGATTGCCGGGTACGCCGCTGGTGGCCGTCGCGATCGCGCCGCAGCACTGTTCGCCGCTCGCACCTCGCACCGGCGCTTCGCCGCCGCGTTGGAGCAAGCCTTCGCGCTCCGCCAGGAACTTCGCAATTTGCCCCAGCCTTCTACCCTGGTCTGCCGCTGCGAGGATGTCGCCATGGAGCGTGTGCGCGCCTGCTCGAACTGGCGCGAGGCAAAGCTGCACACGCGCTGCGGCATGGGTCCGTGCCAGGGCCGCATCTGCGGCGGCGCGGTAGAGTTTCTGCTGGGGTGGCAATCCGAGTCGGTGCGCCCGCCGGTCTTTCCGGCGCGCGTGCGCAGTCTGTCGCGGTAGGGTGGGTTTAGCCATTCGTAATTATTTCGGCCCTTCGTCTCGTTCTATCCATTCCACTTACCGTCGCCCCGGATTGAGCCAGTCTGGAATTTGCAGTGAGCCCGCAGGTGGGGCAGGCGGTGCTCGCCTTCGCTCGATCCTATTCGAACAGCGGGCCTAATCAGTGCGGGCGGGCAGGCGGCACCNNCGGGGCGAGATCAGGAGGTCTGACGGAGCTGTTAAGAAATAAACTTGCCTAAGGGAGCGTCAGGTGGCGATTGACCAGGTTATTTCCGCCCTCCTAAAACCCCGCGGGGCGCTCGCTTGAGACCTGAAATGCCCGCTCCAGCGCGATGCCGGCGCGCCCCACGGCACCCTCCTCGAAAAGCCGCCCCAGCAGCGTGACGCCGTGAGGCACGCGGCGCGGCGGCGCGAACTTGGGCAGCGGATGGGCCGGGTCCGGCGCCCAATCGCTACGCGCTTCCGATACCTCCACGAACCCCGCCCGCAGAGTCAGCGACGGATGTCCGGTGAAATTACTGATTGTGAGCATTTCGTCGCGCAACGAGGGGACCAGCAACAGGTCCACATCCGAGAAAATGCGCGCCATCTCCTGCGCCACCCTGCGCCGCATGCGGTCCGCCTGGACGAAATCCACCGCCGATAGAAAACGGGCCTGGCGGAAGAGATTGGGCCATGCGTCGGGCACCTGCGCCTTCAGTTGACGCAACCCGCCGCTCAACGTGAGTTCCTCGAAAGCGGCGGCGGCCTCCGCGAAGAGAATCAACTGCAGCGAGTCGTACGGCCAATCGGGAAGCGTCACCTCGACGGGGACCATGCCCAATTTCCCGACCGTCTCCAGCGCGGCGCGGTCCACGTCCGTGGCCGGGCTTTCCTTCATCCACGCGGGGAAGTAACCGACGCGCAGGCCTGCGACCGGCGCCCCGGAATCGAAGTCCAGCCGGCTGGGCACGCTCGCCAGATCGCCGGGATCGGGACCGGAAATGGCCGCGAGCACCAGCAGCGCATCCTCCACGCCGCGGGTCATCGGCCCCAGCTTGTCGAGCGACCAGCACAGCGTCATGGCCCCCGTGCGGGGCACGCGGCCGTAAGTAGGCCGCAGTCCCGTAATGCCGCAGCGCATGCTCGGACTGACGATGCTGCCGCCGGTCTCGCTGCCCACCGAAAAGCCGACCAACCCGGCGGCCGTGGCGGCGCCCGGCCCGGCGCTCGATCCCGACGCGCCCTCCTCCAGCAGCCACGGATTCATGGTCTGGCCGCCGAACCAGATATCGTTGAGCGCCATGGCTCCCAGGCTCAGCTTGGCCACCAGCACGGCGCCCGCCTCGCGCAGACGCTTCACCACCGCGGCATCCTCCGC
>PLRZ01000510.1:751-2231 GCA_003164075.1 Bryobacterales bacterium | reverse complement strand
GATCGGGCCCGTTCTTCTGGTGGGGCAATACCGGGTCCCAGCGTGTGGCGGGCGCCACGGAGGGGTCCAGGGCGAATTTCTTCGGTCCGGTGCGCCGTTCGTAGAGCGAGGCCAACGTCCTGCGCCAACTGCCCGCGGCCATTTCGCGCTCGGCGGGAGTCATCCCCACCTGAACCAGTTTTTCGGCTTCGACAAACGTGGCGGTGGATACCGGCGGTCCGGCCTCGGGCGCGGTACCGAAGGCCGGCGGCGCGCCCGCGGGCGGCTCGGAAGACGTGGGTGCGGTCTTCCGGCACGCGACCGCCGCGGCCATCAATCCCGCCGAAGCGCCCCCCAGGAACTGCCTGCGCGATTTCGACATGGCAACTCCCGGGAGTTTACTTTACGGTAAAATTCACGGACGCGGTCACGTTCTCCCAGGCGAGTTCGAGCTTGCCCTTGTTTCCGCCCGAGCTGGTAAGGGTGTACTTCAGTTGTTCCACCATCGCCGCGGGCTTGCCCGTGGTCATCTTGACGTGGCCCAGGTCCTGTTTGGAATCGTAGTCCAGGCCCGATTGGCCGGTCTGCTTGTTGACGATGAGTTCCCAGCTTGCCGGATTGGCCAGGTTGACGAAAAGCGTGTAATCGCCTTTGGGTACGGTGAGTCCGCCGAGATCGAGATCGGCATCGGTATGAAGCGCGGTGGCCGCGTTGGCGCCCGCGCGCCACACGGGATAGTGGGCGTCCTGGCTGATCCTGCCGTCCTTACCGAACAGTTTCCCAACGCGCCCGTTCACCGCCGGCGACGCATATTTGATAGTGATTGTCTTACCGCCGATGGTGGCCGATTCGGTGATCCCGGCCTTGGTTTCGGCGAAGGCGAAAGCTGCCGCGGCGATGAGGAGTGAGGCGCAGATCGAAGAAGATTTCATGTGTAGTCCTTTCCTCAAGAGGATAGCGCATTGTTTGGAACGCCCCGCTGGCCGTCGCTGCCGGTCCCACAGCGAGTTCAGATCAATCCGGTGAGCGACTCGATAGTGGTCGATCGCATCCGGGGCAACTTCCGAAAGGATTCCATGCAGGGTGCCGGTCTTCAAACGATTGTGGCGCAGGTTGATGTGGCTGCCTCTTTGCCGGATCACCGCATATCGAAGCCGGTCGGCACCTGAATCAGGCGATCGGTAAACGCCAAGCCTTTACGTAGGATCCACCCCCCGAGGAAGTACGAGGGCAATTGACGAAATCCTTCGGGCTATGGACGAAAAGCTACACGGGACAGGCCGCGGATGGGACGGAAGTGTTTAGCGTTTCCCGTGCACAGGGGAAGGCCAGAATCCATAGCTGTGGCTGCGATCAGAGCATCGGCTAGTTGAATGCCGTGGGCGAGAGCGTACTGTTCGATGAGGCTGGCGGCTGCAGCACCGATGGCTTCGGAAAGGGGCAGGATTCGGAATTGGAGTTGGCGAAGCGACTGCTGGATTTGGCGCGCCTCCAGCTTTGA
>PLRZ01000510.1:0-728 GCA_003164075.1 Bryobacterales bacterium | reverse complement strand
ACGCCGTTGCTTCTCAATACTGGTTTGAGCGAGAGCCCGGCGGGGAAGGCGCAAGCGGCGAAGATAGGAAGCCGGATCGCCTATATCCTCGCGGTCTTTCCAGAGGCCAAACAGCGGCTGATCCTTGGTTTTAGGTGCGCCGCTGAATGATGGCGGCGCGATAGGCGTCAGCTTGGCCCTTTCCTTTCCGCGATAGAGGACCGTGACCGTTTCCCCACGGTCGATGGCGCGAAGCACGTGCTTCATGTTGTAGCGAAGATCGACTATGGTTGCGTTCATGAAGTGTCTCTATACAAGTATACATTTAGTCGGAACGTACGGCCCCAGGTCGCATTGGGCTACCTTTCAATCTGGCGAGTACAGAGTCCCATCTTGGAAGCTTGGTCCGTTAGGAACGGCAAGGGCTTGGCCCGCGCCAGCGGGTAGCCACGCACACGGCAAGCCAGCGCGTCATGTCCTATACTCCGGTTTCACACCGGCCAGCGAACTGGTAGCCAGCATTCCGCCCAGCCCCATGGTCTCCACCGCGGAGGATGGCACAATCACCATCGCGCCCTTCTCCTTGATGGCCTCATAGAGCATGTTCATGGCGCGCAGATGCAGAGCGACCGGGTTGTTCTGATAGGTCAGCGCGGCCTTGCCGAACATTTCGGCGATTTCCGTTTCCGCCAGGCCCAGAATGGTGCGTGCCCGCCGTTCGCGTTCCGCCTGCGCCTCGCGCGACATGG
>PLRZ01000700.1:13120-14153 GCA_003164075.1 Bryobacterales bacterium | reverse complement strand
TCGCCGACGGCAGCACTTTCGAGGTCTTCCCCAACTCGCGCGTCACCTTCCAGGGCAATTGGTCCATTGAGGACATGCTGCAACTGGTCCTGGGCAAGATCCGGGTGCAGATTGAGCATCGCAACGGGCCCAACCATAAGAAGGTCTCGACCCCTACCGCCGTGATCTCGGTGCGTGGCACGGTGTTCGACGTCGCGGTGGAAGACGACGAGGGCACCACCCTGGTAAGCGTGGAAGAGGGCCAGGTAATGGTACAGCACGCGCTGCAGCCAGGGCCCGCGAAGATCCTCAACCAAAACGAGTGGTTGCGCATTTGGCCGAATCAGCCGCTGGTGGCTAAAGCGGGCCCCTCCCCTGGCGCGGTCAAGTTCGTGTTTGACCGCATCAAAGCCGCTGTTTACGACGTCGTTCTCAACAATCCCGGCGCCTCGGGCGGAGGCGTCGGCGGATCCTCCGGAGGCCCGCAGGCCGATGGCGGAAAGACCAAGAAGAACCCGCCCACCACTGCCCCCGCCCCACCTGGCGGCGGACTCTGAGAGCTTCTACCGGGAGATGGCGCCCTCGCGCGTGATAGATTGAAAAGAGTCCTATGAATCGCGCTGTGCGAGGATTGATCTTATTTGCCTGCGCCGGGGCATTTTCAGCCCGGCCGCAGCCCCCGGCCCCACCCCAACAACCCGCGGCGGGCCTGGAATCGGATTGGGATATCGCCGCTGTCCTGCAGCAAATCGGCGCCCATGCCGCCAAGGTGCTGCCGGTACTCGACCGTGCGGACGCCCGGCAATGGGCCGCACAGGGGGCGCCGGAAGCCTACGCGGCCCAATTACAGTCCGGCAAGGACCAGGCGCGCGCATTAGCCGACGGCGTCACGGCGCTGGCAGCCAACCCGCAGGCACTTTCCGCCGAGTTGCAGATTCTCTTCCGCGAGCAGGGTCTGGAAACCGTGCTGGGTTCGGTGGCGGAGGCGGTCCGCAAGTATCAAAGCGTGGCCGCCGCCCAGGAACTGGTCGCGCTGGCGGCCGAATCGGGGGCC
>PLRZ01000700.1:12921-13066 GCA_003164075.1 Bryobacterales bacterium | reverse complement strand
CAGCGACTGTTGCGAATGCGAAGTGGCGCTTTCGGCGCACATTCCCGAGTCTGTGCGGGCAGAGCCAGTGTCCGAGACTCCCATCGCCGAAGCTCCGTTGGATCCCGAGGTTTCCGGTTAGTATTTCGGGGACAGGCTACATAAC
>PLRZ01000700.1:12596-12854 GCA_003164075.1 Bryobacterales bacterium | reverse complement strand
CTCAGCCCATTTTCCCCGCCAGTTTTAAATTGCGGGGCGACATCAGGAGTTTCGAGGTTATGTAGCCTGTCCCCGAAATACCTACCCGCCGTATGCCGCGGCGATCTGCTTGCGCACGAATGCCAGATCGCGCTTGATGGGTTCCAACTGGCCCGCCGGATTGTGATCCACCGGCAACGTGACCGGCCCGGCGAACCGCGCCTTCGCCAGCGCCGCGAAAAACCTGGCGAAGTCCACTACGCCTTCTCCCAGTGGACA
>PLRZ01000700.1:12253-12516 GCA_003164075.1 Bryobacterales bacterium | reverse complement strand
ACCATCTTCGTGGCGCGCCCCAATTGCACCAGGCCGGCGATATCCCGCTGCACCAGCGGGAGTTGCATTTCGATCTGCATCGACCCGGTGAATTTTCGATGGCCCGGGCGGAAGAACGGCACCCCGATATAGGTGGCCAGCCCCAACACCTCCTGGGAATTCTTCTCCTGCAGCGCGGTGACATCGGTGGTGATCATGGGGACGTCCAGCCCGATGCCCGTAATAGCTTCCAGCGCCGGCATCAGGCTGTAGTCCACCTTGTC
>PLRZ01000700.1:9622-12239 GCA_003164075.1 Bryobacterales bacterium | reverse complement strand
GCCGCCGCGGTTCCCGGCACAACGGCGCCCGCCGCCATTCCCGCCAGCATCTGTCGTCGCGTGAGCACCGCTACTATTGTAGGCCCTGCTTCCGGGCGCCGGAATCCAGCGCTTTTTGGATCACGGGCTCGCGATCGCCCTTCTCCCAGGCCGCGGTGACATCGGCATCCGGCATCCCCGCCACGCGGCCCAGAAGGCGGAATGGCGGCAGCGCGTAGGCCGGCGTTTTCCAGCGCGCCATCTCCGCCAGGGACGGCAGGGCTTTTTCGCGAATCAGGTCCAGCGCCGCGGCGTTTTGCCTCTCGGTCAGGGTAAGCAGCGCCTTGGTGGATTCCATCCGGTCGCTCAGCACCACCGAGTTCAATAATTCCACCAGGCCGGCGGGCGCAATCCGGATACCCAGCGCAGGCTGCCGACGCGCCACTCCGGCGATGACGGCGAGCGACCGCAGGCCATTCGTGCGAACTCCATCGTCGGGATCGTCCAGGGCGAAAAGCAAATCGTCCACCGCGGCCTTTCGGTTCACCCCATAGGCCATCACGGTGGCGGCGGCGGCGCGTTGCTCGGGGTCGGAACCGGTGCGCAGTTCCGCGTGAAGTCTGAGGTGGTGCGCCACAGCGAAAGTCCGGAAGCGCTCCTGGTAGCGGCGCATGGCAGCGTCGGCCGCCCTATTCATTTCCGCCCGCAGGAGCGCGCCTTGATATTCGCGGTATTGCGTCATCAGGTCCTCCGGCAGGGTGGCCGTACCGGAGGGCGGCGGGCGGAAACCGGCAGCCGTCCCGCCGCGCTCCTCGATACCGATGAAGAGAGTCGCTCGATTGCCTTCGCAGCAGACCGTCTGGACGTGCGCGGCCACCACGCCGGGGAGTTCCGCGATGCGGTCTTCCAGTTCCATGCGGGATGCCGGAATCGTATCGCCGGACGCAATCCGCGCGGCGCTCAGGATTTGTTCCGCCGTCATCTTGCGCAGGCCGTAGTAATTGATGTCGCCGATGTGCGGCAGTTGTGCCGTGGCGGCACACACCACGAGCAGGCCGGTAAGGATTCGCGTCACACTACTCAGACGCGCCGCCTGCCTTGGTTGTTGCGGAGAAACGTGCAGGTTGAACAATATCCGGAGGGCAAGCCAAAGAGGAACGTGCAAATTCGGTGGCCACCCGGCTCGGTAAGTGCTTGCCTTTCAACGTGGCTTTTCCGAGCCGCGCGCGCAAGCAAGCGGTTTCTTCGAATTTTGTAAGTGCCTGCAGAATTCGGCAGGAACGCTTGCTTGCGCGCGCGGCTCGGAAGAGCCGGGGCCAGAGGGCGCCCCGTGAGCGAGCGTTCACTTGCCCAGCGGCATACGGAGCATGCTCCGTTTTATGCCTGCGCCTGCTTTTGCGCCAGCGGCCCGATCACCGGGAGCACCAGCGTCTTCCCCTGGTACGCCCAGATGATTACGAAGAGCCAGAGAATCAGGCACGCCAGCCGGAACACCGACCAGATCAACGCGTATAAACCCCAGGAGAACAGCGATATCGGCAAGATGATGGCTAGCACGATATCCACCGCAATCACCGCCACGCTCATAAAGATCGACTGGAAAGCGTGGAACCGGACGACGCGGTTCTTGCTGTATGGCTCCAACACCAGGAAGATAATTCCGGTGATGAATCCGAGGGCGTAGCATAGCGCCGACGCCACGTTATCCGCCATGGGCGCGGAGACGGGCGCCGCGTATGTAGCGGGGGGCGTAACGGGCGCCGCCGACCCCGCTACGATCGACGCACCGCATTTCGGACAGAACTTGCCGTCAACTTGAGCACCGCAACTTGCACAAAAAGGCATTAAAACCTCCTCCGCGCACTCTACAGGTACGCGTTACAATTTGCAAGTCCTTATTGCGAGGGGTGTGAAGGAGGACCCAAAACCAGCGGCGGAATCAGCCCTCCGGCCACCGCCCCCACGATCAGGGCCCAGTTGCCCACCCCCAGGAACGACACCAGCAATCCGGCCAGCGAGCCGATTCCCGCGCCTACCACCACCAGCATGATCCTTTTTCCCATAACGCCTACGCGACTCTTCTACCATAGCGCTTCGGCTGAACGCGCATTAGTCCAAGGATCGAACTTTTAGCCGTTGTTTGACACCCCAAATGGCGGCTGATAGCCTGAGCTTTCATGCCTGCCGATGCGCCGCTCCGCACTACCCCGCTCCATTCCCTCCATCGCGCCCTGGGGGCCAAGATGGTCGACTTCGGCGGGTGGGACATGCCCGTGCAGTATTCCGGGATCATAGACGAGCACAATACCGTCCGCAACGCGGTGGGCGTGTTCGATGTCAGCCACATGGGCGAAATCGAGATTCGCGGACCGGAAGCCGCGAAATTGACCGATTTCGTGACCACCAACAATGCCGCCAAGCTCAAAATCGGCCAGGCGCATTACTCCGGCCTGCTCTACCCCCACGGCGGCTTCGTCGACGACATTCTGGTCCACAAGGTTGCCGGCGACCACTTTTTCCTGTGCGTCAACGCCTCCAATCAGGATAAGGACTACCAGCATATCTGCGCGCACAATCACTTCGACGCGCAGGTGGATTTCGCTTCCGAGCGGTACGCGCAGATCGCCATCCAGGGTCC
>PLRZ01000700.1:0-9603 GCA_003164075.1 Bryobacterales bacterium | reverse complement strand
GCCGAGCGCCTGTGGAACGAAGCCATTTTGGCGGGCGCGGAGTTCGGCATCAAGCCCTGCGGACTGGGCGCGCGAAACACCCTCCGGCTGGAGGCCAAAATGGCGCTCTACGGCCACGAGATCGACGCCTCCATTTCTCCGTTGGAAGCCGACCTTGGCTGGATTGTGAAACTCGACAAGGGCGACTTCGTGGGCCGCGACGCGCTGTTGAAACAGAAGGAAAGCGGCTTGCAGCGTACCCTGGTGGGCTTCGAAATGCGCGGCCGGGGCATTGGGCGCGACGGCTACGAAGTGTATATCGATGGCGCACCCGCCGGATGGGTAACCAGCGGTTCGCCTTCGCCCACATTATGCAAGAATATCGGTCTGTGCTACCTGCCCGTGGGCCGGGCGCAGATCGGCAAGACCATCCAAGTCATGGTCCGCAACCAACCCGTGGATGCGATCACGGTGGAAACTCCGTTCTACAAACGAGCCAAATAAACATGTATCCAGAAAACTATCGTTACACCAAGGAACACGAGTGGATCCTGGTGGAGGGCGGCACCGGTACGGTCGGTATCACCGATCACGCCCAGCAAGAACTCGGCGACATCGTCTATGTGGATCTGCCGAAGGTAGGCGCGCATATCGAGCAGGGTAAGTCGCTGGGCTCGGTGGAATCCGTCAAGGCGGTTTCCGATGTCTATTGCCCGGTAAGTGGCGAGATCGCCGAAGTCAACCCGGCGCTGGCCGATAAACCCGAAATATTGAATACCGACCCGCACGGGGCCGCCTGGCTGGTGAAGCTCACGCTCAGCGCCCCCGCCGAGGTGGAGGGCCTCATGAGCGCCGCCGACTATCAAACTTATATAGGGGCGGAAAAGTAGTTGCGCTACTTACCGAAGTCGGATTCCGAGCGCCAGCAGATGCTCGCCGTCTGCGGCGTGTCGTCGGCCGAAGAGTTATTCGCGCACTTACCCGAGGCGGTTCGCCTGCCGCGGCCCCTGGCGCTCGCGCCGGGCATTTCGGAATACGAAATCGTCCAGTATTTTCGCGACCGCGCGGCGGAAAACGCCAACGGCTACGCGTCTTTCCTGGGAGCCGGAGTATATAACCACTATCGCCCCGTCTTAGTGGATACGGTGGTCTCGCGCGGCGAGTTTCTCACTTCCTACACGCCCTACCAGGCCGAAATCTCGCAAGGCACGCTCACCACCATCTTCGAATTCCAGACCATGATCTGCCAGCTTACCGGCATGGACGTGGCCAATGCCTCGATGTACGACGGCTCCACGGCCGTTCCCGAAGCCGCCATGATGGCCGTGCGCGCTACCGGCAAGGGACGCGTGCTGGTGGCGCGGTCGCTGCATCCCGAGTATCGCGAAGTGCTGCGCACCTACGCCAAGAACCAGGGCATGCCGGTGGAAGAATTCGGATTTCTGCCGGAAGCCGGCACCATCGATCTGGAAGACCTGGAGCGCAAGATGGACGACCTTACGGCCGCCGTCATCGTGCAATCCCCCAACTTTTTCGGCATCGTGGACCAGGTGAAGGCCGCGGCGGAAATCGCCCACAAGCGCGGCGCGCTGCTGGTGGTGATCTTCACCGAAGCCGTGTCGCTGGGTCTTCTGGAGCCGCCCGCCGAAGCCGATATCGTGGCCGGCGAGCTGCAATCCTTCGCCATTTCGCCGAGCTATGGCGGTCCCTACGCCGGCATCATCGCCACTAAGGAAAAGTACATCCGGCAGGTGCCCGGCCGCCTGGTGGGGCAATCGGTGGATTCCCGCGGCAACCGCGCTTTTTGCCTGACGCTGGCCACGCGCGAGCAGCATATCCGCCGTGAGAAGGCCACTTCCAACATCTGCACCAACCAGGCGCTCATCGCCCTCATGGCCACGGTTTTCATGACCGTCTACGGCAAGGAAGGGCTGCGCGAACTGGCGTTGCAGAACCTGGCCAAGGCCCACTACCTGGCCGGCAAAGTGAAGCCCCGCTTCACCGGCGCCTTCTTCAACGAGTTCGTGGCCCGCATTGACGGCAAGCCGCCCGACGAACTGAATAAGAAGTTGCTGAAGAAGAAAATCATCGGCGGCCTGCCGCTGGGCCGCTTCTATCCCGAACTGGCCGACTCGGTGCTGCTGTGCGCCACCGAAATGACCAAACGCTCCGACATGGACTTACTCGCCGAGGTGGCTCAATGATCGACAAAGTCACCGCGCACCTTTCGCAGAATGAGCGGCTGATCTTCGAGCGCAGTTCGCCCGGCAAGAAGGCCTACCAGCTTCCCGAGCTCGACGTCCCCGCCGTGGATCCCGCCGAAGCTCTCGGCGCAGGCAACGTGCGCACCGCCATCGAAGGCTTCCCGGAAGTGAGCGAGGTGGAAGCCATCCGCCACTTCACGCGCCTTTCCACGTGGAATTACGCCATCGATTACGGCATGTACCCGCTGGGCTCCTGCACCATGAAGTACAATCCGCGGATCAATGAGCTGGTGGCGCGCATTGAGGGCCTCGCCTGGGCGCATCCGTACCAGCCTGAATCGCTGGCGCAGGGCGCTATGGAAGTGATGGCCCGGGTGGAGGCCGCTCTGGCCGAAATCACCGGCATGGACGCCGTCACGCTGCAGCCCGCGGCAGGCGCGCATGGCGAACTCACCGGCATCCTGCTGATCCGCGCGCTGCTCCAAAAGCGCGGCAATCCGCGCAAGAAAATCCTCATTCCCGATTCCGCCCACGGCACCAACCCCGCTACCGCCGCCATCGCCGGGTACGCCGTGGAGAATATCAAGTCGAGCGCAACAGGCGTGCTGGACGTGGGCGCCCTGGAACAGCTCGTCACCGAAGACGTGGCCGCCCTCATGGTCACCAACCCCAATACGCTGGGGGTGTTCGAAGAGAACATCGCGCAGGCCGCCGAGATTCTGCATAAGAAAGGCGCCATGCTCTACATGGACGGCGCCAACATGAACGCGCTGGTGGGTATCGCGCGGCCCGGCGATTTCGGCGTCGACGTGATGCACCTCAATCTGCACAAGACCTTCTCCACGCCCCACGGCGGAGGCGGTCCGGGCGCCGGTCCGGTGGCCGTGAAGAAGATTCTGGAGCCCTTCCTGCCCACTCCGCGCCTGCGCCGCGCCGGCAAGAAATGGGCCTTCGATTATAAGCGCAAGCACACCATCGGACGGGTGAAGGCATTCTACGGGAATTTCGGAGTGCTGGTGCGCGCGCTGGCCTACGTCCTGGCGCATGGCGGTCCGGGCCTGCGCAATGCCACCGTCGACGCGGTGCTCAACGCGGTCTACATCCGCAAACAGCTCGAGCCCTATTTCGACCTGCCCTACTCGCAGCCCAACATGCACGAAGTGGTCTTCAGCGACGCGCGCCAGGCCAAGCTCGGCGTACGCACCGGCGACATCGCCAAGCGCCTCATCGATTACGGTTTCCATCCGTACACCGTGAGCTTCCCGCTGATTGTCCACGGGGCGCTCATGATTGAGCCCACCGAGACCGAGAGCAAGCAGGAGATCGACCAGTTCATCGCCGCCATGATCTCCATCGCCAAAGAAGTGGAGAGCGATCCGCAGTTGGTCAAAACCGCGCCGCACGGGACGCGGACCAGCCGTGTGGATGAAGTGCTGGCCGCGCGCAAACCGGTATTGCGATGGAAGCCGGCATAAACCGCCGCCGCGACCTGGTCCTGCTGACCGCTTTCACGCTGCTGTTGCACGCGCCGTTCCTGACGCAGCCGGTACAGGGCGACGAAGTCACGTATCTGGACATCGCCGGCCACGTGCTGCGCCAGCCGCTCACACCGCTGAACTTTCAATACGTCTTTCTGGGGCGCCTGATGGACGCGACGGGTCACCCCCATCCGCCTCTGAACGCCTACATCCTGGCCCTGGCATGGATCTTGCGCGGCCACTTTTCAGCGCCGTTTTTTCATGTGTTTTACCTGCTGTTTCCGCTGGGAATCAGCTTCGCGGCGTATGCCCTGGCGGCGCGCTTCACGTCGCGGCCTCTGTGGGGCGCCCTCCTGGTAGCATCGTCGCCGCTGGTGCAGGTGAACACCAACACGCTGGCGGGCCCCGAGGCGCCGGCCCTGGCTTTCCTGTTGGTGGGCGCGGCGGCCTTCTTCGCGAGGCGGTTCGCGATTGCAGGCGTCGCGCTGGCGCTCTCGGGCCTCACCGAGTTGCAGGCCCTGGCGCTCCCTCCGATTCTGCTGCTGGAGTACCTGTTGAAACGCGAACGCCCGTCGCGCGCCGCCTGGCTGGCTTTGGCCGCGCCATATCTGGGGGTGGGAGCATGGCAGGCGCTGCAGTGGGGTCTGACGCATCGCCTGCCCGGAGCGGTGCTGCTCTCCTACGGACGGTCCCCCGCCTTCAGCCGGCTGGGGGTAAAAGCGGCCAGCGCCCTCGCTCTGCTGGAGCACCTGGGCATGCTGGTGATCGTCGTGCCGCTGGCCTGGCGCCGATTGTGGGGGCTCGCTCCGGGTCTGCTGCTGTGCCTCCTGGTGCACGGCTATCCCTGGTGGGAGCGCGGTTTGTTGGCGGTGTTCATCGCACTGGGAGTGAATGCCCTGCTCTGGCTTTGGGAGGCGCGCCGGCACAATCCGCTGCTGGCCGGCTGGTGCCTCTTGTACTTCGCGTTTGCGGCCACGGTCTTCTTTGCCGGCGCATCGCGCTATCTGCTCGCGCTGGCCGCTCCCATGGTGCTTTTGTTCGTGCTCCAGTTTAGCCGGCGGCCGCGAATACTGGCGCTGGCGCTCGCGGTCAACCTGGTATTGGGCCTGAACCTTTCCTTTGCCGCCTACGAATTCGCCCGCGTGTACCCGGATGTTCCCCCGCCTCCGGGCCGAACGTTTCTGGTGAATGGCGACTGGGGCTTTCGCTACTACATGCTGGCCCGTGGAGGGCGGACGCTGGAGGAGAACAGCGTTCCGGCACCGGGCGAGTGGATTGTCTCCTCCGAGCTTTCGCTGGGCGGACACTACGACAGCCTCGCCGAAGAGGCCGCCGTGCCGTTGCGCACCGTGGACCTGCGCGTGCGAACGCCGCTGCGCCTGATCGACCGGTATGCTCATTCGGGCTTCTCAGCGGCGTCCGCCGGTTTGCTGCCGTTCTCTTTCTCCCTCCGCCCGCTCGACCGAATCACCTATTCCCGTACCTCGTCGTTCCTCGACGTGCCGGGACCGTGGACGCCCACGCAATTCTCCGGCCGCCTGGTCTACCTGGCCGTTGCGGGCGCGCCGGTCCACATTCCGCTCGACCCGCAGGGCACGCTCCGGTTCGCTCTCTTCGCCCGCGGCAGCGGACCGGCGGTCTTCCGCATCGCCCGCCCGTCCGGTGAGAGCCTCTTTGCGCGAACCGTAGAGGTGCACGGCGATCTTTGGGAGCCCGCATCGCTACCGTTGGCCGGTCTCGGCGAGGCGGTCCTCTCAGTCGACGCGCCGCCGCAATTGCGCGCCGGTTGGGGAGAGTTGGCGGTCGACTCCGACCTGCCGTCCGCCGCCGGGGCGCCGGCTGCACGGCCAGGGGAACCGAAGCTTTCCTATCTGAATCTGGGCGACATTCGCAGCAAGGCGCAACTAGGTTCCGGGTGGTATGGCATTGAGGAAGGCGGCTGGCGGTGGATGTCCAAACAAGCCGAGGCGGTGTTACGCGTGCCCGCGGAGCCGGCGGCCTTCGAAATCCAACTCTATTTCCCCCCGGACTTCATCGCGCGGGCGGGCGGCCCCGTGACTGTCTCCGTGATGTTGGACGGCCAGCTTTTGACGGCGGAGACCTATGCGCAACCCGGCGGCTATCGGCTGGCAAAAGCGGTGGCTGGCAGACAACTGGCGGCGCAGATGGCGCGGGTGACCATCCAACTGGATCGCGCCGCGCCGCCCGGCGAATCCGACCGCCGCGAGTTGGGTGCGGTGGTTTCGCGTCTGGGCTTCGTGGCGGGGCAATAGCGCGTAGTATCCTGGACGGAGGAGGGTTTTCAACTCATGTCTTGTGGCAGCAGCGGTTTCAACCAGATCGATAACGCCATCCGCCCCGGCGCGCGCAAGGTTTTCTGCGTCAAGTTTCAGCGCGAAATGGAGGGTCTGGATGAAATTCCGTTCGAAGGCCACCCGCTGGGGCAGAAGATCTACGACAACGTGTCGAAGGATGCCTGGAAGATGTGGGTGGAGCATATGAAGATGCTCATGAACGAATACCGCCTCAACCTGGGCACCGCGCAGGCGCAGGAGTTTCTGGTCCAGCAGATGGACAATTACTTCTTCGGCGAAGGCGCGGCCTTGCCGCCGGATTTCGTGGCGCCGAAAAGCAAGGGCTGAGATCCGCGGCTTCGCAACGCCACCAGAGCAGCGGAACTCCTGAGGTGGGGCAGGCGGTGCTCGCCTGCCCTCGATCCTGCTCGGGCGGACAGGGGGCACCCCGCGGCCATCATTCCTGAATGGAAGGACAACCTGTGTGGTACCCTGAACGCAAAGGCAAGAACGGAAGCCGCTATCTAGTTTCTGACGCGAAACTCAAGAAACCGCTCCCTTGCGGTCGCGGCTCGGCAACAAGTCCCGTGGAATTATCGCAGTGTTTTCCGAGCCGCGCGCGCCAGCAAGCGGTTCTTGCCATTTGAAGTGAGTTTCGCGACAGAAACTGTCTATGAGTTTTGGTGAATCCAGCATGAGCCAGCGGAACCGGATTACCGTCAGCCTGATTAGTTTCACCGACGATATCTATTGCATCGGCCCCCGCCGGATCGCATCCCAGCTCAAGCGCCACGGTTTTCGCGTGCACCTGATTTTCCTCCGGGCGACGGATTTTTGGGGACAGACCCGCCAGCGTCTGCAGACGAAGTATTACAATAACGATCTTCCGGAGTCCACTTACAAGCAACTTATCGAAATCGTCAAAGATAGCGCCATAATCGGCCTTAGTGTGTGGACCCACCAGGCGGAGCAGGCAACCCTGGTCACCCGCCGCCTGCGTGAGGAACTCGGCGTACCCGTGGTTTGGGGCGGCATCCACCCGACCAGCTATCCCGAGGAGGCGATCGGGGTCGCCGACGGAATCTGCATGGGAGAGGGCGAATCCAGCTTTCTGCAAGTGGTCCGGGCTTTGGACGAGGGCGGCGACTACCGTCGGACCCCGGGATTCTGGTTTCAGGATAACGGCCGGGTGATTCGCAATGCGGGTGAGCCGCTGATCGAGGATCTCGACGAAATTCCATTCATGGATTTCGAATTCGAGCAGCATTTTGTCAACGATCAAGGCACGCTCAAGCGCATGGATCTGGCCCTGATGAAGAAGTATTACGGAGCCAAGCTCTGGACCATGTTCAGCCAGGGCTGCCCGTATAAGTGTACGTTCTGCTCCAACGACGTGCTCATCGACCTGGATCAGGGATACCGCCGTTTCCGGAAACATTCGGCCGGGTTTTTCCTGGCCGAGATCGACTACATCCTGAGTAAGTATCCGCACATACACAATGTCGTCATTGACGACGACGCGTTCATGTTCCTGCCCCTGAAGGTGATTCAGGAATTTGCGGCGGCTTACAAGGATCGGTTCGACATACCGTTCTTTGTCACCGGTGTGATTCCGGCATCCATCGAGGAGCGGAAATTCGAGGCGCTGATCGATGCCGGAATGGTCAAGCTGCGCATCGGAGTGCAATCCGGGAACGAGCGCATCATGAGAGAAGTGTTCGTCCGGCCGCGGCATGACGAGAAGATTTTCGCGGGGTCGGAGATCGTCTACAAGAATCGCAGGCGGATGGCGCCGGTTCAATACGATCTGATTGTCGATAACCCCTGGGAGCATCCGGAGGAACTGAAGGACACGCTGCGCCTTGTGGCCGCGCTCAAGCCGCCCTACAGCTTCACCGTCAGTTCGCTTACGCTGCTGCCCGGAACCACCATCCACCGCATGGGCGAGGAAGCTGGATTCACCAATCCGGAAGAGAAGATCACGCTCGCTTCCTACGTCAATTTCATGCCCACGGCGTTGAATCTGACGCTCGCGTTCTATAACATCGCGCCGGTCCCGAAGTTCTGGTTGCGGCGGGTACTGAAGCGCGATTACGGCGAGCGGACCATCGCGATGAAGCAGTATCCCCTCCTGGGAGCTGTTATTTCAGCCTTGGGATTGCTCAAGAAGGTGGTGCACGGCGTGGCGCGCAAGGACATTTCGGCGATCCCGCGTCCGCTCGACCTGGTGGCCGGAAGGTTGTTCGTGCGCCGGCGCGGCGCCAGGCATTCGACGGTTGTCCCGCGCGAGTTCGAGCATTGCCTGCCCAAGTCCGGCATGACCCCGCGCGAAGTTATGGCTCCCAGTTCCGCGGGTACTTTCCGCGTACTCTGAGGAGTGGTTCTCACCCGGAGAACGCGCCGGCCTCCTCGTCAAGAAGCGCCAGCAACTCGCGAGTATTGAATGGTAACAAGCCGTTCCGCGTCTCAATGCTCGCTAACTAACGGTATGACGAGAAACGCACGCCGGTGCTGTTCGTGCCTTCGGTGGTGACGCGGATCGAGCGGAACGTTTTGATCAACCAGGAACATCCGGATTTCAAACGGATTCGCGCGAGCGTAGCGCTGCCCGTGCGGTGGGATGCACGGCTTTGGAAGAGGCCGTGAGTTGGCGCTTACCCCTGCGGCTTGAACGTCTCCAGCACCGTCGCGATATGGAATCGCAGCTCCGCGTGCGATTGCCGCAGTGCCGCTTCCACAGCCGCGGTCGACTCCGCCCGCGCGAACAGGAATCCGAGATAACTCGATCCCTCCGGCAACGGAATCAGCCGCTGCCCTTCGGCCGCCGTAATAATCGCATCGTAGATCCCCAGGACCGCCCGGGCGCGCTCCACCCCTTCCACGCGCTCATAGAGCCCGCCCTTGGGAATGGGAATCATCATCACGCCCGAGGCGGCGTCGGCCAGCCGCGCCCGCGAAACGTCCTCCCCTATCGCGTGGAGAAGAATCAGCTCTTCGAGCGGCGTCCCACCCTCGAAACGCAATGCCCGCGCGCATAGGCCGCCGATGGGCCGCGCGTGGATCTCCAACATCCACGCCCCTTCCTTGTTGTGGCGCAATTCCGCGTGCACCGGACCGTGCCGGAAACCCAGCGCCCGTACGGCCCGCTCCGTGGCGTCGAGCAGGTCCCGCTGCACTTCGGCCGGCTCGCGGGAAGGTGTCACATAGATGGTCTCCTCAAAGAACGGACCCTCCAGCGGATCGGGCTTGTCGAAGATGGCCAGCGGCTGAAACCGGCCGGCGGTGACCAGCCCTTCCACGGCAAACTCGCGGCCGGGGATATAGCCCTCCACCTGCACAAACTTTTCGCCGATCTTGCCGATCCGCCGGAATGCCGCCACGAATTCGTCCGCATCGTCGGCGCGGATCACCCCACGGCTGGCCGAGAGTCCCAGCGGCTTGAGCACGCAAGGATACTGGGCACGGGCGGCCAGCGCGGCCGCATCGCCGTCCAGGGCCGCGCGAAAGAACCACGGAGTCCGCATGCCCGCCGCCTGGTAAAGTTGGCGCGCCAGGAACTTATCGCGGCACGCGCGCGCCGTGGCCGGAGGATGGAACGGAACGCCGAACATCTCCGCGGCCACCGCCGCCGCTTCCGCCGGACCGTCG
>PLRZ01000744.1:1613-13115 GCA_003164075.1 Bryobacterales bacterium | reverse complement strand
ACCCCGACCACCGTTACACCGCCATGCTGGTGCAGGACGCCGCATTTCTGGTGGTTGTGCCGAAGATCGTCCCGGACGTTGCGCCGCTGCGCCGAAACCCGATCTTCCTTTATTTCGAGGACGATTTCCAGGACCCGGCGCCTTTCCGTCCGGATGTGGCCGTGGACATCGACGATGTTTGGGATACGAAGGTCGATGGGCTGGATGCGCACGCGTCGCAGTTTTACGACTGGCTGCCGTGGCTGGAGGGGAACGCGGATCAGGTTCCCAGCGACGCGGCGGCAAGAAGGCGATGGCTCTCCCGAACGCGGGCAGGCAAGATTTCGCCTGCCGTAAGAGCCGCGTTGGAGCGGCGGTACGGGACCGAGCGGGGCGGCAAGACGGAGCACGCCGAAGCTTTCCAGTTGTGCGAGTTTGGGCGGCGGGCGAGCGTGGTAGAGTTGTGCGGGCTGCTCCCGGAATAGGGTGCCAGGTGTGCGATTTTGGGCAAAACGCCCAAAATTACCAAAAATTGAGCCTGTAACACGCTGATTCTAAACCGGCGCCCCGCGGTTTTTTGGGCAAAACGCCCAAAAATCGACCGAGTGAGGCGTCTTTGCAGCGGCCTGCGGGATCGCCAATGGCCGGCTTCCCGGCCTACAATTAGGTCTGGAGACACGCATTTGAGCCGCATCATTCTCGCGATACGCTGTTTCTTCAATATGTTGTTTCGCGGGGAGCTTTCCCCACGTACGCTGATCGATCTCAAGCTGGTAAGGAAGGGGCCGGTGCCCGCGCCCACGACGGCGAAACCCGCTCCGGTGGCGCGCGTGGCGACCGCCTCGGACGGCGCGCTGCAGATCCTGGCGATTCTCCAGCGCGACTCGCGGCTGGTGGACTTTCTGATGGAGGATATCGCCACCTACTCCGACGACCAGGTGGGCGCGGCGGTTCGCGAGATGCACGACCAGTGCCGCGAATCGATGGGGCAGTACGTCAAGCTGCAGCCGGTGATCGACGGAGTGGAAGGCACGTTCGCGAAGACGCCGTCGGACGATCCGAACCTGGTGAAGTTCATCGGCAACGTGCCGGCCCGTCCGCCTGCAGGCGGGATACTCCGCCACAAGGGATGGCGCGCGGCCAGGGTGACTCTGCCGGCGCTTTCGGCCAAGCAGGACGCGGCCATTGTGGCGCCGGCGGAGATTGAGATCGAGTAGGGGATGTTAAGATGACCGCCGAGAAAGCGACGGGGCTGCCGCCGAAGACGCGCTGAGGGAACAGATCGAGCGAGAGGTGCTCCCCCGGCGCGCGGCTTGAGGATTGGGGTGCTTAACCGAAGTGGGGATTCATCATCTCCAGGCGGTCCGTTGGCAGGCGAAAGCGCCTGCCCCACCACGGAGGCTCAACAATTTGCATGGCAAGGTGGGGCAGGCGCTTTCGCCTGCCAACGTCCTTTCGTGCCAGCATCCCCCAAGACGGTTACGCACCCTGAGGGTTGCCAACTTCCGGGCTGCAGGGCGTAATTGGCTATCCTTAAAGGATCTGGAGCCACATTGCAACCCAAATACGTCATTGGCATCGACCTAGGCACCACCAATTGCGCGCTGGCGTACGCGGAGATTCGGCAGGACGCCGATCCGTTTGCGCCGGCCAACGTTCAGTTGATGGGGATTCCGCAACTGGTCAATCCGGGCGAAGTGCGCGACGAAGATCTGCTGCCGTCGTTCCTGTATCTGCCTGGGGCAACCGATTTCCCGGCGGGAACCCTGGCGCTGCCATGGGACGAGGCCGGCGCGTTCGTGGTGGGGCGGCTGGCGCAGAAGCGCGGGGTGGAGAATGCCGGGCGGCTGGTTTCCTCGGCCAAGTCGTGGCTTTCGCATTCCGGGGTGGACCGCACGGCCGCGCTGCTGCCGTTCCGCGCTCCTGAAGGAGTACCGAAGATTTCGCCGGTGGAAGCCAGCCGGCGCTATCTGGAGCACTTGCGCGAAGCGTGGGACGCGCGCATGCCGGACGCGAAGTTTGCCGATCAGCAGGTGCTGGTGACGGTGCCGGCATCCTTCGACGCGGTGGCTCGCGAACTCACCCTGGAAGCGGCGAAACAGGCGGGCTACGGCGACATCACGCTTCTGGAAGAGCCGCAGGCGGCCTTCTATGCGTGGATCGAGCGGCACGTCGACTGGCGCGAGCGCGTGCAGCCGGGCGATTTGATCCTGGTGGTGGATATCGGCGGCGGCACCACCGATTTCACGCTGATCGCGGTGACCGAATCGAAGGGCGAACTAGCGCTCGATCGCATCGCCGTGGGCGAGCACATTCTGCTGGGCGGCGACAATATCGACCTGGCGCTGGCGGGCACGGTAGCGGCGCGGTTGGCGGAAAAGGGCACGCGCCTCGATAGCCGGCAGATGCAATCGCTGTGGAACAACTGCCGCGTGGCCAAGGAAAAGCTGCTCGATCCGCAGTCCACCGCCGGGGAGCAGGCGGTGACCATCTTAGGTAAGGGGACCGGCCTGGTGGGCGGCACCATCAAGGCGTCCCTGCTGCGCAGCGATATCGATAAAGTGCTGGGCGAGGGCTTCCTGCCCGCGGTGGCCAGCAGCGAGATGCCGGCGGCACAGCGTCGCGTGGGCCTGCAGGAATTGGGACTGCCGTATGCGGCCGACCCGGCCATCACGCGGCACATGGCGCGATTCCTGCGGCAACAGGCGGCCACTTCGCAGCAGTCCGCCGTGCGGCGCGGGCCGAGCGGATTGGCCTGCCCCACGCACGTGCTTTTCAATGGCGGCGTGCTGAATGCGACACTGGTGCGGCAGCGGATCCTGTCGACCCTGGATGCGTGGCTGGCGGAAGAGGGCCTGCCGGCGGTGAAGCCGCTGAGCGGCGAGGATCTGATGCAGGCGGTGGCGCGCGGCGCGGCGTACTATGGGCTGGCGCGCGGAGGCCGCGGAGTGCGCATCCGCGGCGGCGTGCCGCGCACCTATTACGTCGGAGTGGAGAGCTCTCTGCCATCGATCCCGGGTTTCCCCGCGCCTCTCAAGGCGCTGGCGGTGGTGCCGTTCGGCATGGAGGAGGGCAGCGAAGTGGCCATCCCCGGCCGCGAGTTCGGACTGGTAGTGGGACAGCCGGCGGAATTCCGATTCTTCACCTCCACGGCGCGCAAGAACGACAAGGTGGGCGACTTGATCGAGGACTACGGCGATCGGTTGGAAGAGCTGTCGCCCATGGAGGTGAGTTTCCCCTCGGGCGAAGTTTCGTCCGAAGTGGTGCCCGTCTCGTTCGAGACCGTGATCACCGAGACCGGCGTGCTGCAGTTGTGGTGCGTGGCGCACGATGGCCGCAAGTGGAAACTGGAATTCAATGTGCGGGAGAAGGTGACGGCGTGAAGGTTGGAATCGACCTCGGCACTACCAATTCCGCGCTGGCATATATTGACGAACGCGAGGGCGACGACCGCGAATTTCCGCCGCTGCACATTTTCGAGACGCCGCAACTGGTGGCGGCGGGGCGCGTAGAAGCGCGGCGCACACTGCCTTCGTTCCTGTTTCTGGAAGACGGGGAGCCGGTAGGGGTGTACGCGCGCGAGCAGGGCGCAATTGTGCCCACGCGGCTGGTGCACTCGGCGAAATCGTGGTTGTCGAATCCCGATGTGGACCGCACGGCGAAGATTCTGCCGTGGGATTCGCAGGAGACGGGGCGGGTGCTCTCGCCGGTAGAGGTCTCGGCGCGTTTCATCGGCAAGTTCCGCGAGGCATGGGATACCGCGATGGGCGTGCCGCTGGCGGAGCAGGACATCGTGCTCACCGTGCCGGCCTCCTTCGACGAAGAGGCGCGCGAGCTGACGGTGATGGCGGCGCGCGATGCCGGGCTGGAAAAGCTCACGCTGCTGGAAGAGCCGGCGGCGGCCTTCTATTCGTGGATTGCGAACAACCTGGCGCAATCGCGCAAGAAACTGTTCAACGGGCAAGTGGTGCTGGTGTGCGATGTGGGCGGCGGCACCAGCGACTTCAGCTTGATTCGCGTCTCGCGTGAGGGCGACCTGGTGAACTTCACGCGCACGGCGGTGGGCAAGCACCTGCTGCTGGGCGGCGACAACCTGGATCTCACGCTGACGTGGCTGGTGGAGACCAAACTCGGCGTTCCGCTTTCCGTGCGGCAGCGCAGCGGGCTGCGGCGGCAGTGTTCCGCGGCCAAGGAGAAGCTGCTCAACGATCCTAATCTGAAAGGCGTGGAGATTACCGTTCTGGGGTCGGGATCGTCGCTGATCGGCAGGTCGCTGAAGACCGAGATTCTGCGTAGCGAGGTGCTGGAACTGGCGCTCGAAGGCTTTCTGCCGTTCAGCCAGCGCGGCGAGCCGCCCAAGGAAGAGAAGCGCAGTTTGTTCCGCGAACTGGGCCTGCCGTATGTCACCGACCCGGCGGTGACGCGCCATCTGAACGCGTTCCTGGAGACTGCGGGGCAACCGCCCGACGCCATCCTTTTCAATGGCGGATTCTTCATCCCGGCGATTCTGCGCGAGCGCGTGGCCGACGTGGTGGGCCAGTGGTACGGCCGGCGGCCGGAGATCCTGGAGAATAGCGAGCTCGATCTCGCCGTGGCGCGCGGCGCGGCGTACTACTCGTACGTGCGGTCGACGGGCAGCGGCGTGCTGGTGCGCGGCGGGTTGCCGCGGACCTACTATATCGGGCTGGGCGACGCGCGCGATGGCAAGTTCACGGCGGTATGCCTGGTGCCGCGCGGCGCGGAGGAAGGCGCGGCCATCGAAATCGATAACGATGCGCTGCAACTGGTGGCTAATCGGCCGGTATCGTTCCGCTTGTATAGTTCGCTTACGCGGTCCGACGACAAGCTGGGCGAGGTAGTGGAGTTCGCGGCGGACGATCAGGACCTGCACATGCACGCGCCGCTGAACGCCGTGATCCGCTTCGGCAAGAAGGCGGAAGAGCGGTTGATTCCCGTAAAGCTGGGGGCGCGGCTGACGGAGATCGGCACGCTGGAATCGTGGTGCGAATCGAAGATCAGCGACAATCGCTGGCGGCTGCAGTTCGAATTGCGCAAGCAGGCGGCGCAGCAGAAGGTGGAGCGCAAAGCCGCGGCGGTGGTGAGCGAGCAGGCTCTGAAAGCGTCGCTGGGGCTGATCGGAAGCGTTTTTTCGACGGACGCGAAATCGCCCATTGCGCCCGAAGAGTTGCCGGCCAAACTGGAGCAGACCATGGGGCTGGGCAAGAATTCGTGGCCGCTGGCGGCCATCCGGCAGATGGCCGATGCGTTTCTGAATGCTGCCGGCGGGCGCAAGAAGAGCCCCGCGTATGAGATCCGCTGGCTGAATTTGTGCGGCTTCTGCCTGCGGCCGGGCTTCGGATATCCGGGCGACGATTTCCGCATCGAACAGGTGCGGCGGGTATACGCGGGCGGCATCACGTATGGCAACCAGGTGCAGTGCGAGATCGACTGGTGGATTTTCTGGGGGCGCGTGGCCGGCGGGCTCAATCGCAATCAGCAGGCGGATGTATATCAGAGGCTCTCGGGGTTTCTGCTGCCGCGGGGGAACAAGAAGCTGCAGCGCGTGAATGCATCGCTGTTGCGCGAGATGTGGCGCACGGCGTCCAGCCTGGAACTGCTGCCGCTGGGGACGAAGACGGAGTTGGGCGACGCACTGGTGAAGCGCGTGAAGGCCGGCGACTACAAGGAGAGCGAATTGTGGTGCCTCACGCGGCTGGGCGCGCGGAAACTTTTCTATGGGCCGATCAATCTGGTAGTGCCGCCGGCGACGGTGACGCGCTGGGCGGAATCGCTGATGAATCTGCCGCACGCGGGCGAGGCACTGGCGTCGATGGCGCGTCGCACGGAGGATCCCATGCGCGATCTGCCGCTCGCTACACGCGAGGGCGTCAAGCGCAAGCTGCAGGGGATGGCGCATGCCGAGCGATTGCTGGCGGTGCTGGAAGGCGAAGAGGAAGACGACACGACGCTGGGCCGGATCTTCGGGGAAGAGCTGCCCTCGGGGCTGGTGCTGGCGGAGTAGAATGATTACAGATGACTGGCAAGGTAAGTGTGGTAATTGAACAGGATCAGGACGGGGTTTACGCATATTGCCCTGAGTTAAAGGGGTGCCAATCGCAAGGAAACACCGTCGAAGAGGCTCTTATCAATATCCGTGAGGCGATTGAACTGTTTCTGCAGACCATGACCGATGAGGAGCGCTCGGAGGCGCTGAGCCGGGAGATTCTAACCACCGCCGTCGAAGTTCATGCCTAAATCACCGCGCCTGACCGCAGGGGATGCCGAGGCGATGTTGATGAAGGCGGGCTTCGTTTGGCTGCGCTCTAACGGTAGTCANNGATCGTCAAACAGGTTCTCGAGGCCATTGAGGACGCCTCGATCCAGGGCCGGATCTTCGGGGAAGAGTTGCCGCGGAGTGAGTGACCGGCGGCACACCACAACCTCTATCGTGAATGCCGTTGCGACTCCCGGGCCAGCACTTCGGACCTGAGGTCCAAGCGCCGGGCCTCGTTCATCGCCAGTACGCGCACCGTGGACCGGCCCACTGGCGTGCGTCCTTCGATCCGTGCGCCCTGAAACAGAAAGTGCTCCTCCCACCGGTCACGTCTCGGGTGAAAAAGAGGCGCCAACTCCCCAGTGCTTGGATCGATGCCTGTCAGGTTAGGGGCCGCGAAACAATAAGCTGACCAAATGTCTCGAACCTGAGCGATCGCTCCCTAACGGTCGCGGCNNCAAGCGGTTGGGTCTGAGTGCACAGGACAAGTCGCAATGTTCTTGTCGCAGGCCGCAGTATTCGCAGCGATTATCGGCGCGCCGCCGGACGGAGTCTCTCGTCGCGGCGTCCATCGCTAACCGCGAGTAGAATTCAAGCGACGCCGGGCCTTGAGTTTCAGAATGGAGATGAAGTCGGCAACGTTGATGAGGGCTTCGTATTCGGCCCGTTCATCGTCGCCGAGCGCGCCGTCATTGGCCCGTTCGGACAGGACGTCGATTCGCGCCTGAACCGCGGGATCGATACGGAATTCGACCACTCGCTGAGCTGACTCAGCGTCGAAGCACCGGCTGAAGGGCTCGAACAGACCGTCGAGGGGTATCGTGACATCACCCATATCCAAGACACTATCATAAGCCGACGCCCGTCTCCAACTCGGGGCTCTACAAGCCGCTCTCTTTGTGATCGCCCACGTCCACGCGCTTCACCGGCGCGCGCACGATGGCGCCGGGGCGAGGATGGTCACACACCCGTCCGGGATATTGGTTAGCCGGAAGACAACCCCGCCCCGCCTACGCGCCTACTGCGATGTTGGCGCCCGCCTGAAAATAACGCGGGGCGTGATACGGCTGGAAGCGGTACCCGATGCCGAAAACCGTCTCGATGTAACGGTCGGCATAGGCCCCCAGTTTCTTGCGCAGGCGGCGCACATGGACGTCCAGCGTCCGCGTGCGGATTTCGGCGCCGTAACCCCATACCTGCATCAGCAGGGCTTCCCGCGGAATAATCTCGCCGGCGTGCCTCACAAGCAGCGACAGCAAGTCGTATTCCTTGCGGGTGAGTGACATACGCTCGGTGTCGAGGGCCGCGAAGTGTTGGTCGAAATCGAGGGCCAAGTGCTCGTCGCGATACGGCGGAGTGTGATTCGTGCTCACCGGAACAGGTCCCAAAGTCCCTCCTCTTACTTCCCTATGCTTATGCTACGGATACGGCGCCGGAAGGTGAGGTGCATGTTGTAAAATCTTTGTAAAATTACAGGGCCGCCCCGGGGGCGATTTTCGGAGTACGATGTCGCCCTTGGAATGTGACATACTAACAGATCTTTCGACGTTTCCTGCTCCGGTACAGACACGCAAATGAGCAACTTTTCGTTCAGTCGGCGCGCGGCCGTCTTCGGTGCGGCGGCACTGCCGGTGATTCGCGTCCTGAAGGGACAGTCCAAGCCGAAGTCCGTCGTGATTTCGAGCAACAACCGGGCCAATGGCGGCATCAATTGCTGCAACAAGGCCATGGAGATGATCAAGGCCGGCAAGGACACGCTGGATGCCGCGATCGCCGGCGTGAACATTGTCGAACTGGATCCCAACGACACCAGCGTGGGATACGGCGGCCTGCCGAATGAAGATGGCGTGGTGCAACTGGACGCCAGTTGCGTGCACGGTCCGTCGCGCCGCATGGGCGCCGTAGGGGCGATTGAAGGGATCAAGACGCCGTCGAAAGTGGCCCAACTGGTGATGGCGGAGACCGACCACATGATGCTGGTGGGCGCCGGCGCGCTCAAGTTTGCCAAGGTCTGGGGCTTCCCGGAAGAGGATCTGCTNNGGCAAATTGGCCGAACTGAAGCGGGATTTTCCGGGGTACGACGAAGAGACGCTGGCCTGGGCTTACGATGTGGCGCTCCATCCGCCGCACGGGACTATCAACTGTATCGCGCTCAACGAAAAGGGCGAAATGTCGGCGGTCACCACTACCAGCGGGATGGCTTTCAAGATCGCCGGCAGATGCGGGGATTCCCCCATTATCGGCGGTGGATTGTGGCTGGATCAGGACGTGGGCGGCGCCGGCTCCACGGGCCGCGGGGAAGAGAATTTGCGGGTTTGCGGGGCGCACACCGTGGTGGAAAACATGAAGCACGGGATGTCGCCGAAAGAGGCAATTCTCGACACTCTGAAGCGGGTGTCGCGGAATTTTAACGATGACAAGAAGCGCTTGGAGGCAGTGGATTTGAACTTTTACGCCCTGAGCAAGACCGGCGAATATGCCGGCGGATCGCTGTGGGGGCCGTCGCGTTTTGTGGCCTGCACGGGTGATGCCGCCGGCCACGTGGAACCGTCGGTTTACCTGTACGAACACTAACGATGAAACAATTTTGCGGCGGCTGCATCACATACCTGTAATTCACACTTGGGTACTTGCGGGATGTTGTAGCCGGAGTCGTGGTTGTCCTCCTACATGTCTAACAACAAAATTTTGACAAGCGCACTGGGACGCCGGTAAAGAACCATGTCTCAGATCTTTCACCGCAGCACCAACACGTTTTCGCGCATCACCATCTTCGGCGCGGTCTTTTTTCTGGGCTTTTTGACCTGGGTTTTCACGGTGCTCGACCGGTCGGCCTACAGCACCCGGCAAAGCCAGGTCCGCGAGCAGCCGGTGCCCTTCAGCCATGCCCACCATGTGGGCGGTTTGGGCATCGATTGCCGCTATTGCCACACCACCGTGGAGACGTCCAGCTTCGCCAATGTTCCGCCCACCAAGACGTGCATGAATTGCCACTCGCAGATCTGGGTGACCAGCCCCACGCTGGAACCGGTGCGCGCCAGCTTTCGCGACGGCAAATCCCTCTCGTGGACGCGCGTCAACGATCTGCCCGACTTCGTTTATTTCAATCACGGCATCCACGTGAACAAGGGTGTGGGGTGCGAAACCTGCCACGGGCGCGTGGATAAGATGCCGCTCATGGCGCAGGCCAACACGCTGCAGATGGAATGGTGTCTCAACTGTCATCGGAACACGGAGAAGTACATCCGGCCGAGGGAGTTCGTCACCACCATGGGGTACCAGCCGGCGGGCGATCAGGAAGAGATCGGCCGGCGGCTGCAAAATGAATACAACATACAAGACGTCCGCACGCTGACGAGCTGTTCCACGTGTCATCGATAAAGTAATCCAGAGAACGATGAGCCATTCAGATAATCCGGAAAATCAACTAGATCTTGCGGCGGTCCGCAACCGCCTGCAGCGAACCAGCGGGCGGGAATACTGGCGCAGCCTGGACGATCTGGCGGCCACGCCGGAGTTCCAGGACCTGCTCCATCGCGAGTTTCCGCGGCAGGCGCTCGGCTGGGCCGAGGACGAAAATCCGGTGGAGGGGCGCCGCAATTTTCTCAAGCTGATGGGCGCGTCGCTGGCGCTGGCCGGGCTTACGGGCTGCACGCGGCAGCCTACCGAACACATTGTGCCCTATGTGCGGCAGCCGGAGGAACTGATTCCCGGCCGGCCGCTGTTCTTTGCGACGGCGACTACGCTGGGCGGGGTGGCCAACGGCGTCCTGGTGGAGAGCCATGAGGGCCGGCCCACCAAGATCGAAGGCAATCCGGAGCATCCCGGAACGCTGGGCGCGTGCGATATTTTCTCGCAGGCGTCGGTGCTGCAATTGTACGATCCCGACCGCGCGCAGGCGGCCAGTCTGGGGGGCGAAATCCGCGGTTGGGGAGACTTCTTCAGTGCGTTCCGCTTAGCGCTGGCGGCCCAGAAAAGCAAGAACGGCGCGGGCATACGCATTCTCACGGAGACAGTGACGTCGCCCACCATGGCGGCGCAATTCAAGGCTATCCAGAAGCTCTATCCTGGGGCCAAGTGGCACCAATGGGAGCCGGCCGGACCGCACAGCGCGCGCGCCGCCGCGGTGACCAGCTTCGGACAGCCGGTCAACACTTATTACGACCTGACCAAGGCCAATGTAATCCTCTCGCTCGATTCGGACTTCCTGGCGCAAGGCGCCGGCAGCCTGCGGTACGCGCGCCAATTCGCGTCGCGGCGGCGGGTAACCGGCAACCAGTCGACCATGAACCGGTTGTACGTGGTGGAACCGAATCCTACGCCCACCGGNNGTGGGCCGGCCCGGTCGCCCAGGACCTGTTGCGCAACAAGGGCGCCAGTGTCGTGATCGCCGGCGATCATCAGCCGCCCCTGGTGCATGCCCTGGCCCACGTGATGAACAGCCACTTGGGCAACGTGGGGAAGACCGTGTTTTATACCGATCCGATCGAGGCCAACCCGGTGGACCAATTGGCTTCGTTACAGGACCTGGTGAAGGATCTGGATGCCGGCGCGGTGGATCTGCTGCTGATCCTCGGCGGCAATCCGGTGTTCAACGCGCCGGTGGAATTGGGCCTGCGCGACCGCATCAAAAAAGCGGCGCTGAGCGTACACCTGAGCCTCTACGAAGACGAAACTTCGACGGTTTGCCAGTGGACCCTGCCGGAAACGCATTACCTGGAAACCTGGGGCGATGCGCGGGCGTTCGACGGGACCGTCTCCATTCAACAGCCGCTGATTGAGCCGTTGTACGGCGGCCGGTCGGCATACGCGATGCTCCAGGCGCTCACCGATTCGCCGGAGACGAGACCTTACGATATTGTCAAGGGCTATTGGGCGGCGCAGCACGCGGGCGCCGATTTCGAGGCCTGGTGGCGGCGCGCGGTGCACGATGGCGTGGTGCCCGGTACGGCGCTGCCCGCCAAAACTCCTGCGTTGCGCGAAGAGGCGGTCACCGAAAAGGCCGAGAAGCGGCGGCTGGGCGGCAAATTCGAAGTGAATTTCCGGCCCGATCCCACCATCTACGACGGACGCTTCGCAAATAATGGGTGGCTGCAGGAACTGCCCAAGCCGATCACCAAGCTGACTTGGGACAACGCCGCCATCATGAGCCCCGGCGACGCCTTCCGTCTGGGAGTGCCGACCGGCGGCATGGTGCGGCTCACCTATGAAGGCCATACGCTGAAGGCGCCGGTGTGGATCCAGCCGGG
>PLRZ01000744.1:0-1590 GCA_003164075.1 Bryobacterales bacterium | reverse complement strand
ATCGACGGCGCGTATCTCTTCGCCGCCACGCAGAACGATGGCGCGATTCACAATGAGCGGGTGCTCGACGAATCCCGTCACATCATTCATAAGGGCGATATCGCGGAGTATCTGAAGGAGCCGGAATCGGTGCATGGCGGCGCGGAAGCTCCGCCCCACGGTCTCACCATGTACCCCGATTTCAATTACTCCACCGATGAGCATGGCAAACCCAAGTACGCCTGGGGCATGGCGATCGACCTGAATGCCTGCACCGGCTGCAGCGGCTGCATCGTGGCCTGCCAGGCGGAGAATAACATCGCGGTGGTCGGCAAAGACCAGGTGCGGCGTTCGCGCAATATGCACTGGCTGCGCGTGGACACTTACTATAGCGGCGAGCCGGCCAATCCCGAGGTGTACAACCAGCCGGTGCCGTGCATGCAATGCGAGGACGCGCCGTGCGAACTGGTCTGCCCGGTGCAGGCCACCACCCACAGCGCCGAAGGCCTCAACGACATGGTTTACAACCGCTGCGTGGGTACGCGGTATTGTTCCAATAACTGCCCGTACAAGGTGCGCCGGTTCAATTTCTATCTGTTCTCGGATTTCGAAACGCCCAGCCTGAAACTGCTGCACAATCCCGACGTGACGGTGCGCAGCCGCGGCGTGATGGAGAAATGCACTTACTGCGTACAGCGCATTAACGCCGCCAAAATCGACGCCGAGAAGCAGGACCGCAAGGTGCGGGACGGCGAAATTCAAACCGCGTGCCAGGCCAGTTGTCCGACGGAGGCCATTATTTTCGGCAATATCAACGACCCGAACAGCCGCGTCTCCAAGATGAAAGCGGAGAAGCGCAACTACGGGCTGCTGCAGGAACTGAACACGCGTCCGCGGACCACCTATCTGGCCACGCTGCGCAATCCGAACCCGGAGTGGGAGAGCTAGGGGCTGCCGATGGCTGACGAGCGACAAGATCCACACTCCCCGGCGGCGAAGACCATCATCGCGCCGGGCTATACCTTCGGCACGGTCACCGACCAGATCGCCACTGTGGTGCTGACCAAGCGCACTCCGGTGTTCTGGTTCATGGGTTTCAGCGTGGGCATCGTCCTGCTGCTGATGTTCCTGCTGGCGGTGGGCGTCCTTTTCGTGAAAGGCACGGGCATTTGGGGTCTGCGAACTCCGGTGATGTGGGGATTCGCCATTACGAACTTCGTGTGGTGGATCGGTATCGGCCACGCCGGCACGCTGATTTCCGCCATCCTGCTGCTGCTGAACCAGCGCTGGCGCAACTCCATCAATCGTTTCGCCGAGGCCATGACGCTGTTCGCGGTGGCCTGCGCGGGCATGTTCCCCATCCTGCACNNTCCGCAGCCCGCTGGTGTGGGACGTCTTCGCGGTTTCCACCTATGCCACGGTATCGCTGATGTTCTGGTTCGTGGGACTGATTCCCGACTTGGCCACGCTGCGCGACCGCACGCACAATCGCGTGGCGCGTTTTGCGTATGGAATTCTGGCCATGGGCTGGCGCGGTTCCGCGCGGCACTGGAGCATTTATGAAACGGCCACGCTGCTGCTGGCGGGGCTGGCCACGCCGCTGGTGCTCTC
>PLRZ01000289.1:4488-13642 GCA_003164075.1 Bryobacterales bacterium | reverse complement strand
GCGACGCGGCCCTCAACCTGGACCTGTCCAAGCGGCGGGCCGAGGCGGTGAAGCAGGTGCTGGTGGCGGAGTTTCAGATTGACGCGGCGCGCCTGACGGCCGATGGTCTGGGAGCCACCAAACCACTGGAGCCCAACGACACGCCACAAGGACGCGCGCAGAACCGGCGCGTTGAATTCGTGAAGGAGTAGAGGCACTATCTGTCAGGCTCATCTTCAGGGCCCGCGATCCACTCTTTCACACCGCCGGTTCGGCTTCCGGAGGAGCCGAACCGGGCTACTACTCGCATGTTTCGCAACGCAAAAGAGGAGTACATGAAAATCGGCAATCTTGCAGTGTTCGCTTTCGTAGTCTTAGTCGCCGGCCTTGTCGTGGCCGGCGCGGAAGAGAAATATGGAGTGAAGGTCTTCGATGGCGCGAAATACGACGCCGACACATCGCAGTTCCTCATCACGCAAATGAAAGTGGACGGTGCCTGCTATCGCACTGACGCCACGCCCGCCCAGGTGAACGACTTTTATAAGACGCAACCCGGAACAACCGCGGTCCATACCGATGCCACCGGGGGTATGTTCAAGAAGGGTAATGTGAACATAACGGTCCAAGCCCCTTGGATGAACATGAAGACGGGTCAACGGATGAAGGATACGTTGATTTCGATAGTCAAGACGCAATAAGGTTGCCTGCAAAACAGGCCCCTGGATTCATTTCACGACTTTCGTCGCCGGCTCGGCAGCCGTCCAGTAATTGACTTTCGACTCGGAAACCACCGGATTCCCCGAGATCGTCAGACTCTTCAGCTCGCCGGGACCGGCGGACAGCGAGATCCGCCCCGCCCGCACCGTCGCACCCGCGCACCGATCCAGCCGGACCACCGGAGTTCCTGCCGATACCTTGCGCGCGCTCACGCCATCCAGTTCCAGTTCCTTCGAATCGCGCACCAGGAACGCCGGCCCGCTCTCGGCGTCCAACCGGACATCGTGCACTGCCAGTCCGACCGTATTGTAAGCTTTCAGGCCGGCCTTGGCCGACGCCACAATGCTATAGAGCCGCAGCCCGTCGATGGGCATCTCCGGCAAGCCTTCGATATCGATGGCCACGCGGGCGCGGCTGATGGTCATATTGCCGATGGCGATGTTGCGGAACACCGGCGTGCGCGGCGAAACGGGCGCTTCTCCGCCGCGCACTTCGCCCTCCATCAGGTAGTAGTTCGTGACGTTGATCCCTTGCCCCACGTCGTCCATCACCCAGTTGTCGAGGCGCACGTTTTCCACGCCCCCGCCACGCGTCCGGCTGCTCTTGATGCGCACGCCCATTTGCGTGCCGTGGCACGTGATGTTGCTGGCCGTCAGATTGCGAATCCACCCCGAGGTCTCGCTTCCCAGGGTGACCGCGCCGTGCGCGTGGCGCACCGTGCAATTCGTAATCGCAATATCTTCGCTGGGACGATTGACCCGCAGCCCATCGGCATCCTTGCCGGATTTGATGAC
This sequence comes from Bryobacterales bacterium, assembly GCA_003164075.1. Next base: position 12,152 of record PLRZ01000289.1, on the reverse strand, counting down.
GATGCCGTCGTCGCCGGTGTCGATATAGCAATCGGAAATGCGCACGTTGCGGCTGGAATCGATGGCGATTCCGTCGGTGTGCACNNCTATCCATGGTGCGCACGAACGACGGCCGCAACTCCGGCGCCGCTTTCAGGTAGTCCTCCTGCGAGGCGGGTGTTTTCACTTCCAGCAATTGCAGCAGGCGCTCCCAATTCGGCCCGTTGGCGCTGCCCGGATCGCCGCCGCCACCGGCCTCGCGCGGCATGAGCTTCATCCATTCCGCATTGTCGGAGGTCAGCGTTCCGCGCCCGGTGATGGTCACGTTTTCCAGATTGCGGCCGCCGATCAGCGGGACGGGCGTGAGCGCGTCGACACCTTGCTGTCTTCCGGGCACGAAAGGCAGCTTGGTGGCCGGGAACCGGACCGTGGCCCCGGCGTCGATGGACAGCACCAGGTTGCTCACCAGCTCGATGGGTCCGGTGACGTAGTTGCCCGCCGGGACGTAGACCGTGCCTCCGCCGGCAGCTTTGGCAGCTTGAATCGCCGCGCGAAACGCTTCCGTGGCGCTGGCGGAAGCATCGTTGCGGGCGCCGTAGTCGAGCACGTTGAAATACGGACCGGCGCCCCAGGCGCAACCGGCGGCGAAAATCGTCGCGAGTCCCGAGAGTCGCAACATCAGAGCGCTTCCCGCGCTGCCGTATGGGCTTGCCATTCCTTTTGAGTGTATGCCCGTGTGCGCTTCCATGTGGAGGTGTCGGATTCTCAGTTTGCGCGGTGCCCTCTGGTCCGGAGACTCCGAACTCCTGATATCGAGGAATTTGCGGTGAGCCCAAAGGTGGGGCAGGCGGTGCTCGCCTGCCAGTCCGCCCGCGCTGAACAAAGGGGGGCGCCCGAACAGGAAAGAAGGCAGGTGAGCACCACCTGCCCCATCTCCGGATCTCTCGCCACGAAGACGGGCTCATCCCAAATTCCACGACGTCAAGCGTTCTGAACTAACTGCAAACACGCGGGCAGACCGCCGCCTGGCGTGCGTCGATGGTGGGGAGCGATATTCAATTGGACGTTGCCCATCGGGTTGATCGCCGATGTTGCCGCTTGCTGGGTCAACCCTGCTTCCCGCACTGCCGCATCACTTCCCCGGTCACCCAGTCGGTCCAAATCGCTTCCTCGCCGGGGCACATCAGGGGCGCGCCGTCGAGCACTGCACTCACGAAATTCTCCACCGCGGGGTAGTGGAAGTTGGCATCCGCCGGCAGCAGTTCCTCGCGCCCGCAATACCGTAGCGACGCCTCATTGAGCGGATCGAGATTAATCTCGCCGTCCGTCCCGATCACGCGGAATTGATCGCGCTCGATATGCGAGTTCCAACGGACATCCACCACCCCGTGAACTCCATCGGCGTAATCGATCAGCACTGTGGCGGAGTCTTCCACCTCCAACCGGTGCACCGCATTCGAGAGCAGTCCGGTGGCATGCGCCGGACGCCCGAAGAGAAAGTTGAAAGCGTCGATGCGGTGAGACCCGATGTCGTAGAGTGGTCCGCCGCCCGCCAGCGCCGGATCCCACAGCCAGCTCCGTTCCCGGATGGGGAGCCAGCCGTGGCAATTGGCCTCGGCCAGCACCGGCTTTCCGATGGCGCCTTCGGCAATCAACTGGCGCGTGCGCGTCAATTTCGGGTAGAGCCTGCGGTAGTAGGCCACGCCCCACAGTCGTCCGCTGGCGCGCGCCGCCGACAGCATCGATTCGGCCTCGGCATAAGTCATCGCCGCCGGCTTCTCGCCGAGCACGTGTTTGCCGGCGCGCAAACTGGCGATGGTCTGCGGAGTGTGTAGCGCTACCGGAGACGCCACGTAGACGGCATCCACCGCCGGGTCGCGCAGGGCCGCGTCGAGTGTCGTGAAGACGCGCGCGCCCGCGTACGCCTGCGCCTTCGACGGGTCGCGAGTCAGCAGTCCGTACAATTCGCTGCGCGGTTCCCGCAAAATAGCCGGCAGCACCCGCTTGCGCGCGATGTCGCCGATGCCGATCCCCAGCCACTTCACCATAGGGTCAGGATAGCGTGACGCGGCCGGCGAATTCGCGTTACACTAGCCTATCTCCCAAGTTGCAAAGTTGAAACTCCGAAGGGGTCTATGCGTAGGATTATCGTCACTTGCACCGCCGCGGCGGCGCTCACATATATTTTGCTGTCTACTACGGGAATCGACCGGGCTCAGGCCCAGTCCAAAAAGGCGGCCAAAGCCGCTCCGGTTCCCACTTATGGAAATGCCGACGCCATCACCGAAAATGAGCTGAAGGTATACGACTATTTTCTGGCGTCCGACCAGCTCGAAGGCCGCTATTTTCCATCTCGCGGATACGATACCGCGGCGCTCTATGTGGCCAGCCACCTGGCGGAATGGGGCTTGAAGCCAGGCGGCAGCACCAGCGGCACGAATGGCCCGCTGCAACCTTATATGATGCCCATCGAGATGGTGGCCCGCGAGATTGTACCAGAGGATAGCAAGGCGACACTCGTGGCGCCCGCTCCGGCTGGCGGCGGACGCGGATTCGGCGGTGGTGGCGCCCAGGGCGACGCTGCGGCAGCAGGCCGTGGTGGCCGCCGGGGCGGTGGAGGCGGAAATGCCGCTGCCCAAACCACGACTTTTGAATATGCCAAAGATTGGACCTTCGGCGCGGGCGGCGGTGGCGGACGCGGCGGCGCCCCCGTGGAGGCCCTGGACGTGACCGGCAATCTGGTCTTCGCCGGCAACGGATACGTCATCAATAAGACCGGTACCGATCCCTATAAGGGCATCGACGTGAAGGGAAAGATCATCGTAGTGGCGGGCATCCCGGCGGAAGTGGCTGCCGCGCAGGCAGCCGGCCGCGGCGGACGCGGTGGGCGCGGTGGTGCGGAAACTGCCGCGCCAGCCGCCGGAGCGCCGCCAGCCCCGGCCCCTCCAGCCACGCCGGCCGATCCCCTCGGCGAGGCCTGCAAAGATTATTGGACTCCCGAACAGTACGCCGCCAAGAATGGCGCGCTGGCGGTGGTGACCGTCGCCAACTTCCAGACCGCGACCACCATGGCATATCCCAATGCCGGTGGCCGCGGCGGCCGCGGTGGCGCAGGCGGACGCGGTGGCGCCGCGCTCAATGGACCGCCGTACACCGTGTCCAAATTCCGTCCGGCGCCCACGTGTCCGGCGGCGCCCAGCGCAACTCTGGGCCTGGACTTCACCAACTCGCTCTTCCAGGGCGAAAAGACGACCGGTGCGCAAGCTTTCGGCGCCACCGAAACCAATGCCAATCTGGCGGCTTTCGAATTCAATGCCGCCAAGAAGCTTACCATCCACCTGGCGGTTCACGAGCAGGCGGGCCACGCCGAAAACGTGGTCGGCATCCTGGAAGGCAGCGACCCGGTGCTCAAGGACGAATTCGTGGTGATGAGCGTGCACCTCGACCACATCGGTCTGAGCGCGCCTCAGCCCGACGGCCACACCGTCAACAACGGCGCCGATGACGATGGCTCCGGCTCTACCGGGCTGCTGGGCGTGGCCCACGCCTATGCCGAAGGCGCGGCCAAGGGCATTCGCCCCAAGCGCAGCATTATCTTCCTGTGGAACGGCGGCGAGGAACGGGGTCTTTGGGGTTCGCAGTATTTCACCGAATTTCCGCCCATCGACCTCACCAAAGTGGTGGCCGACCTCAACATGGATATGATTGGCCGCACCAAGAACGCCAATTCCGTGGACAACAATCCGCAGCACGTTCTGGTGGACCCGGGCGGGGTACTGCTGATTGGCCCGAACATCTCGAGCGACGACCTGGAGCAGACCATTGACACCGTCAATAGCAGCTTCCAGAAGCTGAAGATCGACCACTTCTACGACGTGACCGCTCCCGATGCGACGCACGACAATCTCGGTCCGCAACCCCGCGGGCAGCGCATTTTCTATCGCAGCGACCATTACAACTTCGCCAAGATGGGGATTCCGATCGCCTTCTTCACGGTGGGCTTGCACGTGGACTATCACCGTCCCACGGACACCCCGGAAAAGATCGATTACCACGAGATCCAGACGATATCGAAGACAGTGGCGGCAGTGGGCTGGGAACTGGCCAATCAACCCGGCCGGCCGAAGCTGAAGGATAAGCTGCCGGAAGATCTGGTGAAGGATATGAAGACCGCCAAGGAGCAAGGCTGGGGCAAGATCACCCCGGTTCTGCCGCCGCTTCCTGGCGAGCCGTACTGAAGACGCCGTTTCGGAAATACAGCACACAAGGCGAACGCTCCCTCGTGAGGGAGCGTTTGAGGCAACCACGACTACTGCCCGATCACTTCAATCTGTGCATTGATCTTCTCGCGGAGCCGCTCGGGGGAAAGCTGCTTCGATTCGCGTGCCTTGGCCGGTAGCTCGGGAAACGGCGCGGGATCCTGGTGGACTTCCGGATACCCGATGGCAGCCGCCATCCGGCAAGCCAGTTGAACCAGTGAGAGTGGATCTCCCGGCGGTCCCGATTCCAATTCGTGGTGGGCGATCATGCAGCTTCGCAGCATCACGGGAAATCCCCATTTGTGACCCACCAGGGCTCCCGCCTCGCAGTGGTTCATGCCAAAACGAGCCCGCTCCAACCGAGTGGCGGCATCAATGTCCGGCACCTCCGCCGTGACCCACTTCTCATAGCTTGGCCCCAGGGTCAGCAGGAGCCCCAAGCGGCCCAGATCGTGCACCAGACCGGCGGTGTACAAGTCCTTCGCGCCGTAGAGGTCGCCCATCGCTTCCGAGATCGCCGCGGTCGCGATGCTGTGCGCCCAGATGTGGCGCACAAATGCGGTCCGGGGCTGATTGCGTACGAAGAAACTCAGGGCGATGGTGCTGGCAAGAGACCGCACGCAGTCGAGCCCCAGGTGCGCCAGGGCGTGGCGAATGGCGCCGATTTTCGCGCGATTCCCGAATAGCGCGGAATTGGCCACCAGCAGCAGGTCCGCCGTCAGTGCCGGATCGGCCCGGAAGATCTTCTCGAAATCGTCCATGGCGGCGCCGCTGTCGGTGGCGATGTTCAGCAGCTTCAGCGCCGCGGGGTGAAAAGGCGGCAACTTGGACAGGCAGACTACCGTTTCAGCGCGCCTCTCAGCGTGCCCGGCGGCATGNNAATTGTCGATCCTGTCCCGCAATCCCCAGAGCCGCGAGATCGCGCATGCCAGCCCGGAGGTGTTCGTAATGTTGATCCACTGGTGTGGGATGGTTCGCTTTGGTTTGTGGCTCGGGCCGTTGGCTGGCGGCAAATAACGGCCGGATGACCGGCCGGTCTTCTTCTTGGCGGTCGTTCTTGGCGACTTGGCGAGAGATCTATACTGGATCGCAGTGGGCGAGAACGCCGTGGCTCAACAGGTCGTCGATGCAGCCTTTCGCGCGCACACCAGTCTCGGTCCGGGATTGCTGGAGTCCTACGAAGCGGCCTTGGCCTACGAACTGGAAAAACGCGGGCTGAGCATCACTCGGCAGCTCATGAGGTCACCGTTCAGCGCCGCTTGAGCGCTTCCAATTCTTCCAGCGTGCGCGGCCAATCCTCGCGCAGCAGGCGGGAGAGAGCGCGGTCGGCCAGGAGCTTTCCGCCTGTCTGGCACCTCGGACAATAGTTGGTTTCATTGGCGGCGTAACGGATGCGCTGGATGCGCGTGCCGCATCGCGGACACGGCTTGCCGTAGCGGCCATGCGCCGCCATCCCTTCGCGAAACGCCGTGACCTTCTCGGGAAAACCTCCGCGCGATTCTTCGCGCAAGCGTGCGGTCCATTCGACCAGGCTTTCGCGGGTGGCGCGATACAACCGTTCCGCCGCGTCAGGCGTCAGCTTCTGCGTCAGCGCCACGGGCGACAGGCGGGCACGATGCAGGATTTCATCGGAGTAGGCGTTGCCGATGCCGCTGAACATCCGCGGGTCGGTGAGCGCCCGCTTGAGCGTGTGATTGGCGGATTCGAGCACAGCCGCGAACTCCGCGAGGCTGGCTTCCAGGACGTCGATACCGCCGGCGTCGAGCGACCGCAGACCGGCATCGCCCGCCACCACATGCAGTGCGGCGCGGTGCTGCGTGCCGGCCTCGGTGAGAGTCAGCGCGCCGGAATCGAATTCGAATGCCGCCAGCGGACCGCGCGCCGAGAGCTTGGGAGCGGAATCGCGCCAGTGCAGGCGGCCGGCGATCATCAGATGCAGCACCAGCCAGAGATCGCCTTCGAAGCCGATGGCGATCCGTTTCCCCACGCGGCGCACCTGCTCGACGGTCTTGCCTTCTATGGCACTCACGGGCGGGGCGACGGAGCGCAGCAGAAACGGTCCGCGGATGACGGCACGCTTCAGTTTATGCCCCACCGTCCGCGCGGCGAGCGCCTCGACGTAGACTGTGACGTCGGGTAATTCCGGCATAGGTCCTATTATGGCGTTACGAGCGGCGCAGCGAGCGGAACCACACGTACCCGCACAGCGCCACGAAAAGCGCCGCCGAGACGGACTGCGAGATCAGTTCGTTGCCGTAGAACGGCGTGCGGATCCAGCCTTCGTCAAAGCGGGGAATCAGCCGGCAGGCCGCGCCGAAAACGCCACCCAGCGCCCCGCCGGCCATCAGTCCGGAAGCGATGATCACACCGCGCTCGCGAATAAGATGGCCCTCGCCGCCGCCCACGCGCTCCGACCGTTTACCCAGGTAATGCGCCAGGAATCCGCCCACCAGCGCGGGCGTGTTGAGTTCCAGGGGCAGATACATGCCCAACGCGAAAATCAGCGCCGGCACCTGGAGCATTTCCATAGCCACGGCGATGGCCGCACCCGCTCCGAAGAGGATATACGCCACCGGCTGGCGGCTCATGAAACCTTCCACCAGCGCCTTCATGATGGACGCTTGGGGCGATGGCAGGACCACCCGCGGGTCGCCCGCCACGGCATCCCCAAACTGGAACGCGCGCGCCAACAGAACGATGGTCAGGCCCACGGCGATCGAAGCGGCAAGCACTCCCAGAAACTTGACCTTCTCCTGCGCCGCCGGCGTGGACCCCAGCCAGTAACCGGTTTTGAAATCGGTGATCGCCTGGCCGGAGACCGAAAGGGCCGTGCACACCATCCCCGCGATGGCCATCACGAAGAACATGCCGGTAGTGCCGGAGACTCCGAAGCGCAACAGCACGATGGCGGAGACGATGATGGTCAGCATGGTCATTCCGGACACCGGATTGCGCGCCGTGGTGGCGATGGCGCTGGCCGCCACCGANNTCGCGGTCGGTGCGCTCGCTCGATACCGCCTCGCCGCGCCGGAAAGCGTGCATGGCCACGCCGAAAGAACCGGCGATGATGCGCAGCGATTTGAGCACCCCGAAGATGCCCGCCGTGGCGATGGCGCCGACGCCCACGAAGCGGACGTATCCGCGGAAGATTTGCGCCGCGGTCATCTGCGCGATGGGCGTTTGCGCGGGGTACACGGCAAAATCGGGAATGTGGCGGCCGATCATCCAGACCAGCGGCACCAGTACGAAGTTGGAGAGCACGCCGCCGGCGCACAGGATCATGGAACTGCGCAGGCCCATCACGTAGCCCAGCCCCAGAATGAAGCTGATGGCGTCGAAACTGAAGACCGTTTTGGCGCGCGTGGAAAGCAGCTTCACCACCGCCAGGAACTGAAAATCGACATACTCCTTCCAGACGTGAAAGGT
>PLRZ01000289.1:0-4482 GCA_003164075.1 Bryobacterales bacterium | reverse complement strand
TCGCGCACGAAATAGCGGCGCAGGGGAATCAGGAAGAGGACGCCCAGGCATCCGCCCGCCAGGCAGATAAGAATGGTGACCGCCGGATGGGGCTGCAGCTTGAGGATGTAGAGCGCCGGAAGGGTAAAGATGGCGCCTGCCACCACTCCGCCGGCCACCCCGCCGACGCCGGTGATGATGACATTTTCCAGCAGCGTGGAGCGGCGCCGGTACAACCGCGCGAGGCCGATGGCGAGGATGGAGATGGGAATCGCGGCTTCCATGACTTGCCCCACTTTGAGGCCGGAGTAAGCGGAAGCGACGGTGAATACCACGCACAGGAAGAGTCCCCAGGCTATGGAGCGCGTGGTGAGTTCGGGAAGATTGGCGGAGGATGGCACCACCGGCTCGTACGCCGTGTCGGGCGGAAGCGGCGTGTAAGCGTTTTGGGGGAGTTCCTTGGCGACGGGCATGGCGCGGGCCTCCTTTATGGAAACGGTATGGTACTACCATTGATTGCCGTTTCCAAAGGGTAGCGATCAGACGCCGTTGCGCGTGATCTCGTGGAATCGCCGAGGTCGCGGAAGATCAGAACTCCTGATGTCGTGGAATTTGGGATGAGCCTGGAGGTGGGGCAGGCGGTGCTCGCCTGCCCGCCCGTCCTCGCTGAACCAAGCCCGCTGCCTAAGGGGCCGCGAAGAAATATCCTGTGCATTCAGACCCAACCGCTTGCTCACGCGCACGGCTTGGACAGAGCCGCGACCGTTAGGGAGCGATTGCGCACGTTCGAGACATTTGGTCAGCTTATTGTTTCGCCGCCCCTAAGCAGGATAGACGGCAGGCGAGCACCGCCTGCCCCACCGAGCAAGGAATGGGGCGGCCCATTTTCCCCGCCGGGCAAAACTGCGGGGCGACATCAGGAGTTCTGACTTTGCCTTCCTCGGAGTGGGCGAGAGGTCTGCTGATCGATGGCGCGGAGGTCGGACTTGGCCTGATCGGTGAAGGCGACGCGCTTAGCCATCGCCGTTCGGCTCGTCCAGCACAGGCGTTTGCCCCATCCTGTCCCAGTCGGCCATGTCGAGGCCGAAGTCGGCAAGTACCGCTTCGAGCGGAATGGGATCGTTGTGCTTGCGCCATTCGTCAGCCTCGGCCACGGCCAAGCGGTCTTCGTCGGTGAAGGGCTCGTCGTCGAGGGGAGCCCGCGCCAGTTTGCGGGAAAGCGGATCGAGGATCGATTGCAAGAGACCTTCGAGCGGGGCCAGTTGCGTGAGTGGCCACCGATCGACAAGGGCATGCATCTTTTGGCGGGGGTTGGTGCTCATAGCCATCCTCCCTCCCGTTCTATTCTCTTCCCTTGCTGCTGCCAATCAGAGCTGGGGAAGGTCCGTCACCCGTGAACGCTCCCTGACGGTCGCGGCTCTGTAACTAATTGCAAACACGCGGGCACTCGTTACCGAGCCGCGACCGTTAGGGAGCGCATTCCGCGCCTGTGCCACGAAACTTCCAGATCGGCTAGCCAGTCTAGCCTATCTAGACGGCTAGCCACCCTGCCAATCAGAGCTCGATGTTGATCCCGCCCCCCTGTTCATTCCCATTCCCATGTTGGGCGGCATGATTTCCTGGAAGGGAACTCCCAAAAATGTGGCGACGCGGTTGGCCATGGCCGTCTCCGAGCCTTGTCCGCCCATCAGATTCACCGCGCCAATCTGCATGCTGGAGGAATTCTTCTGATGATCCAGCGGCAATTCCTTCCCGCTCTTGAAAACAATCACCGACTGCGCTACCAGTACCGGCTGCGGCGGCGCGGCATTTTCGCGATTCCCGGCCGGCTGCGTATTCTCGATGCGCCACTGCTTGCGAGTCTCGATTCGCAGGACATCGGCAATCGCGTAGGTGGCCGTTTTCGCTCCAATCAGCCGCTTCTTTTAATACAAGAGTTGTCCCTTGGCCTTATTGGCATCCACCGTGATCGACGAGGCGAAACAAATCACGCCCACCCCGATCGCCGACACCGCCAGGCCGATCCAAAGGGCCATCGGCTTGGAAGCGTGCAGATAGTATGCCCCGAGTATGCCGGCGATCGCCAAAGCGATGCCGATCGCGATACCCGAGGCGTTGCCTTCCCGGAGCACCATTTCGTCCGACGATTGACTCACGATTTTCATATGTTCCTCCTCAATGTCCCGCTACCGTGGCGAACTTGCCGGATTTTACCCACACCCAGTCGGCGCCATCGGACGGCTTGTCCGGATTCTTCACCACGAAGAGCATCGCCGTTTGCGGTCCTGCGCAATGGCGGTAGAGCAGCGCCGAACTGGCGCCGGAGTTGCCGCCGTTAAACGTGGTCTCCATTTCGAAATGGTCGGGCACGTTGTCCACGCGCAGAACCCCATTCTGAACTTGAGCGGTGTACTCCTTCAAATGGCCGCCGGAGAATACCGTGCGGCCGCTGGGGCTCCCGCCCATCACGTAGCTGGCAGGGTGGTCGAAGTCCACGTTCAGGTCGAGCGCCACCTGGAAATTGCTGAGTGGTTTCATCGAGCCCGCGGCCACGAAGCGCAGCAGCATGGTGCAGGAATTGGGCGAACCGGGTCCGGCGTAGGCGTCGACGAAATCCGCGGCGCTGCCGCCGGTCTCGGAGGCCACGCGTTCCACCGGCGTGGGGACGTGGACCGGAGGGCCAGCCTTGGCGCAGGGCTCGGGCAGGACGAACAGCGAAGGGCTGGGTTTCGCGAGGCTGAAATGTTTGGTTTCGACGATCGTGGTTGTTGCGCCGCCGCCAGGAGGCGTCATATCCGCTTTGACTACCATTCCATACTTCGTCTCCAGCCAGACCTTGACCTTGATGTTCGACTTGGGGTCCACGGCTTCAATCACCTTGGCGGAGAATCCGTTGACGGTTTCGTTGCCCAGTTGTTTCGCCCCGGTCTTGGTCAGGTTGGTAACGTCGGACGCGTTGAACGGGTCGCCCCAGTCCCCCGAATAGGTCCCCGCGCTGCATCCGTTCTGCGGATTGGCCATGTCCCAGGAGTAGTTGGTGTGCGCCTGAAGGTCGTAGATGCTGCGGGTATGCGTCCCGTTTTGCTCGATATGATCGTAGACCGCCCTGGAGCCGTCCCGGTAAATCTGCATGGTGACGGGCGTACCGAACATGCCGTTGATCTGCGTCACCGAATAGGTGGTTGGCGGAGCCGCGTACTGTGCCCGCAACCCCGGCGCGGCCACGCACCCCAGGGCCGCCAAGCCGGCGAACCATAAAGCCCCTGTTTGCTTCGGCATTTTCCCTCCCAAACGTCAGAACTCTATTGTGAACGCCGGATTGCGTCGGAATTCAGCTCATTATTTCCAGTGGTCTCCATGAATGTACGAAATCTCACATTGTGGGACGCCAGTTTAAAGCGGCCGCCAAGACTCCCTGGCATCAACATCCCCCTTGCATCCGGCGCCCAAATCGCACAGAATTAAATTGCTGACAATACGGTATTAATACTCCCAGTTTGAGAGGTACTCACTATGAAACTGTCGGTTCTGAGCACACTGGTGCTCCTTGTTGTAGCTCCTGTCGTCGGCCGCACGCAGGATCTGGACACCAACTATCAGAGTCTGAAAGATGCTGAAGCCAAGGGCGATGTGGCGGCAGTGAAAAAACTAGCCGCCGAAACCTCTATCATGGCGCGCCAAGCCGCCGCGGAGGCCGCTCCGCAGGCTGCGGACGAGAAAGACGCCTGGACCAAACGCGTGGCCTACGCAAAAGATGTGGACAGCTACTGCGAGTACGCTTTGTTTTCGGTAGCAGTGAAATCCCCACCGGCCACCGCGGTCGATCTGCTGGCGGCGCTGGAGGCGGAGAATCCCAAGAGCAAGTACCTGGATGAAGGTTACGCCACCTACCTGTACGATCTGAACCAGGCCGGACTTTCGGCCAAGATCCCGGCGATGGCCGAAAAGGCGCTGACCAATCTCCCGGATAATCCCGATCTGCTGTACTTCATGGCCGAGCATTGCTATGCCGCGAAGCAAAGCGATCGCGCCTTGACTTATGCCAACCGCCTGGTGGCGTCGTTCGGCAAGCGCTCCAAGCCGGAAGGTGTTTCGGAAGCCGATTGGGAGAAAAAGAAAACTGTGTCGCTGGGAAGCGGATACTGGATTGCCGGCGTGGTTGCCGGAGAACGGAACCAGTATGCCGCTTCCGACAAGAGCCTGCGCGCGGCTCTCCCCTATGTCAAGGGCAACGACGCCAGGATGGCTCCGGCTTTGTTCTACCTGGGACTGGACAATTATCAACTCGGGAAGATGAAAATGAACAAGGCCCAGATGCTCGAAGGAGCCAAGTTCAGCGACCAGTGTGCCGCCATCACCGGGCCATACGCGGAACAGGCCTGGAAGAACTCGGCGAACATTAAGGTCGAAGCTGGGAAAATGCGGTAGAAGTTCGGAGGTGGGGCAGACTTCAGTCTGCGCCGGGCTTCAGTCCGGCTTCCTGCCAACGATGTGAGACCTGCG
>PLRZ01000036.1 GCA_003164075.1 Bryobacterales bacterium | reverse complement strand
AAACAAGGGACCTCCGCTGAGGTTTCCAAACAGCCCCTTAAACGCTTCTTCGCCCCAGTCCTTGAGCGCGGCCTGGATCCGCTCGGCGTGCTCCGTCTCGGGCGGAAAGGGATATTCCAGGAACTGTTCCAGGTACCATTGCAGTTCCGCCATCAGATTGCTGTTCGGGCGCCCTTCGACGGGCCATGCATAAGGCGACGGGACTGTCACCGGCTGCGACGTCTTGAACGGCTGCGTCCGCGTGACTTGAAACTGGTTGTCGCCGGGCGCCTGCTGTACGACGAGGTTAGTGGCCATATATCTGCTTCAAGGCGGAGGCGCCGGGCAATTGTAATGATATCGCAGACTTAGCCGGGTGCTGAAAAAGGCTGTCGCGGGCCGCTCCGTCATGGTCGCGGCTCGGAGCTCGATTCGGCCGGCATCCAACCGTCTGGCAGCGTGGAGTTCGATGCTCCGGGAGACGCATCGCCTTGCGCCTGCACCGCCAGGGAATACGCCGCCGCGCTCCCGGTCCTGCTGGCATGGGCCGATGTGGAAACCGGACACGTGGCGGAAGCGGCCGCGCTGCTGCGTTCCAACCCGTCGCTCTCCGAGGTTGGCCTCAATTGGGCGACGCCGCTCTATTTCCCGCGGATTTTTTACCTGCGCGCCGTGGTTGCGGAAAAACAAGGCAAGCCCGAGGAAGCACGCGAGAACTGGCGGATTTTCCGCGCGCTTTCGGGCCCCGACCCGCTGATGTGGGGCGAAGAACGGCAGGCCAAGTAAGGGCACGTCAAGAAACAACCAACGCCCTTTCGCCAGGACCGCTCCCTTACGGTCGCGGCTCGGAATCGGGCTCTGAGCCGGGCCCAGAGGGCACCCCGTTAGGGAGCGGTTGGAGTGGTTATTTCGTGACAGACCCTAAAAGGCGACTGGCCGCACGCGCGCCGGTCGGGCCTGCTGACGCGCCGCCGTGAGGCGGGTTCCATCACTGGCGGAGAAATTCAACAGTCAGGCGCAAATGCACTGAGGATTATTTCTACAAGCGGCACGGGGTTGTTATTAATTAAGGCAATAAGGTCTTTTTACTTGTAGTTGTTACGGCCTTGTGTTAGATTCCAAGAATTAACTCTGCGCCATTTGTGTCCCGGTTGCTTGGTGGCGTCCCGGGATAGCGAGTTATTTTGTCGGGGTATTCGCGTCTACCGGCCGTATACTCCCAAACCGTAACAGGGCCATGTAGCTCCAACACTCTCTGAAACACGGGGGCGAGTCAAACAGGCACGTTCCTCGCGTTATGTAATCGCCGGTTACCCGTGTGTCTCGACGACGGCGGCAACCACCGCCGGCCCAGACGGGACGGATACCCGCTCCGGCGCCTTCGCGGGCAACGCTGGGGACCCCGGATAGTGTGCACGTCATTTTTTTATACGTCTTTCTCGACAAGGGGGTTACAGAAATGAATCGGTTAGTCGTGCTCTTGCTACTGAGCGCCATGATTATTTGGGGCCAGGTGGCTCTGACCGACATTGAGGGGTCGGTCGTCGATCCGACCGGGGCCGCCGTGCCCGGTGCGGACATCCTGCTGAAGGCGGTGGCCACCAGCCAGATGTTCAAAACGTCCACCAACGAACGGGGAGAATGGAGCATCCCGCAATTGGAAGCGGGGGTATACCAGGTGACGGTGACCAAACCGGGGTTCGTGGTTGCTTTGGTTACCAACATCTCTCTGTCGGCCGGCGTTCCGGCAACGGTTCCGGTCAAACTGGAAGTCGGCCAATCCACGGAGAGTGTGACCGTGGAAGCGGGCGCCGACGTGGTACAAACCCAATCCGCGGAAATAAGCAGCACCATCACCGGACGGCAAGTCACGGACCTGCCATTCGCCACCCGCAACGCCGTCGAACTGATGGTGACCCAACCGGGAACCTCGACGCCCACCAACCCGCGCAGTTCGACCATCAACGGTTTGCCCAGGGGCGCCATCAACGTCACCATCGACGGCATCAACACCCAGGACAACAATTTGAAGTCGAGCGACGGGTTCTTCAGTTACATCATGCCGTCGGTGGACTCGCTGGAGGAAGTGACGCTCACCACTTCGGCCGCCGGCGCGGACAGCACCGCGCAGGGCGCGGCGCAAATCAAGTTCGTAACGAAATCGGGATCCAACCAGGTTCATGGCGGCGGTTTCTACCAGATCCGCAACACCTTCTTCGACGCCAACTATTACTTCAACAATGAGCTGGCCAAAGGCCTGCCGCGCGATATTCTGCACCTGCGGCAATATGGCGGCCACCTCGGAGGTCCGATTCTCAAGGACAGGCTCTTCGCATTCGGCAACGTGGAACTGTTCCGAAACCCGGGGACGAACGCCTACAGCCAGAACGTGCCGCTGAACAGCAACTATGCCAATGGCCTTTACAGCTATGCGGATACCGCCGGCAACATCCACCAGGTGAACCTGCTGCAGATCGCCGGAAGCGGCAACGGTGCTCTGGCTTCGGGCGTGCGTCCGTTCGCCACGACGGTCGATCCTATGATCGCCGCCACCTACGCGCAGATTGCTACCCTGTCGTCCGGGGCAGCGCTGGTCTCCAACGCGGGCAATAACGACTACAACTCGGGCACGTGGAACTATCAAGTCAGCGGGATGGATTCCAGAGACTTCTATACCAGCCGTATCGATTACAACATAAGCCAAAAGCACCATCTCTCGTTCGTGTATAACTACGACAAGTACGTGTCAGTTCCCGACTTCCTGAATGGCATCGTACCGGTCTACCCGGGAGCGGGAGCGGTGTTGGGCAGTTCTGTGGTCACCGGGCAGCGCAGCAACCGTTTTGTCGGCACGCTGGCTCTCCGTTCGGCCATCAGTGCCCGGCTCACCAACGAACTGCGCGCCGGATTGAATGGCGGCACGGTACTGTTCTTCGACGCTATCAACGACGGCATGTTCAGCCCCTGGAAGGGTTATCGCCCCACCAGCGTCAACTACTCCCATATCTATACCACCAGCGCTCCGCAACGCCGCAACGGGCCCTATAAGGAAGTGGGCGACACGGTGACCTATGTGAAGGGTACGCACCAGATCTCCGGCGGGTTCACCTGGTCGCAGGTCAACTTGTGGCAGCAGCTCTTCGGCACCGAATCGATTCCCAGTCTTTACTTCAACGTCGCCACCGGCGATCCGCTGAATACCGGCGCCTCCGCGCCGTTCAGCGTCGCTGCCAACTTCCCGGGTGCATCGTCGACCCAGATCAGTTCCATGGCCACGGCATACGCCCAACTCACCGGCCGCGTCGGCTCCATCTCCACGCGCGAAGTGTTGAGTGAACAGACTCAGAAATACCAGTACAACACGCCTCCTACCGATCGCGATGAAGAACAATGGTGGGGCTTCTTCGGACAGGATGTGTGGCGCGCGCTTCCCAACCTGACCGTTACCATGGGCTTGCGCTGGGAAAAAGAGGGGAGCTGGGAGAATCTGAACCACCTCTACACCAACGTGACCAACCCTGCCTTGTGGGGCGTCTCCGGCGTGGGGAATCTGTTCCAACCCACCACCACCCCCACCGGCGTAGCTCCTTCTTATTCGCAATTGACCGACGCCAACAGCTACAAGATGCCCGCCATCTGGGCGCCGTCGGTCGGCGTAGCCTGGCAGATACCCGGCGGTGAAGGGCCGCTAGGGTTCATTTTCGGCCGCCACCAGGGCGCTTCCGTGTTACGCTTCGGCTACTCCATCGCCACCACGCGCGAAGGTTCGGCGGTGTATCAGAGCGTGTATGCCAGCAATACGGGCATCACGCAGGACGCCACCGTGAGCAACGCCGTGTCGCCGGCCGATTTCGGCCCCGCGGGCGGCGTACTCTTTCGCGATGCCACCATGCCGACCCGCTCGGGTCTGGCGAGTGCGTTGAACTTCCCCATCGCCGCCAACTTCACCTCCAGTCTCAATGCCTTCGACCCCAACCTGAAGATGGGATACGTGCAGAGCTGGAATGTCGGCTTCCAGAGGGAGCTGAGCAAGAATACGGTGATCGAGGTCCGCTATACCGGCAACCACGGCCTGCACGAGTGGAGACAGGTCAATCTGAACGAGATCAACACCGTCAACAACGGCTTCCAGAGCGTTTTCACGACGGCAGCCAACAACCTGCTGATCGCGCGTGGCGGCAACATGTACTCCACCAGCAGCAACAACTTCGGCAACCAGGGCTTGCCCGGCCAGTTGCCGATTCCGTTCCTGCAGGCGGCCCTGGGTTCGGCCTGTTGCAATAACAGCACCTTTGCCAGCAACTTGGCCTTGGGCCAGGTGGGCAGTATGGCGAACACCATCTCCACCACTTCGTCCTACAACGCCAACATGGTGGCCGCGGGATACGCCCCGAACTACTTTGTGGTCAATCCCACGGTAGCCGGCGGCGGCGCGTGGGATGTGCTGCCCTGGGGCTCCTCGTATTACGATTCGGGGCAGGTGGAAATGCGCCGCAGGCTGGCTGCCGGCGTGCTGTTCCAGATCAACTACTCCTACTCGAAGTCGTTGGCCAACGGCGCTACCAGTAATTCGGGCGTGGCCTCACAGCCGTACACGTTCCGGGATATCGGCATGACCAAGATGCCGGACCCGTTCGACATCCGCCAGGCGATCAAGGCGAACTACGTCTACGAACTGCCCTTCGGCCCGGGCCGCCACTTCTTGTCGGACGCCAGTAACAAGGTCGTCAAGAAGGCGCTGGAGGGTTGGGAAATCGTCGGCATTGCGCGCCTCCAGTCGGGCACGCCACTGCAATGGAGCGGTTTCAACACGGTGAATAACAACAGCTCCGGCGTCGTGTTGCACAACATCACCGCCAAGCAACTGCAAAGCATGATCCAGATCAACAAAACGCAGAATCCGGTGAGCGGCATTCCGCAGGTGTACTTCCTGCCGACCCCGGTTGCGCAAGTCGGTCTGACCAGCGCTAACAACACCAACTTCATCACCAACACCCAGGCGGCGTTCAACGCCAACAGCATGACGCCCGCCCAGGTGGATCCCAACGCGCCTTACATCGGACCCGCCGCGGCGGGACAATGGGGCTGGGAAGGCTATTTCTACCTCCCCTGGCAGCGGTACTTCGACGTGAGCTTGATCAAGGTAACTCATCTGCGAGAGTCGGCCACCCTGGAAATCCGGGCGCAGGCGCTCAACGTGTTTAACCTGACCAACTTCCTGCCTGGTACCCTGAACACCAGCGCCTCGTTTGGCCAAATCACTGGCGCCTACCGCGACATTTCCGGTTCGTTCAATCCCGGTGGCCGCATTCTGGAGTTTGTGGCCCGCGTCAACTTCTGATTCTCGCGCAACCTCTGGAACCCGGTTTGTGGAACCTGCCGGGCGGAGACGGGCAACCGTCGCCGCCCGGCATTGTCGTTTTAAACGATCTTCGGAAC
>PLRZ01000529.1 GCA_003164075.1 Bryobacterales bacterium | reverse complement strand
GGATGCGGCGCCAAAAGTTGCAGGAACCGATAAGGGATCGAAGCGGCGCGGCCAAAAGAGTATAGCTGGATGCCATTTCGAAAGTCAAATCGCAGTCTTGTCTTTACAGAAGTTTACGGAACAGGCCGGCAGGCGGAGTTCAGAACTCCTGATATCGCCCCGCANNAGAGCTTCGCAGGTGGGGCAGGCGTGCACCGCCTGCCCCACCCGCGGGCTCACTGCAAATTCCACGACATCGGGAGTTCTGGAGTTAAGCTTTGTTAGGGCTTGCTAACTATTTCTCCGGCCTCCCATGGCGCGACAATTTCTCCTGCCGCCTTTCTTTGCGGGCGCCAACATGATTGCGGCGGGCATGCGCGAACTTGCGGACGATTCCGTGAAGGATTCAAAAGCAGAATGCTCGCCGCTGACTGCTCCCCCGGCCGTCGTCTTCAACGTTCGTCGCAGAGCTTTCCGAGCCGCGCGCGCCAGCAAGCGGTCCTTGCCACGACGCGCCAACCCGGTTTGCAATCGATCGCTACTTCGCCTTCTTCACCGCCGCGATCAGTTCCGGCACTACCTGGAACAAATCGCCCACGATGCCATAATCGGCAACCTCGAATATCGGAGCGTCGGCGTCTTTATTGATGGCCACCACGGTGCGCGATCCCTTCATGCCCACCAGGTGCTGGATGGCGCCCGAAATGCCGACTGCGAGGTATAACTTGGGCGCTACCGTCTGGCCCGAACTGCCCACCTGGCGCTCCATGGGAAGCCAGCCGGCATCGCAGATGGGCCGCGATGCGGCCAGTTCGCCGCCCAACGCGTCGGCCAGTTCCTGCACCAACGCGATGTTGTCAGCCTCTTTGATTCCGCGCCCCACCGATACGATGATATCGGCCGCGCCCAGATCCACGGCGCGCTGCGATTCGCGGAACAACTCCTGCGGCGCGGTGCGAATCTGCCCCGGCAAGATCGACGGATGGAAGACCTCGACCGCCGCCGTGCCCTCCGCCACCTGGTCGGCGCGGTACGCACCCGCTTGCAGCGAAGCGAAGTGCGGGAACTCGCCGCCGAAGCGGACATCGGCATTTACTTTGCCCTGGAAGAGTTGCCGCACCACGATCGCGTGCCCGTTCTCCACGCGATGCGCAATCACATCGCTGACGGCCACGCGGTTCCGCGAGGTCGCCAGTTTAGGCAGAAAATCGCGTACCTGGTAAGTGTGGGGGAACAGGAGGACTGCGGGATGGAACCGGTCGATGAGCTGCCCCAGCGCCGCGCAATAGGCGTCCGGGGTGTAGTCCTTCAGCAATTCGTGCTCGACGGCGTAAACTTTTTCGAGTTGCTTCGACGCCAGTTCGCCGGCCAGCGCTTCGACGCCGTNNGCCGCCGCCAGGGTCTCGAACGACATGCGGTTCCACTGGCCGGACCGCTGTTCCAGAACTGCCAGAATGCTCATATTACGCGCGCCTCGAATTTCAGTTTCTCCACCAGTTGCGCGGCCGCTTCCTTGGGGCTGCCTTCAAAAAGCTGCGTGTGCTTGGTGCGCTCCGGCAGATAGATTCGCTCCAACACTACGCTGGGCGTCCCGGCGGCAACACCCAGGCTTTCCGCGGTGACGCGCCGCACTTCCTTGCTCTTGGCCTTCTTGATGCCCATTAACGTGGCATAGCGCAGCTTGCTGAAGCCCGACTGGATGGTGAGCAGCGCCGGCAGCGGCATTTCCACGTGCTGGTACCAGCCGTCCTCCAACTCGCGCTTCACGCGGATGCCGCCCGCGCTTTTTTCCACCTGCATGATGATGGTGGCGTGCGGCATGCCGAGCAGTTCCGCCAGAATAACGCCGGTCTGTCCGTAGCCCAAATCGTCGGATTGCAGACCCGTGAGGATCAGGTCCGCGCCTTCGCCCTTCACCGCGGCGGCCAGCATCTGCGCCACGGCCAGCGGATCGAAGGCCGCCAGGTCTTCATCGATGTGGATGGCGCGGTCGGCGCCCTTGGCGAGCGCTTCGCGGATAGTCGTGGCGGAACGCGCCGGCCCGGCGGACAGCGCCACCACTTCGCCGCCGTTGCGCTCCTTGAGTTGCAGTCCGGCCTCCAGGGCGTACGCATCCGGCTCATTGATCTCGTAGGAGAGATCGGCTTCATCGATCCACTTCGCCGCCGGCGCGATGCGCAATTGCGAATCGCGCGCGGGAACCTGCTTGATGGCGACAACGATTTTCATAGGTCACCTAACCTGGCATTGCCCGCACGAACGCGGAAAACGCATTCACCACGGAGACACAGAGGCACAGAGAAAAACAATGGAGCATCGGAGAGACTCTCCGGGCTGGCAGGGGGCGGACGCGGGACTCGCGCACGGGCGAATGAAAATTCCGAGAACACAGAGGAGACAGAGGCCACAGAGAATCCGAAACCCATCGGCTTCTTGCGGCCATTTCGGAGCGTCGCCGCAGTGCTCTATTGTTCTTCTCTGTGCCTCTGTGTCTCTGTGGTGAATGCAGTTTTCTTTTTTCGTGCGGGCAGTTTCCCGGAGCACGGCCGGTGGAGAGACTCTCTGGGCTGGCAAAACATTCCGAGAACACAGAGTAGACAGAGAATCCGCACCCCATTGGCCTCTTGCGGCCATCTCGAAGCGTCGCTGCCAGCCGCGCTCCGGGGAAAGCCAATAACCAAGAGCTAACCGCCAAAAGCCGAAAGTCGGCTCTCTTATTCCGAATATTTCTTGAAAATCAGACATCCGTTAGTCCCTCCAAAGCCAAAGCTGTTGGAGAGCACATATTCGATCTTCATAGGACGGGCGTGGAGCGGCACGTAATCCAAATCGCACGCCGTGTCGGGGTTCTCGTGGTTGATCGTAGGGGGCGCAATCTGATCGCGAATGGCCATCACGCTGATGCCCGCTTCCAAGCCACCCGCGCCGCCCAGAAGGTGGCCGG
>PLRZ01000033.1 GCA_003164075.1 Bryobacterales bacterium | reverse complement strand
CAGCTCCTCGCAAATGGCCAGCAGCACCGCGGCAAACCAGTAAAACTGGCGCTTTCTCATAAGGTTAGTCCTTATCTCGTTTATACGTGGCAGCGCTGCGGCCTAAAGCTTTTGCGAATTCCGTCGATATTATATCCGTGAACATTCGCAAGGAGAATCCCATGAAGTTTCTCTGGCACGCTGTCGCCCTGATCGCGGTCCTCGGGGCCATCGCTTTGGCCCAGGACACGCCTAAGAAAATAACCAGGGCCGAAGCCATTGGCGCAATCGCAATAAAAGTGCAGCCCGATTACCCGGCCATGGCTAAGCAATTGAAGATTCAAGGCACGGTGGAATTAGAGGCCCTCGTGACGGAAACGGGCACGGTTGCGAACGTAGAGATCGTGAGTGGAAATCCCGTACTGACTGCGCCGTCGGTGCAAGCCGTGAAGCGCTGGAAGTTCAAGCCTTTCATGGAAGACGGTAAGGCAATTCGGGTCCTGGCACCAATCAGCCTGGATTATAAGCTGTAGTTTTTGCGTCATGGAGAGGGCCAAATGAGCTTGGGTAAGAAACTGCTAGGCGGCTTCGCAGCGATGCTGGCACTGGTGCTTTTGACCAGTGGCGGGGCGCTCCTAGTCACTCACATTCTGAACGGAGATCTCACACGCGCGGCCAACGTCACGGCGCGCAAGCAATATCTGGCGGGCGAGGTGAATGCGGCCACGTCGGAAATGGCTAA
This sequence comes from Bryobacterales bacterium, assembly GCA_003164075.1. The sequence continues at coordinate 1,982 of PLRZ01000033.1, read as the reverse complement.
TTGTGAACGCGGTACGGTGCTGTCGAACATGCTTTCCGACCAGGCGCATTCGGATGAATACCAGCAGCGTTTCCGGGCACGTGCCGCCGGTTTACAGAAGACCCTGGACGAATTAAACCAGTTGGCGGAAGGCGGAGAAACGGCCTCCATGGTCCAGGCCCTCAATCAACAGGCTTCGTTGGTGCTGCAGGGCCATGAAGAGTTGACGCGGGGCATAGCCGACCAGAAGATGGACGCCGCGCTGGCGACATTCAGCCAAAAAGTACAGCCTCGGCTCGAGGAGATCGGCAAGGCGGCCACTTCGCTGGTGGATCAGGAAAACCGCGAACTGGCCACGGCGTCAGCCGCCTCGGCCTCTACCGCAACGCGAAGCACCGCTTCCATCCTGGCGCTGACTTTGCTGGCGCTGGGCGTGGGAGCCGGCGTCTTCTGGATCGTGCGCCAGGCCAGCGCTTCTCTGAAGACCCTGTCCGCCCGAATCGCGGAAAGCGCCGCCCATGTGGCCAACGCGGCCAAACAGGTTTCCTCCGCCAGCCAATCTCTGGCACAGGGCGCTTCCGAGCAGGCGGCCTCCCTGGAAGAGACTTCGGCATCCACCGAAGAGATCGTATCGATCACGCGAAAGAACGACGATCATGCCTCCGAAGTAGCGGAACTGATGCACAAGACCGAAGAGGATTCCGCCGAATCCAACCGTACGCTCGATCGCATGGTGGACCAGATGAAAGAGATCGACGGCTCCAGCCACAAGATCGCTCGCATCATTAAGGTCATCGACGAAATCGCCTTCCAAACCAATATCCTGGCGCTCAACGCCGCGGTGGAAGCGGCACGCGCCGGCGAGGCAGGCTTGGGATTCGCCGTGGTGGCCGACGAAGTCCGCAATCTGGCGCAACGGTGCGCCCAGGCGGCCCGCGATACGGCGGCGCTGATCGAGGAATCGATCGCCACTTCCAGTGACGGTAATGCTCGGCTGGACCAAATGGCCGGGGCCGTCCGATCCATGACGCAGAGCGCCATTCGCGTCAAATCGTTAGTGGATGAGGTAAACCTCGGCAGCAAGGAGCAGACCCGCGGTATGGAGCAGATCGCACGCGCCATCGTGCAAATGGAGCAGGTGACGCAGAGGACCGCCGCTGGCGCGGAGCAAAGCGCTTCCGCAGGAGCAGAACTGGACGGACATGCCTCCACCCTTCGCGATCTGGTACACGAGATGCGCGAGATGGTCGGAGCCGATTAAGTCCGCTCCCTCACGGATGACCTATGGGCCCGTCTCGGTGTGCGGCAGTTGTGTCTCGTTCCGAGCCGAGCCCAGGGCACCCCCATGAGGGAGCGATCGGGAACTGTCCCTAGGTCTTGGCAACCGCGATGGTGTCGACCGTAATCGTATCGCCATCCATCTTGCCCGTAACCGTTACTTTCTTGCCCGCCGAATCTTTCACCTTGTCCTGGTTGGAGATGTTGTAGACCTTCCCGTCTTCCGTCGCCAGAACTGCCGGAGACCCACGGCCGATGCAGCGCTTGGCACAGGCCTCGTCGCCCATCATGTCCTTCTTGCCGGAGCAAGCCTTGTCGATGATGTATCCGGTCACGTCCGCGGCCATCGCCGAAGCCGCGCAAAATGCAAACACAGCCAGTAGTTTCTTCATGTGATTCCTCTCTGAGTCTTACGTTTTCCCAGTGCTGTCCTACTCTACTCCATCCGAAACCCGTACGCAAACGGTCAGGGTGCTTAAGACGTCTTCGGGATTTTGGCTAAGAAGCGCTTGCTGGCGCGCGCGGCTCAGAATGACGTCTCAATTCTTGTAAGTGTTTGCAGAGCCTGGGCCCAGAGGGGCCCCGCGAGGGAGCGGTCGTCCGGAGACGTGCTTCCCGAAAACGTTAAGTTACAGAGCCGCGACCGTGAGGGAGCGTTCAGGGGTGACGGACCTTTCCCGGATCGGTTACGCACCCAACGGCCAGGGTGCTTAAACAGTTTCGGG
>PLRZ01000628.1 GCA_003164075.1 Bryobacterales bacterium | reverse complement strand
ATCTTCTGGCCGGCAGTAAGCTTCACGGGCACATCCTGCGCCAAGGTAATGTTGAACGGCAACCCGCCGAGGATCGACACGGTGTTAATCCTGGTGGGCGCTAACGGCGTCGCAGACGCAGCTTCCGCCGGGGCCGTCGCGGATGGCGGCACTGACGCCGTTGCAGCATGTGGCGCGCTCCTGGCCGCGGCGCTATCCGCCTTGGGATTGCGCATCACTTCGATGATGGACGGCGACACTCCGCCCTTAGCGAGCTGGATTACGCCATTGGTGGATAAATCGAAGTTCGTCCTGGACGCCCTGATCTGGCTGATGATGGTGACAGCCGGCACTTTGGCGTCCACCATATCCAAGACGTTCCGATTGGTCATCCCGGTATCGGTAGTCGCGGGAGTTGCCGCGGCCGGAGCGGAAACGGGCGCCACTTGAGCCGCGGCCGGCGGCGCCTGGCGGTGCTTCATCCACCACCACCCACCGCCGCCGACAGCGCCCAGAACCACCACCGCGACGGCGATTAGAACGGGCAGCGGGCTGGATTTCTTCCTGGGAGCCGCCACGGGCGCTGCGCCCAACTGCGTCAGGAGCATACCCGAATCGGTCTTCTGCTTCAGGGGCATTAACGCCGCCCGCATTTCCTGCATGCTCTGCCAGCGCTGGTCCGGTTCCTTCCGCATGGCCCGGTGGACGATCTGTTCCAGCTCCGGCGGTACGCCCTGCACCAGGACGCCGATCGGCTTGGCTTCGTCGCGCAGAATCGCCGAGAGCGTACCGAGCGCCGAGTCGCCCGAGAAGGCTCTCTGTCCCGTGAGCATTTCGTAGAGCACCAGGCCGAAGGAAAAGATATCGGAGCGGGGGTCGACCGCCTTGGCCTGCGCCTGCTCCGGCGACATGTAGCAGACGGTGCCCAAGATGGAGCCTTCCACCGTCATGGGGGAATCGATGGGCAGCGTTTCGTCGGTATTCCGCACGGCGGGGCTGGGGCCGGTAAGCTTGGCGATTCCGAAATCGAGAATCTTCACCAGGCCGCTGCCGGTCACCATGACGTTAGCGGGTTTGAGATCGCGGTGCACAATGCCGGCAGCGTGCGCGGCCTGAAGGGCGTCGGCCATTTGGACGGCAATGTCGAGACTCTTTTGTGCGTTGAGGCCGTGTTTGGGAATCAAATCGTCGAGCGTGACGCCGCTGACGAATTCCATCACCATGAACTCCAGGCCGTCGGTAGAGACCACGTCGTGGATAGTGATGATGTTGGGGTGATTCAGCGCCGAAGCTGCCTGGGCTTCCTGTACAAAGCGGCGCCGGCGTTCCACGTCGCCGGCGTTGGCGGTGGACATCACCTTCATGGCTACGAAACGGTTCAGGCGCGTGTCCTGCGCCTTATAAATCTCACCCATGCCTCCGGCGCCCAGCTTTTCGAGAACAGTGTAGTGAGAGATGGTCTGGCCGATCATAACTTAGAGATCCCCCAGCGACCTAATTAGTGTGCCATAAACTCGGGCCGCAACGCTCCCTAATGGTCGCGGCTCTGTAACTAATTGCAAACACGCGGGCACTCATTACAGAGCCGGGCCCAGAGGGCACCCCGTGAGGGAGCGCATTCCGCGCCTGTGCTACGAAACCCCGAGACCGTTAAGCACCCGGGCCCGAGGCGACGGCCTTGTGAAGCACGGTGAAAGGGAACTATACTGCAAGCAACGGACCCTGAAGTAGGGGTTAACGGGCGATCGCCCCTTGTGGCGGATCGAAAGGCGGCAGAGCCATGAGGTTTGGAATCTCAATAGCATTCTTCTGCGCGGCGCCTCTGCTCATGGCGCTGGCAGTTTCCTCCGGTCAAAAGGACACGGCGCCTGCCGCGGAGCCTCGCTACGATACGGCCACCAACGTGAACGTCATGATGGTGGTAACCGATGTGAAAGACGTCGCGGAGGGAAGCCCTTTAAATGGCCTGCATCTCATCGTGCGGCCGGAATCGGCCAAAGGCAACTCGGAAACCACCGACGTGTATCTGGCGCCGGACGATTATCTGAAGGACTTTGGCTGCCATTTCACCAAGGGAGACCGCATCCAGGTGAAAGGTTCGAAGGTCAAGTACAACGGCGGACCGGTGGTGCTGGCGAGCGAGATTCGATTGGAAGCCACCACCGTCTACCTGCGGGACGAACACGGCGTGCCATACTGGAAAAAATAGTAATAATGCCAAATATAATCACCGGGACACCTATGCGGTGGCCCGACACCTGGAAAGATCCCGCGACGCTGGACCTGTTGACGGGCACGGCAATCGACTATCTGATGATTGCCAGGAGTGAGGAACTCGCCGCCGTGCGCGCCCGCGCTCAACAGCTTGGAATCCGGACCGGCGAGCCGGATAGCGCTCCCAATGGGGTCGAAATTGTGACCGGCGTCTGGCCGGGCGTGCAGATGGGGCGGCGCGGCGGCAGCGGCGCCGATGCCGGTCCCACCGGAGTCCCGTGGGTGGACTCCAATGGTTGGGCCATCCGGCTCCACGGCGCACTCCATCCGGGTGTGGCGGCGTGGGTGAATGCGCCTCCCGCGGACAAGACGTTTATCATCGCGGACTCCTACTTGATCGCCATCGCCGATAGTGCGGCCTACGGCGGGCGGTGGATTATCACGCTGGACGCTCCCCTGGCGCAAGGGCTGGCGGCACGGAACGCCGCGTCCCTCGCCACCTGGAAGAAGCTGACTGCGGCGGCCGGCTTCTTTGCCGCTCACAAAGACTGGCCGGAGTACGTTCCCATGGCCGTGGCCGGCGTGGTCTCCGACTTCGGCGGCGACAACGAGTTCTTCAGCCATGAATTACTCAACCTCATGGGACGCGCCGGGCTGCATTACCGGATCCTGCCCAAGGATCGGGTTTCCACGGCGTCGTTCGAATCGCTACGCGCCGTCAGCTACACCGACACCACGCCGCCGAGCGCCGATTTGCGGCGGCAGATTCTGGCATTTGTGGAGGCGGGCGGCCTGCTGATGGCCACGCCGAAGTGGGGTGAAGTAGCCGGCACGCCGGTGTCGGGGGCGCATCCGGCGGGGTACACGGTGCGGGCCCTGGGAAAGGGCAGAATCGCGCTTGCGGATACCGAGCCGGCAGATCCCTTTTCGTGGGCTGACGATACCGCTGTGCTGGTGAGCCACCGTTACGACATGGTGCGGTTCTGGAACGGCGGGGCCACCCGCTCCTTCTATACCATGGCGCCAGGACGGAAGCAGGCACTGGTGCACCTGTTCTTTTTCGCCGAACGCGGACCGGATTCGGCCACCGTGCGAGTCGCCGGCCGGTACCGCGCCGCACGGGTGTCCACGGTGGACCATCCGAAGGTTGATAATGTAGGATTCGAGGCTCAGGGCGATAGCGTGGAAGTGCACTTGCCGCCGGTACCGCAATACGTGGCGTTGGAACTGGACGTTTAGCGAGGGGAACAACATGGCGATGAATCACACCCGCAGAGACTGGTTGCGCGCGGCGGCTTCGGCCGTCTCAGGCGCTTACCTGGCCGGAACTACCGTGGGGCGCGCGGCCGATGCGCCCACCGCTCCGGTCGCACTGGCCCGGTGCAAGACCTACAACCCGGCGGAATTGACGCCCGCGCTGCAGAAGATGTTCGACCAGCTTGGCGGCTTGGGAAAGCTGGTAAACGGCAAGACGGTGGCCATCAAGATCAATCTCACCGGATCGCCCACCTACCGGCTGGGATACGAACCGCTGGAAAACACGCACTACACCCATCCCGCCGTGGTTGCGGCCACGGCGCAGTTGCTGGCTAAAGCGGGCGCGCGGCGGATCCGCGTGCTGGAGAGTCCGTGGGCCACGGCCGAGCCGTTGGGGGAATATCTGCTGCGCGCCAACCTGGAGCCGCGCGACATTCTGGGCGCCGCGCCCAACGTGGAGTTCGAAAATACCAACTACCTGGGCTTCGCTAAGAAGTATTCGCGCCTCACCGTGCCGTTTGGCGGTTATATGTTCCCGGCGTTCGACCTGAACCACTCCTACGAGGATTGCGACGTCTTCGTGAGCATCGCCAAGATGAAGGAGCACGCCACGGCGGGCGTCACGCTCTCCATGAAGAACTGTTTCGGAATTACGCCCTGCACCATTTATGGCGCGGGCGCGGGTATCGACGAGCCTTCGGAACTGCCCAAGGGCGGCCGCAACCTCATCCACTCGGGATACCGCGGGCCGTCGAAGAGCGCGCCGCAGGAGAAGGATCCCAAATCGCCGCGACTGGATACCTGGCGAGTGCCGCGGACGGTGGTAGACCTGGTGGCCGCGCGGCCCATTCACCTGGCCATCGTCGAGGGCGTGAAAACCATGACCGGTGGCGAGGGTCCGTGGATCGACGAGGAGACCACGGCGGTGGCGCCGGGCGTATTGGTGGCTGGTCTCAACCCGGTGAACACCGATGCGGTGGCCATGTCGGTGATGGGGTTCGACCCCATGGCCGACCGCGGTACGCCTCCCTTCGAACGATGCGACAGCATCGTGAAACTGGCCGAAGCGGCGGGGCTCGGCACGCGGGATCTCAGCCGTATCGAAGTGATCGGGCCGAAGATCGCGGAAGTTCGTTTCGACTTTGCCGCGATTCGCAAACAGCGCCGCAGTATGCCGCGCCCGCCGATGGGAACGCGGGGATAGGCTATATGGCCACGGATAAACACGGATGAA
>PLRZ01000616.1:1854-4368 GCA_003164075.1 Bryobacterales bacterium | reverse complement strand
GAGTCTCGACCAAGCAGGCAGGAGTGCCTGCGCCACGAAACCGGACTCATCCCAAATTCCACGACGTTTCGGAAAGTGCTGCTGACCCATTCCTTGCTTGGTGGGGCAGGCGAGCACCGCCTGCCCCATCTTCGGGCTCACTGCAAATTCCACCACATCAGGAGTTCTGAATGAAGGGCCTTTACCCCTTCAGCGCTTCGGGCTTCCGGTCCACCGCCTTTGGACCCCACGCGCCGGGGACGAAGAAATCCTGCCACACCAACTTGCACTCGTCCACCATCTTCAGTCCGTACTCGCAGCGCAATAGATCCGCCGGACCGGTATTGTTCGACCCGAACGAGAACTTGCACCCCGCCGCCTTCGCCATCTTAATAAACGTGGCGCTGGGCAGTTTGTAGCGATTGTTGATCTCGATGGCCACACCGCCCTTCTTGGCCGCGTCCACCACCTTCTTCATTCGCTCCTCGGTCCACAGCTTGTCGTAGTCCTTGGCGAGGAGGTCCGGCAGAAATGTCGGGTTCGCGTAGATATCGATCGGTTCACGCTCCAAAATCCCCACCGTGCGATCCAACAGCAGCCCCATGAACTCCTGCGCATCCGGAATCGGTCCGACCTCGTCCGGCAGCCACAGCCGCATGCGCCGCCCTTTATTGTCGGTCCACGTCATCGAGTCCGTGAACACATAGTCGAAGCCCCGTACGGAGCTCCGAGACACGATCTGCGTCCATTCCCGGCCCTCGCCCTGCATCGCAATAAATATGGGCTGCCCCTTCATGCTCTCCAGGTAGCTGCGGACCCCCGCATCGCTATCCACCGGGAAGCCCTTGCCGCAATTGATCGCAATGCCATACTCAATGCCGTCCCGCCGCGACATCGCCAGCGCCTGCTCCAGCGTCAGCCCCAGCTTCAGGTGCACATGATAATCCACCATTGGCACATTGTGCCGGCCCACATCGATGATCTGGCGGAACGTGTCGTCCACCACCGGCGCCGGTCCGCCCGGCGTGGGGGTATCGTCAGGCAGCGGCCGAACGCGAACGCTACGGAAGAACGCATGCGAACCGTTGTTGTGGCACTGTAGCGCGAACGTCCCGTGGTCCAAAAACCGCTCACGCTCCATGCCGTCGGGAATCACTGGCGGCGTCGGTTCGATGTAGTCCACCACCAGCATTCCGTCCAATCGGATCTGCACGTTCTTCCCGCGGACAGCCACGTGAATCTTGAACCACTGGTCGTCGGCGATGAACTGCTTGTAGATGTTGCGCACCCCGTAGAGCGACCCGGTCTTCTTGCGCTCCATGTACCCGTTCTCGCCGCCGGCCGTGTTGGCGATCTGGACTTCGAAACCCTTCTGCGGAAAATTGCTCTCCTGGTACGCCGTGTGGAAATACACCCCGGAGTTGCAGCCCGGNNTTCCAGGAGGCCTTGTTCTCGCTGGGACGCCAACCCTGCAGGCTGTGCCCGTCGAACAGTTCCACCCACCCATCTTCTGCGGCCGCCGCCGACAGTCCTGCTACCGCCAGCGAACCGACGAACGCCCGGCGAGTCAAGTCCAGTTTCATAGTGCTCCAGTGCCAGTATAATAGCTATCAAGTGGGGACGTAGCTCAGTTGGATAGAGCGGCCGCCTCCTAAGCGACAGGTCGGCAGTTCGAATCTGCCCGTCCCTACCACTTCTTTCCCACCCCGACCGTTAGGGAGCGATTGCGCACGTTCGAGACATTTGGTCAGCTTATTGTTTCGCGGCCCCTAAGGAGCATCCCATTATGAAACTGCTTACCATCGTACTAGCAGCCGCCGCACTGACGGCCAACCTCGCCGGCGCGCAGACCATCCGCGTCGGCACTTTTCATAAGCCATCGGTGGTGGTGGCGTTTTACCGTTCCCCGCTGTGGGCCGACGCACTAAAAGCGAAGCACTCCGAATTGGACGCCGCCAGGAAAGCCAACGACACTCAAAAGGCGCAGGACCTGGAAGGCTGGGGGCAAACTCAACAGGACCTGGCCCACCGGCAACTGGCCGGCGAAGCGCCCATCGACAACATCCTCGCGGCCCTCGCGCCGCAACTGCCGGAGTTGGCCCGAAAAGCGGGAGTCGTCCTGATCGCGCCCGACCTGCCCTACGCCGACCGCACCGTCCAGACGGTGGACGTCACCGATCTCCTGCTCGATTGCCTCCATGCCGACCAGCGTACGCGCGACATGGCGCAGGAATTGCGGCGCCAATAAGAAGCTGTTAAGAAACAAACTTGCGATCGAATAGGTTATTTTCACACAGGCCCTAAAAAGCATCCCCTCCTGCTGCTGTGCGCGGCCTATGGACTCGCGGCCGCCCGCGCCCGCGCCAGCAGCGCGGCCACACCCAGGCGCGGCGCCCAGCTTTCCACATAAGCCCAGTCCATCTTCGGTGTGGCGGCGATCACTCGCAAAATGTCCGTCCACTGGCGCTCCGACGTCTCTCCACCCGCGCTGTACTACTGCAGCTTTGCCAGCACGATGTCCTCCGAGGAGGACAC
>PLRZ01000616.1:0-1754 GCA_003164075.1 Bryobacterales bacterium | reverse complement strand
CAGATCGATGTCTTCCGTAGCCCGATAGCTTCCGCGAGCGGACGACGCCACGGACCCGACGACCGCGTATGGAACCGCCAGCCGATCCAGCGCCGCCGCGAAAAGCTCAAATGTTCTGGCAAGCTGCAGCATCGTCGCCAAGTTCGCTGCCATACACCCGGTGGAACAATTCTTCGCCCAGCCTCTGGCGCGCCAATCGCAGGAAGATCTCCCGCTCGCTCGCGTGCGGGTACTTTTCCCGAAGGCCAGCCTCCGCGAATTGCCGAATCATCTCAGACCATTCGAAGGCCAGTTGCATCTTCTCCGAAGGCGGCATTTGCCGTTGAAGACTGGTCAAAACCGCCCAAGCCTCAGGACTCGTATCCGCCGGCCGCATGCTCCCATTATCGTCCACCGCCCAGTGGCAGTAGCGCCCGCCCGCCGAAAGCTTAAAATGAATGAACAGCCTCCCCCGGGCTAGGAGCCTTAACGCGCGATGTCCTTTGTCCACCTGCATTGCCACACCGATTATTCTCTGCTCGATGGCGCTTGCGAGATCGACCAACTCATGCAAACCGTGGTCGAGCAGAAAATGCCCGCCGTGGCCATGACCGATCACGGCAACCTCTTCGGCGCCGTCCAGTTCTATAACGCCGCCAAAGCCAACGGCGTCCACCCCGTCATCGGCTGCGAAGTCTACGTTTCGCAGAAGGGCCACAAGACACGCACCGACACCGACCGCTACAACCACCTGGTGCTCCTGTGCGAAAACCAGGACGGCTACCGCAACCTCATCGACCTGGTCTCCACCGCCTACCTCGACGGCTTCTATTACAAGCCGCGCATCGATCTGGACCTGCTGAACCGCCACTCCAAGGGCCTCATCGCCATGTCCGCCTGCCTCCGCGGCCACATCCCCGAGACCATCCTCTCCGACAAGTACGATGACGCCAAGCGCCTGGCGCTCACCTACGCCGATATCTTCGGGCGCAACAATTTCTTCCTCGAAGTCCAGGACCATCACCTGGAGCAGGACCGCCGTCTCACCCCGCAGTTGAACCGCCTCTCGCAGGAGACCGGCCTGCCCCTGGTGGCCACCAACGACTCGCACTACCTGCGCAAAGAGGACGCCCGCGCCCACGAGATTCTGCTCTGCGTGCAGACCGGCAAGATGATGAGCGATCCCAATCGCATGCATTGGAACTCGCCCGATTTCTACCTCAAGTCGCGCGACGAGATGATGCTCCTGTTCGGCGAGTTGGAAGACGCCGTTGACCGCACCTGGGAAATCGCCCAGCGCTGCCACGTCACTCTCGACAAGGTCAAGGAGCCGTTTCCCAAATTCGACGTGCCGCCGGAACACTCCGCCGACAGCTACTTCGAGGACGTGGCGCGCCAGGGTTTCGAACGGCGCCGTCCGCGCCTCGAAGCCATGCGCACCAAGGGCATCCTCAAGCACGACCTCCAGGACTATGCCGAGCGGCTGGATCGTGAAATCAAAATGATCCAGAAGATGAAGTTCTCGGGCTACTTTCTGATCGTCTGGGACTTCATCCGCTACGCCAAGGCCAAGAACATTCCCGTGGGTCCGGGACGCGGTTCGGCCGCCGGCAGCCTGGTGGGCTACGCCATGGCCATCACCGATATCGACCCCCTGCAGTATGGCCTGCTCTTCGAGCGCTTCCTCAATCCCGAGCGCGTCAGCATGCCCGATATCGACGTGGATTTCTGCATGAACCGCCGCGGCGAAGTGATCCACTACGTCACCGAGAAAT
>PLRZ01000371.1:6968-7091 GCA_003164075.1 Bryobacterales bacterium | reverse complement strand
CCCTGCTCAGCCGGCTGATTTTCACTTCGATACCCGCCAGCGTGCCCTTGTGGGCGGCGCTGCTGGGCGTCGGCGTCTCCGTGGCCGTGGGCCTGTTTTTCGGCATCTGGCCGGCCAACAAAG
>PLRZ01000371.1:2405-6936 GCA_003164075.1 Bryobacterales bacterium | reverse complement strand
ATTCGAGCAGCGGGCCTGATTCAGCACGGGCGAGCAGGCGGGCGTTATTATGGTCGCGCAACTTGCCACGTACCGTCATTTCTCCCCTCCTTCGAACCGATCCAGCATTATTGACGAAGTCTTTCGTCAGTGTCAACGAAGACGTGTGCAGTCGGAGCCGCGACCGTAAGGACCGTAAGGGAGCGTTAGATGGGGGTCACAGACTAACGCTCCCTTACGGTCGCGGCTCCGACTGACGTACTCCTGCGCGAGCAATCGCTCACTTCCACGTCGCGAGCGGGCAGATAATAGAAGCAGCCCTCTGGCGATGTCCCGATGCCGACGTCATCTGAAAAGTCGAACCTTCCGGCCCCCGGCGCCGAATGGCCTTCGAGCCGCCTGCGCTGGGTGCTTGTGGGCGCATTCCTGGGACTGCTGGCCCTCCTCTTCGTCTCCGGCGCTGCCGCCACCCGCACTCTCCGCGAAATGCACCAGCAAGAGCAGGATGCCCGCCGCGCCCTGGCCGATCGCGCCCAGACGCTTTCCAGCCTCTACGTTTCCATCGAGGTTTACAACCAGGATATCGGACGGTACGTGGGCTATCCCGCCGGGAAGTCCGACCCGCAGGTCCGCCGGCAATTGGACCGTCTGACCGCCGACATAGGCGCCAGCTTGAGCCGCTATCCCGGCAATCGCCAACCCCAGGAAGCCGCTTTTCTGCAAGCCATTGAGGACCTCTACCGGAACCATCGCGCGTTGTACCAATCCGCGCTCACCGATTCCGTCGCGCCGCAGGCCCGCGGCCAGATCGTCACCATGCGTGCGCAGCTTCTCGATTGGTCCGGCCAGCTCAATGCCTGGAACGGCCGCCAGATGCACGCCAGCGACGAAGCGCTGCTCTCGCAATTCTCCCGCCTGCAGGCGAGCCTCACCGGCTCTCTGTCGATTGCGCTGGCGGCCGGTCTGCTGCTGGTAGTCGCGAGCATGGCATACATTCTGCGGCTCGAACGGCAAACCCGCGGCCGCTATCGCGAACTGGCGCTCAGCCGCCATGAACTGGAGCGCCTTTCCTCCCGGCTGGTGGACGCCCAGGAAGAGGAGCGCCGTTCCATCTCGCGCGAACTGCACGATGAAGTCGGCCAATCGCTCGGCGCTCTGCTGGTGGACCTTGGCCGTTTGTCCACCAACCTGCCCGCCGACGGCACCGAGATCCGCGAGCGCCTGGACCACATGAAGTCGCTCGCCGAGCGCACCGTGGGCACCGTCCGCGATATCGCGCTGCTGCTGCGCCCCTCCATGCTCGACGATCTCGGGCTGGTCGCCGCGCTGGAATGGCAGGGCCGGGAAGTTTCGCGCCGCAGCCAAATGGAAGTCGCCGTGGAATCCGCGAACGTGTCGGACGCCCTGCCCGACGAATACAAAATCTGCGTCTACCGCCTGGTGCAGGAAGCCCTCTCGAACGCCGTGCGCCACTCCCGCGCGCGCAACGCCAAGGTCCGTGTGGACGGCAGGGCGAGCGGCATCGCCGTCGAGGTGAGCGACGACGGACAAGGCTTCGATCCGCAGCGCACGCGCGGCCTCGGCATCCTGGGAATGGAAGAGCGCGTCAAGCGGCTGGGCGGACAGTTGACCGTGAAGTCCGCGCCGGGGCGGGGCACGGTAGTGAGAGCCGAACTCCCGTTGCCGGTTCCCGCCGGGACTCCCGCATGAGACAGACCCGCGTCCTGTTGGCCGACGACCATACCCTGATTCGCGCCGGCCTGCGTCTGGTGGTGGATCGGGAGCCCGAATTCACGGTGGTGGGCGAAGCCTCCGATGGGCGGCAGGCGGTGGCGCTGGCGCAGTCGCTGAAGCCCGATATCGTGGTGATGGACATCGGGATGCCCGAACTGAACGGCATCGAAGCCTGCCGGCAGATTCGCGAGGGCCTGCCCGATACCCAGGTGGTGATGCTCAGTATGCACTCCGACGAGGGATATGTGTTGCGCGCCCTGAAAGCCGGGGCGCGCGCGTATCTCCTGAAGGATTCCGCCGAGGCCGACCTGGCGCGTGCTATCCGCGCCGCCTCCGAAGGCAAGTCGTTTTTCAGTCCGGCGGTGGGCAAAGTGCTGCTGGAAGACTACATGCGCACGCTGCAGCGCACCGGAGCGGAAGATTCCTACGAACTGCTCTCCCCGCGGGAGCGCGAGATCCTGCAGCTTGTCGCCGAGGGCAAATCGAGCAAGGAGATCGCCAGCTTGCTGAATCTCAGCGTTCACACGGTGGAGACGCACCGCGCCCGCGTGATGCAGAAGTTGAATCTGCGCGGCATCCCCGAGCTGACTTTGTACGCCGTCCGCAAGGGGATCATCTCGTAGGCAGCCCGGACGGGCCGGGTGCGCACACGTTCTCGGGATTAGTTACCGAGCCGCGCGCGTAAGCAAGCGGGGCATTCCCGAAAAGGTGTGAGCGCCCGAGCGAGCCCCCTGGGCCCTGATTCCGGAAGCTCAAGGGCTCTCCTTGATGTTCGGTGGATCTCTGACGAGCCCGCCTACCTACTTCCCCCCTCCCCGAATACTCACTTCCCATTACAAACGAAGTGCTCCCTCGCGCATCTATTCTAGTGGATCGACAATTCGGCGCGGATGCCGCCAGGAATTGTAGACAACGCAAACCTCGAAGGAGAGATTTAAATGGACACCCGAAATGTATCGAAACGCCCGAAAGTCGCGGCCGTGGCGATGGCCCTGGCTCTGGGAGCAGGCGGCCTCTGTCTTGCTGCCGCCGAGCACGCCTGGACCTCGAACCCGCCGGCATCGCTGAAACTGGCGGACCCCAATGAGGGTCCCAGCCGCACCGGCTTCGCCCCCGTCGTCAAGAAAGTGTTGCCCACGGTGGTCAATATTTCGTCCACCAAAGTCGTCAAAACGCCCACTGAATCCGAAGGCCAGATGCCCGACGACGATTTCTTCCGCCAGTTCTTCGGCGGAAGCGCCCGCGGTCCGCGCCAGATGCCACAGGAGCAGCGCGAGCGCGGCCTCGGCTCCGGCGTGATCGTCAGCCCCGAAGGCTACATCCTCACCAATAATCACGTGGTCGATGGCGCCACCGACGTCAAAGTGACGCTCTCCGACAAGCGCGAGTTTAAAGCCCGCGTGGTCGGCGCCGACCCCAAGGTCGACATCGCGATCCTCAAGATCGATGCTTCCGGTCTGCCCTCCATCGTGGTGGGCGATTCCTCCAAAATCCAGATTGGCGACTACGCCCTGGCCGTCGGCAACCCCTTCGGTGTGGGCAAAACGGTTACCATGGGAATCGTCAGCGCCACGGGCCGCAACAACCTGGGCATCGAAGCCTATGAGGACTTCATTCAGACCGACGCGCCCATCAACCCCGGCAACTCCGGCGGCGCGCTCATTAACGATCGCGGCGAACTGATCGGCATCAACACCGCCATCATCTCTCACGGGTCCGAGGGGAATCAGGGTATCGGCTTTGCCGTCCCTGTGAACCTGGCCCGCACCGTGATGGACGAAATCCTGAAGACCGGAAAGGTGACCCGCGCTTACCTCGGCATCGTGCCGCAGGATGTGACGCCCGCCATCGCCAAGGCTTTCGGCGTGAAGGAATTTACCGGCGCGCTGGTAGGCAGCGTCAGCGCCGACAGCCCGGCGCAGAAGAGCGGACTGCAAAATGGCGACATCATTCTGCAACTCAACGGCAAACCCGTGGAGGATGCCAACCAGCTCCGCATGAACATCTCGATGATGGCTCCGGGCACTGCCGTGCAGCTCAAAGTGCTTCGTGGAGGAGCCGAACGGGACATGACCGCCACGCTGGGCGAACTGCCCGTGGAGCAAGCCGGCGTCGAGAAGGATTCCACCGGCTCGCCGAGCGAACTCTCCGGGATATCGGTGCAGAATCTGAATTCCAATCTCGCCAAGCAACTCGGCGTTCCGGCCGACGCCGCGGGTGTGGTGGTTACCAAAGTGGATCCGTCCAGCGCGGCTGCCGATGCCGGCCTGCAGCGCGGCGACGTGATTCAGGAAGTGAACCGCAAGCCGATTCACAACGCCTCCGATTTCGAGGCTGCCATGCGCAACTCGAAAGACCAGACTCTGCTACTGGTGAATCGCCAGGGCAGCACGATGTATGTAGCTGTCTAAGTCTCACCAATCGTAGACTCGGCCGGTCCGTGGCGTTTCCTCCGTGCCACGGGCCGGCCGATTGTTTTTTTGCCGGGCGAACTTTGACCCACGGCGCCTGCGTGGTTACAGTGTAATCACCGGCCAAAATGAGAGTCGAACTGGTATGCATCGGCAATTCCCGGGGGATCCGTATCCCGAAGCCCCTGATCGAGCAATGTGGTTTCGGCGATTCCGTCGAATTGCACGTAGAGCAAAACCGGCTGGTAATCGCTCCGGAGTGCCCGGCCCGCCAGGGCTGGAAAGAGGCCTTCGCCGCAGCCGGTTCTTCTGCCCGCGATCCGTTGCCATTCGAGGCGCTGCCTCCGAACGAGTTCGATGCCGAGGAGTGGACCTGGTGAAGTTTCCACGACGGGATGAAATCTGGC
>PLRZ01000371.1:0-2382 GCA_003164075.1 Bryobacterales bacterium | reverse complement strand
GGCGACCTCCGCTTGCCGCCGTGATACCCCTGAGGGCGAAAGGAACGCCATGTCACCCGAACCGATTGCCCCCGACCTCATCGCCCTCTACCAGCCCACCGATTCACAGGAGCGCTTCGCCGTCCAACGCATCGCCCATCACCTCAAAATGCTCCAGGTCTGTGCCGAAATCGAGAGCGCTTACAACGCCACCGGCGCCGGCCACGTAACTCCCAACGCCAAAACTCTCTCTCTTTTCCGCCGCTACAAGTCCCAAACCGAGCGGATGTACCGGAGCGCCGTCAAAGACTTTGAACGCATCCGCTCCTTCCGCCCGGCCTGACCGCTATTTCGGGGACAGGCTACATAACCTCGAAATTATGCCGATCTATTTCGAGGTTATGTAGCCTGTCCCCGAAATAGCCCCGCCGTTCTAAAATAGAATCGATGAGCGATGTAGCCCCCAACCCTCCGGAGCAGGACGATGTCCGCATACCCATGCCGCACCCGTCCTTCTCTTTCATCGTGCTTTCCCTGCGCGCCCAGACCGAAATGCAGCTTGGATTGATGCACTTCGGCGAGGAAGAAAAGGAGCCGCCCGATCTTCGACTGGCCCGCCACTCCATCGACCTGCTGGCCGTCCTGCTGGAGAAGACCAAGGGCAATCTCTCGCTCGATGAACATCGACTGCTCGAGAATTCCCTCACCGAATTGCGTTTTCGCTTCGTACAGGTGTCCGACGAGGTTGCTAAAGCGGCGGCTCAGAAAGCCTGAATGCCGGCGCCTCCCCTCAAGATCACCGTGCTCGGCTCGGGTACCAGTGTAGGCGTGCCCACTATCGGCTGCCATTGCGCCGTGTGCACTTCCACAGACCCGCGCGATAACCGCTTGCGGCCCTCCATCCTCATCAGTTACGAGGGCCGCAACGTCCTNNCACGCCGACCACCTGATGGGCCTCGACGATGTCCGGCCCTTCAACTTCCGGCAAAACGGCGATATCCCCGTCTACGCCGCGCCCGATACCATGGACTCCATCCGCCGCTGCTTCCCCTACATTTTCGACGGCGTGGAAAAGAAGACCAACGTTCCGCACATCGAGCCGCGCCTCCTCGATGGCTCGCCCTTCGATCTTTTCGGCCTGGAGTTTTTGCCCATCCCCATCCTGCACGGCCCGCGTACCATCTACGGCTTCCGCTTCGGCAACGCCGCTTACCTCACCGACCATAGCGAGATNNCATTCCACCGTGGAACGCTCCATGAAGACCGTCGAGAAACTGGGCGTCCGCCGCGCTTTCTTCACCCACATCTGTCACGACCTGGGCCACCAACGCGCCGAAAGCATGCTGCCCCCGCACATCCGCCTGGCCTATGACGGCCTCGAAATCGTGGTCGGGTAGGCCCCATGCGCATCTATCGCAGTCTCGACGAAGTGCCCGCCGATTTCGGCCCGTGCGCCCTCACCATCGGCAATTTCGACGGCGTACATTTCGGCCACCGGCGCATCCTGCGGCAGGTGGTCGCGCTGGCCGCCGCGCGCGGATGGAAGTCCGCGGTCCTCACGTTCGATCCCCATCCCACCCGCGTGGTGGCGCCCGATCGCACTCCGGTGCTGCTCACCGCGCCCTTGCATCGCGCCGAATTGATGTCCCAGGAAGGCATTGAGGAGGTGCTGATTTTGCCCTTCACGGCGGAGTTGGCGCGCCTGTCGCCCGAGGATTTCGTGCGGCAACTGCTGGTGGAGCGCCTGGGTGTCCGCGCCGTACTGGTGGGCCATAATTTCTGCTTCGGCTATCGCCAGTCGGGCAACGTCCGGCTGCTGGGGGAACTCGGCGCGCGCCTGGGCTTCGAGACCGATATGGTGCCCGCGGTCGACTGGCGCGGACGCGCGGTCAGCAGCAGCGGCATTCGCGGTCTTCTCAACGCCGGACGCGTCTCTCTGGCGGCCCGCCTGTTACAGCGCCCCTATGGACTCGACGGCGCGGTGGTCGAGGGCCGTGGCGTGGGTTCCAAACAAACGGTCCCGACCCTCAACATGGTGCCCGATGCCGGCCTGGTTCCAGCGACGGGCGTGTACCTCACAAGGGCGATCGACCTGGCCGGCGGCCGCCAGTGGAACGCCATTACCAACATTGGCTACCGCCCCACTTTCGGCTCGAGCGACCAGTTATCTATTGAGACGTTCCTGCTCGATCCGTTCGACGGCGTTCGGCCGGACCGCATTCGCCTGGAGTTTCTATGGCGCGTCCGCGACGAGCGCAAATTCGATTCTCCGGCCGCGCTGAAAGAGCAAATTCTGCGCGACGTGCGCGTGGCCGAGCGCTATTTCCGCCGCACCCGCGCCTGGATCGGGACGTAACGAATGCCCCTCGGCCATCTGATATACGGCGTATTTTCGATCGTCTT
>PLRZ01000088.1:7387-8114 GCA_003164075.1 Bryobacterales bacterium | reverse complement strand
ACCACGATTTCCCTTAAGATGGATCCGTATCGGCAGAAGACGGTCACTGAAACCGTTACCTGGAAGGACGCGGTCAGCGGGACGCAGCCGTTCGCTTCGATCATCTACACCGCGTTTTTCGAGAACACTCCCATCTTCGACATTTCCACCGGCGCGATCATGTCGCTTTTGCCGGGGCGACAGGTGGGTACGGTTTCGGGCCCACTGGCAGGGGGGACGCCGGCCGCGTCAACGTCGGTACCGACGAGCGGCCCTTGCGGCGCGTTCAACCCCAGCGAGACCTGTCTCGGCATCACCAGTGCAACGCGCGTCCAGTTCATGCCGGCGATTATCTTCGAGTTGCACCCCGTGCAGGGTAAATGCTTTTGGGCGAAGAACGGCGCCCAGCGCCACCCGCTCGGATATGTTTGCTCTCTCGGCCTTGCCGGCGGCTTGAGCGTGAATCCCAACAATGGAACGGCCAGCGCGGAGTTCTTCGAGGGTTTTTCCGTCGGCATTTCGCGCGTCGCTTTTCTGTTCGGAATCCATAACGGCCGATACCAGACCTTCGCTGACGGCTACTATGCCGGCGAGGCCGTTCCGGGGGGCACAACGGCTCGTACCTCCCGCATCTGGACGAACCATTTCGCAATCGGAATCACATACCGTATTGTGCAGCGTTAGTAGTCCGCCTGACGTGAGGCGCCGAAGAAGCGGTGCGCGAAGGTCAGACCTCCTGATCTCGCCC
>PLRZ01000088.1:0-7344 GCA_003164075.1 Bryobacterales bacterium | reverse complement strand
GGCTCTGAACGCGCATCGGAGCCGGGCCCAGAGGGCGCCCCATAAGGGAGCGTTAGGCAAGTTTATTTCTTAAATGCTCCTTAGCAGCCCAATTGGCGAGCACAATCGCGATCAAGTCGAAGAAACGCGAGCCCCGCATTCGTCGCAAATATGGCATCATCGGCAATGTATCGTCTATAACTTGCAGATGGCAAAAACGCACATGCTCTTCGAATCCGCCCCTCTCCGCCAGTTTTTTTCCGGCATTATGCCCGATCGATCGTTCGCTCGCCGGGATTTCCTCCGAGCTACTGCCCTGGCCGGTTCGGCTATCGCTTTATCGGGTGAAACCGCCGCTTTTGCCGATCCCCCCGCTGAATCGGCTCCCTGGTCCGAACGGCCGATGCGGTGGGCCCAGTTGACCCTGGCCGAAAATGACCCCGGCCAGTACGACCTCCATTTCTGGCTGGACTATTTCCAGCGCACCCATTGCGACGCGGCCTGTCTGAGCGCCGGCGGCTGCGTGGCCTATTACCCCACCAAGATTCCGATGCACTATCGCAGCCAGTGGATGAAGGACACGGATCCCTTCGGCGACCTGGTGGCCGGCTGCCGCAAGATGAACATGGTGGTGCTGGCGCGCACCGACCCCCACGCCGTCCACCAGGACGTCTACGATGCCCACCCCGACTGGATTGCCGTGGATGCCGCGGGCAGGAAGCGGCCGCATTGGTCTATGCCGGGATGGTGGGTCACCTGCGCGCTGGGGCCGTACAACTTCGAGTTCATGACCGCAGTCACGCGCGAGATCGTGACGCTTTACAGGCCGGACGGCATCTTCAGCAATCGCTGGGCGGGGTCTGGCATGTGCTACTGCGAACACTGCCGGCAAAACTTTAAGACCGCTACCAGCTTCGACCTCCCACGCACCCTCGACCCGCAGGACCGGGCGCGGCGCGCTTACATGGAATGGAAGCAACAGCGGCTCTTCGAACTGTGCGCGGTGTGGAACAAGGCCATTCGCGAAATCAACCCCGCCGCCTGCTTCATCCCCAACTCTGGCGGCGGCGCGCTGAGCGAACTGGACATGAAGACCATCGGCGAACTGGCGCCGGTGATGTTTGCCGACCGGCAGGCGCGGAGCGGGCTCTCGGCTCCGTGGTTGAACGGGAAAAACGCCAAGGAATACCGCGCCACCATGGGGTCCAAGCCGGTGGGCGCGTTGTTCAGCGTGGGCGTGGAAGAGGCCTACCGCTGGAAAGATTCGGTGCAGACCGGTCCGGAAATCCGCCTGTGGGTGCTGGACGCCATTGCCAACGGACAGCGGCCCTGGTTCTCCAAATTCTGCGGCACGCTGTACGACAAGCGGTGGCTGCCGGTGGTGGAAGAGCTTTACGGCTGGCATTTCCGTAACGAGCGCTACCTGCGGAACGTGGCGCCGATGGCCCGCGTGGGCATGGTTTATTCCCAGCAGACGGCACAATACTATGGCGGCGAACGCGCCCGCCAAAAAGTGGAAGATCACACGCTGGGCTTTTACCAGGCGCTGATTGAAGCGCGCATTCCCTTCGAGATGGTCCACGACCGCCTGCTGGATGCGGCGCACCTGGCAGCCTTCAAAGTTCTCATCCTGCCGAATATCGCGGCGATGTCCGACCTGCAGTGCCGCCAGGTTCGCGAGTTCGTGGACGGCGGCGGCAGCCTGGTGGCCACGCACGAGACGTCGCTCTATGACGAGTGGGGCGTGCGGCGGCCGGATTTCGGACTGGCGCCGCTCTACGGCGCGTCCTACGACGGCGGCATGGACGCGCGCATGATGAACTCTTACCTGCGCCTGGAGAGCGACCCGCAGACAGGCAAGCGGCACCCGCTGCTGGCCGGTCTGGAAGATACCGGGCGGATCATCAACGGCGTGTCGCGCGTGCATACGCGGGCGTTGGGGGAGTATGGCAATCCGCCGCTCACGCTGATTCCTTCCTACCCCGACCTGCCCATGGAAGAAGTCTTCCCGCGCCAGCCCAAGACCGACATTGCAGAGGTCTACCTCCGCCAAACGGGCAGCGGAAGGGTGGTCTATTTCCCCTGGGACATCGACCGCACCTTCTGGGAGGTGCTGGCGGTGGACCATTTCAAGCTGTTGCGCAACGCGGTGGACTGGGCCGCCGCCGAGCCGCGACCGGTGGTGGTGGAGGGTCCGGGGGTACTGGACGTGACAGTATGGCGGCAGAAGGATTCCATGACGGTGCACTTGGTGAATCTCACCAACCCCATGATGATGAAGGGGCCGCTGCGCGAGTTCCTTCCTTTGCCGCCGCAACAGGTGACCATCCGCCTGCCGGACGGACAGAAGAGCCGCGCGGTGAAGCTTCTGGCGAGCGGGCAAACGCCCCGCGTGCAGCAGACGGCGGGCCAGGTTCGTCTGACGATTCCGTCGATCGTGGATCACGAAGTAGTCGCCATCGATTTTTGACTTAGGGCCTGTGTTGGAATAGCCTAGTCAATCGCCATCTAACGAACTTATTTCTCAACAGCTCCTTAACGGCAAAACCGCTCCCTGGCGGTCGCGGCTCGGTAACAAGCCCGTGGAATCATCGCGTTTTCCGAGCCCGGCCCAGAGGGCACCCCGCAAGCAAGCGGTTGGGTCTGAGTGCACAAGATATTCTTTCGCAGCTTTTTAGCTTGGCAGCACAATTGCAATCCGGTATGCCCTCGATGGGATTCTCAACGACTTCGGGGCGTGGTAGGGGCGTATCACCCTGCAAATCGGGGCAAATGACACTGGATCAGATTTTGCATGACCACGCATTCACTCGCGGGCTGGGCGACGCGCAGCTCGCGACGTTGACCTTGATGGCTTCCGAGGTGACGTTTGAAGAGAACGACGTGGTTCTGGTGGACGGGGAGCGCTCGCGGAACTTCTTCCTGGTACTTGCCGGCAGTGTTTCGGTGGAACTGCGCACGGCGACCTATGCTGTCGAAGTACAGGCATTGGGGCCGGGGCAGGTATTCGGATGGTCCGCGCTACTGGACGACCACGACACTTTGTTCCAGGTACGGGCGAGAGAGCACACCACGGCGCTGCGTCTGGATGGCGCCGACTTGAAAGCCGCGTGCCACCGGGACACGCTGTTGGGCACGGAGATTCTGGGGCGCGCCCTGGCGGTGGTTGCCGGACGAGTGAGAGCCACGGAAATCCGGTTTGCGGAGATGTGCGGAGTGCGGGTGTAGCTTTCAGGCATGCTCCGCATGCTGCCGGGCAAGCACAAGCACGCATGCCGCACCTTGAAGGGATTTGCAGGAATTCAGTGGCTGGAACGCTCCCTTAACGGGCGCGGCTCTGAACGCGCATCGGAGCCGGGCCCCAGGGCACCCCGTAAGGGAGCGTTAGGCAAGCTTATTTCTTAACAGCTTCTAGGCAAGTTGAGACGTGCAGTGGGGGCAACGTTTCGCCGGAATGGGTATGGGCGAACAGCAGAAAGGGCAGTCTTTGGTTGTGGGGGCGGCCGGCGGCGGAGCCTTTTGGAGCTTGCTGGCTGCCCGCACAACCAGGAAAATCACCAGTGCGACGATCAGGAAGTTGATCACCGTGTTCAGGAATTGTCCGTACGCGAGCACCGGAGCCCCGGCTTGTTTGGCCGCCGTCAGGCTGGCGTAAGACTGGCCATTCAGGCTGACGAACAGGTCCTTGAAGTCGATGTGGCCGAGCACCATGCCGATGGGCGGCATGATGATGTCGTTGACAATCGATGTCACGATGGCGCCGAACGCCCCGCCGATGATCACGGCAACTGCCAGGTCGAGCACGTTGCCTTTCATGATGAACGCTTTGAAGTCTCTCAACATGTGTATGGTGTCCGTTAGAAGATTCTCGCACAACTCCGAATTCTCCGGAGATTCCGGTGGCAATCGGGGCACTATCTCACCAAAGTGATACACCGCGCATCTCTTGTACTGGCCTTGGCGACGGCAGCCTTCGGTCAGCCGCCCGCCGACCCCGCCTACGAGCCCTTGAACGGAGCTTACGAGGCCCTCCGGGCGCGCTCGTACGATTCCGCTATCTCATTGTTCCAGAAGGCGATAGAGCTCGCTCCCGGTCGTGCTGCCATTCGCAAGGACTTGGCCTACACCTATTTGAAAGTGGGCGAGAACGAATTGGCGCGCGAGCAGTTCCGGAGCGCCATGGAAATCGACCCGGCTGACAGTCAGGTGGCCATGGAGTTCGCTTTCCTGGCATACGAGACCAAACAGCAGGCCGAAGCCCGGCGGGTGTTCGACCGCATTCGCAAGCTCGGTGGGCCGTCCGCCATCACGGCCGAACAGGCCTTTCAGAACATCGACGCCCCTCTGGCCGCTGGAATCGAGCGTTGGAAGAGCGCCATCGCCATGGGCGGCGACAACTTCAGCGCCCACTTCGAACTGGCGACCCTGGCCGAGCAGCGCGATGAACTGCCGCTGGCCGCCGAGCACTTCGAGAAAGCGTGGCGGCTGCTGCCCGACCGGCGGTCGGTGCTGGTGGATTTGGGCCGCGTGTGGATGGCCATGAATCGCACGGAAGATGGCACGGCCGCCTTGCTGGCAGCGTCACGCGGCGGGGAACCGCGCGCCGCCGAGATGGCCCGTGAGCTGCTGCCGGACCGCTACCCGTTCGTCCCCGAGTTCCGGGCGGCCCTCACGCTGGACCCTGGCAATGTGGAACTTCGCCGCGAGTTGGCCTACCTGCTGCTGCGCATGGACCGGCAACCGGCGGCCGAGGAGCAGTTCCGCATCCTGGTGGAGGAGGCTCCCGACGATTTGCTGGCGGCCACACAGCTCGGCTTTCTGCTCTACGCCCGCGGCGAGCACGATGCCGCCCAGCCACTCTTCGACCGCGTGCTGGCGGGCAGCGACGACGACTTGGCCAATCGAGTACGCGCCGTGCTTCGCCTTCCGCAGTTGCTGCACGCCCGCACCGAACCGCAACCCGCCGCGACCGATGCCAAAGTGATGGCCGAGCGCAGCATGCAGGCCGGCTATATGAAAGACACGCTCAAATATCTGCAGATCGCCCACGAGGCCGATCCGGGCGATTTCGGCGTGATGCTCAAGCTCGGCTGGGCCTTCAATATTCTGCACGACGACCGCCAGGCGATGCGGTGGTTTGACTTGTCGCGGCGCAGTCCCGACCCGCAATTGGCCGCTGAAGCAACCAAGGCATGGCGCGGCCTGCACGACGCCCGGGAGATGTTCCGGACAACCGTGTGGCTCTATCCGATTTATTCCACACGCTGGCACGATTTCTTCTCCTACGGCCAAGTCAAGACGGAGTTGCTCAAGAACCGGTGGGTGCAGCCGTACGCGTCGATTCGCTTCATCGGCGACACGCGGGTGACCATCGGAGGCACGTCGCCGGAGTCGCTCTCGGAGAGTTCTTTCATCCTCGCCGGAGGCCTGCGTACGGCGCCTTGGCGGGGCGTGACCGGTTGGTTCGAAGCCGGGTCTGCCATGAGCTACATCACTGGGCACATGCTGCCGGACTATCGCGGGGGCTTTTCCGGCCAATGGCAGAAGATCCCGGAATCGTCCGGTTGGTTCGGCGATACCAGTGCCGATGCTCTGTACATCAGCCGCTTTAATCAGGACAGCTTGTTGTACAGCCAATCGCGCGCTGGCTATGCGGCATCGCGGCATTTGCAGCTCTACTGGAACGGCAATTTTACGGTGGACGCCAAGGGCCAGTACTGGGCCAATTTCGTAGAGACGGGCCCCGGGGTTCGGG
This sequence comes from Bryobacterales bacterium, assembly GCA_003164075.1. The sequence continues at coordinate 1,610 of PLRZ01000088.1, read as the reverse complement.
CGTCCAGCGCTCTGTTGCCGAAGTCGATGTGGTTCAGCGTGAATTTGCTGCGCGGGGCGTATCTGACCAATGAGGGCAACCCCCGCCGTCCTAATTTTACGGATGTCCGCGTGGGAGTGTGGTATGCGTTTACGAGCCGGTAGTCTTCTGAGGGACCAGCGGAATTCGGTGGTGCAGGCGGTGCCCGCCTTCGCTCGATCCTGTTCGGGCAGCCGGCTTGGTTCAGCGCGAGCGGGCAGGCGGCACCGCCTGCCCCACCTTTATCGGCTGGCGGCGCCAACTGCACCACCACTTCAATCACATGTTTTGTCCTGGTGGCGCGGGCGGCGCCACTTGCTCCCGGCGATTCTCCTGCTGCTTCTTGCCAGCCCGGCCCTGCCCGCTGCCGCCCTCCCGTACTTCTCGGTCCTCTCCGACGATGCCGGCGCCTGGCCCGCCATTCTCTCGTCCATCGGCCTGGAGCGCCAACCTGCCTCGCTGGCTCACATTTTCGTGGCGCGCGCCGGGGCCCCGGCCTCGGTCGAATGGACCGCGCGCGTCGACCAGGGCGCCATCCTGATCCTCGAAGGCGAATCGTCGCTAGCCGAGATGTTCGGCTTCAAACGCGGCAAGGATAGCGTGCGCGTGGCCAGTTTGGCCGATGTGCACAGTCCCAAGCTCCCCATCGTGTGGGAGAAGAGCATGGAGTTGCCGGTATTCTCGATTCCGGCGAACGCCCAGGTGTTCGCTCGCGAGCGATGGAACGGAGTACCGCTCTCGGCCGGCGTGCGCCGGGGAGCGGGAGCGGTGCTGTGGATCGCGGTCCCTCCCGGCGAGCGCGGCTACGAGCGCTTTCCTTACCTGCTTGAGGCGCTTTGCGACCTGGGCATGGAACCGCCGTTCCGTTCCTCCCGCTTGTGGGCATTCTTCGATTCCGCGTACCGTTCCCGCGTGGACCTGGATTACTTCGCCGCCCGCTGGCGCCGGTCCGGCATCTCGGCCTTGCAGGTGGCCGCGTGGCACTTCTACGATTCCGACCCCGAGGGCGACGCCTATCTGAAGAAGCTCATTGAGGCCTGCCACCGGGAAGGCATCCAGGTCTACGCCTGGCTGGAGCTGCCGCATGTGAGCGAGAAGTTTTGGACCGGCCACCCCGAGTGGCGGGAGAAGACAGCCATCCTGCAGGATGCCCAACTCGACTGGCGTAAGCTCATGAACCTCACCAATCGCGACTGCTTCCGCGCGGTATCGGCCGGGGTGAGAGACTTGGCCGCGCGCTTCGATTGGGACGGCGTGAATCTCGCCGAGCTGTATTTCGAGTCGCTCGAGGGCATGGGAAACGCCTCGCGCTTTACCCCCATGAACGACGATGTGCGGCGGCTCTTCCGCCAGCAGGCCGGCTTCGACCCCATCGAACTGTTCGGCGCCCGCAAAGACGAGGCCTCGCGCCGGGCTTTCCTCGACTTCCGCGCCGGCCTGGCCAGCCGGATGCAGGAAGAGTGGCTCGGCGAGTTGGAGAGCGTGCGGCGCCAGAAGCCGCAGCTCGATCTGGTCCTGACCCATGTCGACGACCGCTTCGACACGGGCATGCGGGATGCCATCGGCGCCGATGCCGCGCGCGTGCTTCCGCT
>PLRZ01000488.1 GCA_003164075.1 Bryobacterales bacterium | reverse complement strand
GGCACCATTTCGCAATTGATGGCGCAGCGGGCCAAGAAAGTGATCGCCATCGACAATTCCGAAAAGATGGTGGAGTTCGGCGCCGAACTGGCGCGCAAGCACGATATCGGAAACATGGAATACCGGCTGGGCGACCTGGAAGACGTGCCCATCCGCAGCGGCACGGTGGACCTGGCGTTTCTCAGCCAGGCGCTGCACCACGCCCGCCATCCGCAGCGCGCCGTAGAGGAAGCCCGCCGCATTCTGAAGCCCGGCGGACGGATCGCCGTGCTCGATTTGAACCGGCATCATTTCGAAGAAGCGCGCGAGATGTATGCCGACGTGTGGCTCGGTTTCACGGAACTGGAACTGGAACGTTACCTGAAAGGCGGCGGCTTCAAGAACGTGGAGACGGCGGTGGTGTACAGGGAGACGGAGGCACCGTACTTCGAAACGCTGCTGGGAACCGGGGAGAAGTAGGGATTGCAAGACGTACAGAATTCCTGTACGCTGGTGACAGGTAAGCTCATGCCTACGGAAACAACCTATACCGCTTTGCGCGAGAACCTGGCCAGCGTGCTGGACCGCGTAGTCGACGACCAGGAAACGGTCATCGTGCGCCGCAAAGGCGGGAAAGATGTAGCGTTGGTGCCGGCCACGGAACTAGCGAGCCTCACGGAAACGGACTATCTGCTCCGTTCGCCAAAGAACGCCAAACGGTTGCTGGGCGCCATACGGCGTGCGAAGCGGGGCCAACTTCGAAAGATGACGGTCGAGGAGTTGCGCCGGGAGGTTGGGCTTGAACCGGACCGGAGAACGTGAGACGCTCTTCGATCGCGACTTCCTGGCCGACCTTGCGTTTTGGATCGAGACGGATCGGAAAATCGCGCTTCGACTACTCGCACTGGTCGAAGCGGCACGCCGCGATCCCTTTCGGGGAATTGGAAAACCCGAACCTTTGAGGCGTTCCCTGACCGGATATTGGTCGAGGCGGATCAATCAGGAGCACCGCATGGTGTACCGGGTCACCGAGACCCGGATCGAGTTCCTGCAGGCGCGATACCACTACTGAAGCTCATTCCAGCCCGGCCGTTTGAAACATCTCCAGGAACTGGCGCTCCGCGCGCATGTCGATCGACTGCGCCACCAGCTTACCCTGGCGATCGAACAGAAAACTATTCGGAATCCCTTCGATGCCGAAGGCGGCGTTCACCTTGCGATCAGAGTCGAGCAGCACCGGGAAGGTGTAGTTCTGCTTCTTCAGGAAATCTTCCACCGTCTCGCGCTTCTCATCGGAAACCGCCAGCACGACAAGCCCCTTCCCGGAAAACCGCTGGTACAGCTTTTCCATGTCGGGCATCTCGCGGCGGCACGGAGGGCACCATGTGGCCCAGAAGTTGAGCAACACCACCTTGCCGCGGAGCGCGTCGAGATCGTATGTCTTCCCGTCGAGCCCGGCCAGCGTGAAGCCGCTCTCCTGCACCACCCGATCATGCAGCGCCAGCAGCGCCGTGGCCGCGTCGAGCGACGGATCGGCGGGGAGCGGCGCCAGATGCTCGTAACGCACCAGCTTGGCGAGTTCCACGTAATTGGCCGCTGTGCCCGGCGTTTCTTTCAGCGCCAGGGCGAGCGTCGAAGCTACCGCATTCAGCGCTTCTTTGCCCAGGTCGCCCTCGGTGGCCAGGTTGGCCAGGCTGGAAATGGGACCGAGTTTCGCCATGGCGGGCGGTAATGCGCGGATGTCCGCGACAATCCGCAGGACCAGTTTGGCGCGATCGGCATCGGTGGGCAATGCGCGCATTTGTGCCATGCTTTTCGAAATGGCGGCAAGCTCGGGGGGCGGAGTGGGGCGCGTACCGGCGGCAGGCCGTGGGCCGGCGGGAGCGGGCGGAAACATCGCCGCGGCCTCGGCGGGAGCCAGCGTGGCCAGCGCGCGCTTGACCGCGGGACTGGCCACCAGGTCTTTGTTGGCGCGCAATTCCTGGAGCACGGCGCCGGTGAACTTCTGCGACAGCGCGGGATAGCGCGGCTGCAACGTCTGAGCGGCCAGCAAACGGAATTCCAGCTCCTGGCCTTTGGGCGTGAGAGCGGCCTTTTGTTCTACCAGCCCGGCCGCCTGGTCGATGGCTGCCGGGTCGGCGGCGAATACCAGGCCGGCCAACAGAAGCGGTGCGGCCAGCGCGCGGAAAAAAAACATGGGATGACTCCTTGACCGCGAAGTATAGCAAAATGTCTGCATGCAGATTCCCGTGCTCGAAACGGAGAGACTGAAGCTCCGCGGCCATCGCCTGGACGATTTCGCGGCGTGTGCCGCCATGTGGGCCGATCCCGTGGTGAGCCGGCAACTGGGCCGCAAGCCGTTCACCGAAGAGGAGTCCTGGACCAGGCTGCTACGCTACGTGGGCCATTGGGCTTTGCTGGGCTTCGGCTATTGGGTGGTGGAAGAGAAGAGCTCGGGCAGCTTCGCCGGAGAGGTGGGATTCGCCGATTACAAGCGGGACATGCAGTCGCCGGTCAAGGAGCTGCCGGAAATCGGCTGGGTGCTGGCGGCGCGGGCTCACGGTAAGGGCTATGCGACGGAGGCCGCGCGGGCCGCCATCGCGTGGGGCGACGANNGAAAAATGCGGATACCGGAACCTGGAGCTTACGCAGTACAAAGGGAAACCGATAATCGTATTTGTTCGGGAAGCAAGCCGCTAATTGCGGCCGGATTCCGGCTGCAGGTTGCCGTCCACCACTCTGGGAATCGACGAGTCATGCTTCGGGCCCAGGCCCAGGGCAATGAGCGAAAGAGAATCGATCTTGCCTGTAGTCTCCAGGGTTTGCTCGGCTTGAAACTTCTTCAGGGCATCGGCGGACGATGGGCCCCAGGCGCCGTTGGCCTCTTCCGAGGACAGGTAGCCCTTGGAAACCAGGGCATCTTGAATCTCTTTATAGCGATCGGAGGTCGGGGCTGTCTGGCGATTGCGCCACGTGGTGCGGACCACGGGTACCCTCTTGCCGCGGTTGGCGGTCGCCGTGGCAGCGCCGGTTACCGGTCTCTTCGCCATCGTTGGCTTGGCCGCGGGCTTCCTGACGGCTGCCTTTTTCTGGGCTGGCACGGTGGTGGGGCCACCCGCCCACGCAAGCGCCGCCATGGCCAAGGCGGCCGCGAAGGTCAGAATCTTCCGCATGATTAGTGGACTAGTGTATCAGGAAGCACGGACAAAGCAATAGTATTTCGGAAGTAATCAGTGCATTATACTACCGCGCTAGGGTGAATCCCTGGGGGAGCTGGTTCCCGGCCCCGGCTCTTTGGAAGCTCCTTACCGTGCCGTGTTGGGCACCACCCCGGCTTCATACTCCGAGAACCAGTTGTTGCTCCTGGGACTTTCGCGGCGCATGATGTGAAGTTTCACCGAGTCGCCGGGCTTGAGCAGTGCCTGCACCCGCTTGACGTCCTCCACCGAACTCACCGTCTGCGTCACGGGAGTCCCTTTGTCCACGTAGCCGATGGAAAGGATGACATCGCCGGACACCAGATGAAGGTCGTCCGCAAAAGAGTTGGGTTCCACTTCCTGCACTCGAACCCCGCCCTTCTCCTTGAGATCCATGCTTTCGCGCAGACGATCGGTGAGCGGCACGATGGTCATGCCGAAGCTCATGACGGTAGCTTCCGGCTTGCTCTGCTCGTTCCGCTCGCTTCCCCCAAACTCCTCGGGGAAGATCTGCGCCATGTTGCCCACCACTACCTTATAGTTCTCGCGCTTGCCGTCGCGCAACACCGTGACCGCCAAGCTGTTGCCCACCGGAGTCGAAGTCACCGTATTGATCAACTCATCCCCCTCGTGGATGGTCTTGCCGCCAATCGCTACGATCACATCGCCCTTCTGGATTCCGGCCTTTTCGGCGGGACCGCCGGCGGTCACATCTACGATGAATGCCCCTTCATTGGCGCCGCTGGCCTTCAGCGCCGCCTGGGCCCGGGGGTCGTCCGAACGGATGAAGCCGATGCCGATNNGCGAAACCGATGCCCTGATAGCCGCCCGTCCGCGAGGCGATGGCCGTATTGATGCCGATCACTTCGCCGCGCATGTTCAGCAGCGGTCCGCCGCTGTTTCCGGGGTTGATGGCCGCGTCGGTCTGCAGGAAATGCTGGAACTGCATGGACTGGTCCTCATTCATCCGGCGCTCCTTGGCGCTGATGATGCCCGCCGTCACGGTAGCGTCGAAGCCGAAGGGCGAACCGATCGCCATAGCCCAATCGCCCACTTGCACCGCGTCGGAATTACCGATCTTGACGGGCGTGAGGTTGTGCTTGCCTTCCACGCGAATTACCGCCAGGTCGGTGGCGACGTCCGTGCCCACTACCTTGGCCTCGTATTCGTTGCTATCGCCGGGGAATCTCACCTGCAGGCGGGCAGCCTTATCCACTACGTGGTTGTTGGTCAGAATATAGCCGGCCGCATCCACCACCACGCCGGAACCGAGCGCCTTGCCCTCGTTGCCCTGCATTTCGGGTCCGTCGCCGCCGAACGGGTTAATGAAACGGCGGAGAAAATCGTCCATACCGCCGCTGTTGTCGCCATCGTCCGGGTTCGACTGGCGCCGCGAAGAGGCGCGGCTGCGCGCGGGCCTGGCGGGATAAGTGACCGAAATATTCACCACCGACGGTTCCACTTGCTTGGCGATCTGGGTAAATGCGTTGGACAATTCCACCGGGCTGGGGATCACCAGCGGCGTCGCGCCCGGCGCCTGGCTATTGTCCTTGGCGGCCTTCACTCCGGAGTTGATCAGGGTGCCCAGGACGATGCCAATGGACAACGTGAAAAGCATCAACGTGAACGAAAGCAACTTCTGCGTGCGTACTCTGTCGACGAAACTCATGGAACCTTCTTTACTCCTTGAACCTATTGAGATTGATGTTGCCGGGGCTCCAGGGGTTTCAATTCCACCATTACGACCCCGCCCAGGATCAGTGCCGCGCCCGCGGCGGCGCGCCCGGAAAGGCCTTCACCCACCAGGCAATACGACGTGATCCAGGCGACCACCGGTTCCAGCATGAAAATCAGCGCCGTCCTTGCCGGGGAGGTGTACCGTTGCGCCCAAGCCATAATCGAAAAGGCCAGCGCCGTTGCCAGCAGTCCCGTAACCAGTATCGCCCAGACTACCGCCGGACGCCATGTCACTCGCGGTCTCTCCACCCAGGGGAGTAGCGCCCAGCTCAGAATCGCCGCCACTCCAATCTGCGTAACCGACAGCAGTTCATAGTTCATTTTTTCGCTGAAATGTCCCAGCGTGACGATATGCGCCGCGAAACCCGCCGCGCAGCACACCGTCAGCAGGTCGCCCAGCCCCATCGGCCCCAGGACGCCCGGCAGCGTCATCAGCGCCAGGCCGGCCGTGGCAATCAGCACCCCAATTACTTCGGAAACCCGGGGTCTTATCCGATAGACGAGGGCCGCGAGCAAAGGTACTGCGACGGACGTTAATCCCGTGATAAACGCCGAGCGGGGAGCGGTGGTGAGCCGCAGCCCCATGGTTTGAAAGAGGTAGCCGGAAAACAGGAATACGCCGGCGAGCGCGCCCGCGCCGGCCGTCTTCCACTGTCGCCAGGGCAGAGCCGAGCTCCGAAAGACCGCCAGTAAAGCTCCCGTGGCCAGGGTGAAGCGGAGCGCTATAAAGAAGATGGGAGATACATCGAGCAGCGCGGTTTTTACCAGGACGAACGTCGATCCCCAGACCAGCGTGTTGAAGATCAGCGCCGCTTCGGCCGCGCGGCGGCGGTTCACTTTCCGGCGCTCCCGGGAGCATCGGCGGGCGTGCCGCGCATGAGTTGGAGCAGGGTCAGAAAGATGCGCTTCAGGCCCAGATCGCGCCCTTCGGGCCGGAACCATTCCTGCGTGGTATGGGCGCCGCCGCCCAATCCTCCGGCGCCGATGGCGATGGCCGGTATTCCCAGCGACAGCGGAATATTGGCGTCGGTGGACGAGCAATCCAGATGGGATCGAATGCCCAGGTGGGCGTCCACGGCGCGCACGCACTGCAGAATGGGGGCGCTTTCCGGCAGCGCGGCGGCGGGCCGCGATCCGATATCCTTCAGCTTGGCGGTGACCTTTCCGCCGGTAGCGCGCTGGTTTTCCACTTCGCGGGCGCGTTCCACCGCGGCGGAGAGCAGGTCCACCAGTTCGTCCATACGGGCGTTGCTCTCGGAGCGGATATCCACTTTGGCGCGCGCCAGTTGGGCGATGGCGTTGACGCTCGAGCCGCCCTCGATGAGCCCTACATTGATGGCCGATTTGGGCGAGCCCTCAATGCGCGTTTCGGCAAACAGCGCCACCGCGCGGCAAAGCGCGTGCAGCGGATTGCCCACGCCGAAGTCGCTCCAACTGTGGCCGCCGGGTCCGGAGAAGGCGATTTCGAAGCGGCGGCTGCCCAGGGCGCGGTTGGTGATGTGGTCGGTATTGGCGCCATCCACCACCACCATGGCCTCAATCCTGCGCGCCAGGGGCGATTGCCTACACAGGTGGCGGATGCCCAGCAGGTTGCCTTCGCCCTCCTCGCCGACATTGGCCACCAGCAGGAGGCCCAAAGGAAACTCGGCGAGTTTGGAACAGTTTTTCCAGACGCGCGCCACGGCCAGCAGGGCGGCCAGGCCCGCGCCATTGTCGGAGACACCCGGCCCACAGAAGCGGCCGTCGTTATCGACCGAGATATCGTCCTTATTGCGCGGCGCGATGACGGTGTCGAGGTGGGCGGTAAGGGCGACGTAGGGTCCATCGCCCTGGGCGGCGATCACGTTGCCGGCGCGGTCGATGGAGGCGGACCATCCCAGGGACTTGAACTGTTCCAGAAACCAGGCGGCGCGATCCTGTTCGAGGAATGTGGGGGCGGGGATGCGGCAGAGTTGGAGGTGGGTCTCGTTGATCCACTGTTTTTCGCGGGTGAACCACTGGAGGCATTCGCGAACGCCGCGGTCGTCAGCCAGTTCCCCGATATTGAACCCCGATGTCGCGTTCGCCGCCATGCCGTGCATCCAGTGTAACAGTGAGAACGGGGGCGAAGATGGGAAGAATCAAGTGTAGGCATCAGTCGGCCGTGCGATCCTCCTTGACTTCACTGCGGCGCGAATTGAAGGCACAGTGTAATCGCGCGCACGCACTTAGACAAGCGGATTGGCTTGGCCACATTGGCGAAACGCCCGTTCCGCGGACTTGGCCCGCCCCGGGGGGTGCCGGCCTGCCATCAGCGCGTGAACAGCACGACGCGGGCTCGGTGGCCTTTACACAATTTCGCATCGCTGGTGTAAAGGACCGCGTTCATGGCTTCCGCCAAAGCTATATAGGCAGCGTCATAGGCGGTGAAGTTGTGCCGCAGTTCCCACATACGGCCAATCAATGGCGTGTGCGAATAGCGTTCCGCCGGCAACGCCGCGAGTCCGGCGAGAAATCGATCGCTGCAATCCGCCCCTATCCGCTGACCAGCCGCCAGCCTTCGAATCGCACTTATCACTTCGACATCGATTAAATGCGGGACAATGAACGACTCGTTGCGCCGGGACAAATCGTTCCTGATGGAAGCCGCCAGGGCGCCGTTCGTGAGGAGTTCGACAACCACGGAGGCGTCCAGAACGATCATCGGGAGTCTCGCAGTTCGCGTATCACTTGCGCCGCGCTCCTCTTGGACCGGATGGGCTTCGCGTGTTGCGCGCGCTCCAGCCACTCCTCGATTGTTGGCCGCTCCGCCACAAGCGCCAACTCCCGCTTGAGAAAATCGGAAAGGCTCATGCCTTCGCGAGCCGCTCGCGACTTCAGCGTGCCATGCACATGGTCCGGGACGTCCCTCACTTGGATCATTTTCGACATGCTCTGAGCATACAATCATGTGCTGCACATGTCCAGGCCGGATGGGGGAGACCTTGTACCGCGCGAGGTATTGCACGAGCCTCAATAAGTGGCCCGAGCGCGGGCGGCTCTTATTCCGGCAGCGGCCTTCCCTTGGTTTCCGGCGCGAAGGGCAGCGCCGCCAGTCCCAGCAAGAACACCAGGCACATACTGACTCCGGCGTAGCGCATGGGCTCGGCATGGCCGGCGAAGACGCTGCCCGTGAGGTAGCCGAACGTGAAAGGCCCGAGGGCCGCCACCGCGCGTCCCACGTTGTAGCAGAAACTGGTGCCGGTGCTGCGCAGGCGCGTGGGGAAAAGCTCGGGCAGGTAGATGGCATAGCCTCCGAATAGAGTCATCTGCGAGAAGCCCATCAGCGGGACCATCCAAAAGATATCGCTGATGGCGTGCAGGTTCCAGAAGGTGTAAGCGGTCATCCCCATGGCTGCCAGAAAGCTGGCGGCGAACGCCAGGCGGCGGCCGGTGTAGTGGGTCAGGTAAGTGAACGCGTAGACTCCGCAGAAGCCTCCCAGGTTTTGAAACATGGAAGTGATGGCGATCCAGGTGGTGGTCTTGCCGGCCAGCGCGGCGCCGCTCAATCCCTGATTCTGAAAGGTCCGCAGCAGCACGGGTTGGAACAGGTCGTAGCTGAAATAGCCGATGCCCCATAAACCCACTACGCCGGCGACGGCGAGTATCAGACCGATCAGCGAATTGCGTCCCCAGCGCGGGTCGGAGAGCAGCTCGCGGTAGGAGCCGAGGCGCTTCTTTTCGGCGCGCGCTTGGAGCCATTGCTCGGGCTCCTTTAATTTGCGGAATACCACGAAAGCGAGCGGCGCGGGAATGGCGCCGGAGAGAAACTCCCAGCGCCACGCCTCATGGATGGCGCCCGAGCGCTCCAGCAAGCCGAGCAGGATCCCGACGCCGGCGGCGAGCATATTGCCCACGCTCGAAAAAGACTGCAGCGTGCCCAGGGCGTATGGCCGCGCGCGCGCCGGCACCACTTCGGCCACCAGCGCCACCCCGACGGAGAACTGCCCGCCGACGCCCAGGCCACACAGGAACCGGTACGCGTTGAAGTCCCAAATGCCGGTAGCGAACATGCTGAGGCCGGTGAAAAGGGTGTAGCAGAGGATGGTCCAAACCATGGTTCTGACGCGGCCGATGCGGTCGCCGAGAATGCCGAAGACCACGCCGCCGGTGGCCCAGCCGATCATGAAGATGGAGGTGGCGTAGGCGCCCATGGCGTCGGTGGCGCGTGCACCCATGAGGTCGTGGATAGCGGGCTTGCGGGCCAGGCTGAAGATCTGCTGCGCCATGGTGTCGAACATCCAGCCGATGCAGCAGACGCCGAGGACGAACCATTGATAGCGGGTGAGATCTTTGTACCAGGCGTACTTCGGTTGGGGGGGCGGCATGAAGCTGCTATTGTTTCGGAAATGCGGCGGGGGCGCAAGCGCGGGGAACTATCGCCGGCTGGCGTTTGGGCGGGTTGATAGAAGAGATTCTTGACGCGAAAGTGACACAACTCGCCACGAGAGAGGGCAGTTTCCGAGTGGCGTGATAGGACCGGAGGAGTAGGCCCCACCTCCCAATCGACGTGACAATGCGCTCCTGTGGTACACGGCCTCCCTGGCCGCGGAACGATGATGGCCCGTCAAGGTACGGGTGGTGCGTGATCCGCGCGGAATCCGGCTCCCCACACTGGACGCATTTAGNNCTCTTGCTGCCTAAATCCAGTGTCGCTCGAACCCCAGCAACTCCTGCCGCAGATGCCATAGCTTACACTCAAACTACATGCTCAACCGGGGCTATGCCTATACCACAATCATCAGCGGCAAACACCACGGACAAACCCTGCTCTCCCACTTGGCAAGCGTTTACCCCCACTCAACCCCACAAGCCTGGCAAAAAAACCTGAACAACGGCGAAGTCAGCCTCAACGGCGTCACCGCCACCGGAAGCGAATCGGTCACTTTAGGCCAAACCCTTGTCTGGAACCGTCCACCCTGGATCGAACCAGACTCCCCTCAGCACTTCGAAGTCC
>PLRZ01000199.1:7737-29649 GCA_003164075.1 Bryobacterales bacterium | reverse complement strand
CGATCCTATTCGAGCAGCGGGCCCAATTCGGCGCGGGCGGGCAGGCGAGCACCGCCTGCCCCGCCTGTGGGCTCACTGCAAATTCCACGACATCGGGAGTTCTGACGGCATGGAGCCGATTGCCGGGCGTCCGCATGGGCGCCATGATCGCGGGCATGCTGGGAATTCTCGCGCTTTCGCTGATGGCCATCGGAATCGCGGGCGTTTTCGCGTACTCCGTGGAGCAGCGGAAGCGGGAAATCGGCATACACATGGCTTTGGACGCCCGGCCGGCGCAGTTGATCGGCGCGGTCTTCGGCTCGGCGGCGCGTTCCCTGGCTTTGGGGATAGCGGGAGCGTCCGCGGCATCGGGCCTGCAGCGGCAGTACCTCTTTGGGGCCAGCCGTCCGGATGCGGTGACTTACGCTCCGGGGCTGGCCGCCACCTACCCGCCGGCGAGAAGGGCTGCCGCGGTCCCTCCGCCAGGCTGGAGCGGGGCGCTATCATTGCTACCGTGCGCAGCCAACGGTGGATGGTGGTGGTGTGGGCCTGCTTCGCGGCCCGGTTGCTGTTCTATTCCGCCATGCTCCCGCTCTGGGAGGGCTACGACGAGTGGGCGCACTTCGCCGTGGTCCGGCACATGGTGACCAGCGGAGAACTGCTGGTATCGCGACAGACGCCCATTCCCCAGGACGTGGAAGAGTCGTTGCAACTCGCTCCGGTGCCGTGGGAAATGCGTTCGCTCGGACCACCCTTTTATACCCACGACGATTACTGGACGCTGAGCCGCGCAGAGCGCGAGTTGCGCGAGTCGGAACTCCACACCATGCCGCCCGCGCGGGGCGGGGAAGACGGCACGGGCGCATTCGCGGCCTATGAAGCTCTACAGCCTCCGCTTTACTGCTGGATTATGGCGCCGGCGATGTGGGTATCGCGCGGCTTGGGCGCCGGGCTGTTGGGGCAAGTGCTGGCACTGCGATTTCTCAGTTCGCTGGTGGCCTCCCTGACGGTCCCGCTGGTGTTCCTGTTGGGACGCCAGGTGTGGGGCGACGAGCGCGTGGCGCTGGGATGCGCGGCCACGGTGGCGCTGATGCCGGGGCTGGCGCTCGACGTGGCGCGGGTGGGCAACGACTGCCTGGCGGTAATGCTGTTCACGCTGCTGACGTGGCTGGCGGCGATGGCGGTACAACAGGGCCTGAGCTTCAAATTGGCAGTGGCCCTGGGGTTTGCCCTGGGGCTTGGCCTGCTCACCAAGGCTTACTTTCTGACGGCCATTCCAGCGGTGCTGGCGGTATCGGTGTACGGCGGTTGGAAAGCCCGCCATGCCGGTCCCGCGATGTTGACGGGCCTTATCGGCGCTCTTCTGGCAGGCTGGTGGTACGTCTATAACCTGCGGACTACCGGAACGCTGTCGGGCCTGAGCGAGTCGGTGATGCTGCGGGGGGTGGGGGCGGGGCAGATGCTGCGGCAGGCGGCCGGCATCGACTGGGCCAAGGCCATCGACGCCATCTTTTTCTCGCACCTCTATTTCGGAGGTTGGAGTTCGCTCACCGTAAGGAGTTGGATGTATCACCTTTTTTATATCGCCATCGTGGCGGGGGCGGTGGGTTTGGTGCGATTGCTCCCGCGGCCCGCGATCTTAACCCTGGTGACGATTTATCTCTGCTTTTGGGTGGGCCAGATTTACAATGTCGTTCTCCTATATATAAGCAAGGGGCTGGCGGGGTCCATGGGCTGGTATATGTACGCGGTAGTGGGGGCGGAGGTGGTGCTCTGTGTGGCGGGGCTGCGGAGGCTCGCGCCGGCGAGGGCATCGGGCTGGATCACGGCGGCCGGCGCGGCGATGTTTACGCTGCTCGACCTGTACACCATGCACGCGGTAGCGCTCCCGTACTACACCGGGATGATCCGGCATCGGGCCAACGGGAGCGTGGGCGCGCTGCACTGGGCGGGATTTCAGAGCGTCGGTATCGGCGGGGCGGTGCAGCGGTTGGCGGAGTTTGTTCCGGCGGCGCTGCTGGTGGGGTTGTGGCTGCTGTATTTATTGGGTACCGCCGGTGCACTGGCCTGCGCATGCGGTGTTTCCCCGATCCCGGACGCGACGGTGAGCGCCCGCAACCGCTAGTTATGCCATTTTAATGCGAAAAATGAGACGAATCGGTGTGAAACTCTTGACGGCGGACAGCAACGCGTGGTTAAATCGGGCGAGATCGGTTCTATTAGGTTGTGAATGGTTTAAGCTGGCGGGCGTGCCGTTCGTCATGGAAGGGCAACAGTTTTCCCTTGACACGGAGTGCGCAATCAGTTATTACTATCTTTTACCGCGTCCGGTTGTAGTGTGCATTTTTGCGTTTATGCCCGAAGAGCACGGAAAGAAATGACAAAATACGTGCCGCGGGTAAGGTTTTAGCAGTAGATTCCGGCGTCCAGCTTGGTGGCCGCTGGGAGAAATTCTCCGCCCGACACGGGGAAGTTTCAAAGGTGAAAGTAGTTTTGAGACCTAGTTTGAGGCTCAGGTTGAAAGAGAACTTCGACCGGTTCAATTTCGCACTTTACAAGGAGAAGCAAATGGCAGATTTTCGCAGATATTTTATTGCGCTAGCAGTACTCGCCCTGATGGCGGGTGCAGCCAGCGCACAGGTTGGTTTGGCGAACGGCACCGCGAGCGGTGGTTTGCTGGCTTGCGTGGCAACAGCCGGCGGCACGCCCGAATTGAGGCCGGAAGGCTACACGGAACTCACTGGTGACATCGTCATTAGTTGCACCGGTGGCCAGGTTCCGGCGGCGAACACCGCGATCCCCACTACGACCATTGTTGTTTACATGGCGCCGAGTGTGCCGGTCACCAGCCGTTTCCTCAACAACAACAGCATCACTGGAGCTTCCGAAGCACTTTTGATCGTTGACGAAGCTGGCTCCACGGTAGCTGGCGGCGTACCGGGATTCGGACCGAGCGCCCCGCAAATCCTTTGCACCACGGCTCAGCAACAGGCAAACGGCGGGGGAAGCGGCAGTCCCTGCGTCGGCTACGCTGCTATCCTGCCCGGCAACACCACTTCCGGTACGGCGAACTATACAGTCGCAGCGTCGGCCCCTAATTCGGGGACTGCGGCGCCGAACGTTTTCCAGGGCAAAGTGGGCGACTACGGTGTAAATTCCGTGGCGTTCTACAGCGTCCCGGTTCTTGCTCCGGCAACCAACGGTGTATCTCGCACCTACCGTATCACCAACATTCGCGTCCCGGTCCCCGGTGGCAACTTGAGCGGCACACTGCAAGCGATCATTTCCACCAGTGGGGCTGAAGCCCTGCCGGTCGCTGGCACTGCCATTAACATCGGCGTCGTCGGTCCGCCTATGAAGGCAGGCGTGAAGCCGTACAAAGCCAACCCCTTCCAGCAGTGCGCCATTCAAACCGTATCGCTCACTGCCAACCTCATCTTCACTGAGGGATTTGCGCAAGGCTTCAAGACCCGTGTGGTGCCAGGCGGCGCCGCCAACCTCATTCCGGGCAACAGCAGCGGGAACACAGCGTATGCGGCTGAAGCGACCAACACTGTTGCTCCTAACAACCAGAACATCCCCGGCGGTCTGTACGGCGGCTTCGCGGTAAATTCGGAGTCCGGGTTTATTTTCCCGGGTCTCGCGTCCAACAATACCAATCGGGGCGCGGTCAACTACATCGCAGGTCTGGCCGATTATGGAACCCGCCTGAAGGCGGTCTTCTATAACATCCCGGCTGGCGTCACGCTCTATGTGTCGGCCAACTCGGGCCCCGTCGGTGGAACCTCGGTGTTTACAGCTCCCACCGTTATCGGCGGCACGTCCGTTATACCTTACGCCGTGCTGGTTGCCACCAGCAGCGGTGAAGCTACCCAGGATAGCTTCGGGACCAACGGCTCCTTCGGCATACCTGGCGACACTACCAGCAAAAACGCTCCCATTACCGGAGCGACGACCGACGGCCTCCCCGCTGTCGCACTGTCCGCCAACTCGTCCGGGGCCGCAACGGCGGTCTGGGAAGTTACCAACGCCAATCCGAACGCCACAGACGTACTGTCGTTCAGCGTATATGTCAGCTACGCTCCAACGGCTACAACCACGACCAATCCATACGGCTTGCCGATTACCGATTTGCCGTTGGGTGCGCCGGTCAACGATGTCCAATTGAGCTACTCTCCGGAACCGAGCGGTGGTACATTCACCACTGCTAACGCGACCCAGGGTCAGGCTCCCACGCCGCGCTTCGCGGTTATCAGTACTCAAGAAGGCCGTTGGACCACCGTCAACCTCTGCCAGACCACGTTGCTCTATCCGTTTGTTACCGCCGCAGCGGGCTTTGACACCGGTATTGCCGTGGCCAATACTTCCATGGATCCGTTCGGGACTGTCGGTCAGACAGGCTCCTGCGCGCTGTATGGATATGGCGTAACGATTGCCACCGCAGGCAACACTGCGGCTCAACCGGTCATCAAGGGATGCGATGCGATTGCCAACCCGGTATCCGGGACGAATTGCTTCGGCATTGTGTCTCCAGGACAAGTGACGTCGGTGATGGCGTCGTCCGTTTTCTCCGCCTTCCAGGGGTACGTAATCGCCGTCTGCAACTTCCAGTATGCTCATGGATATGCAGCAGTGACAGACCTCGGTCTGCGCAATCTGTGGTCCAGTTATCTGGCTCTGGAACTCGCGGGCAGCCCACGCGGCTCCAGCATTGAGACATTGGGTAACTAGATCCCGGTTTAGCACGAAACTTCAGAGGGGGGCTTCGGCCCTCCTCTTTTTTTTGCTCCCTGGAAGTCCCAGCCCGAAGTGAAGATTTAGTGTTACACTGAGGTTCTCTCCGCGTCCATCCAAATGAATTCCCGTTCCCCCGGAACCAGGAGGTAGTTTTGCCTAGAATTAACACCCTCGTATTTGCCGGACTGATGATGGCCTTGTCAGGAGCTCATCTGGCGCCGGCGCAGACTTCAGCCGTAGCCAATTTGGCGGTACTGGCTGGCAATGGCCAGGCGGCCTGCAGTTGCCTCACGGCCACACTACAATCATTGCAGCCGATCTCCGTGAAGGCGACCGATGTCAATGGGAATCCGGTGTCCGGCGCCACCGTCAACTGGAGTGTCACAAGCGGACAGGTGACTCTGGCCAGCCCGACCAGCATCACAGGCAGCGACGGCAGCGCCACAGAGGCACTCGGTCTGGTCGTTTACGACAATTTCACTTCCGCCGGCCAGCCGTACCTCGTGTCTACAATTCAGGCCACGTCCAACAACAGCTCCGTTACGTTTACGGAAACGCAATCCCTGATTAACCAGCAGGGAGCCTCCGTCATCGTGGCCAACCCCCCCACGTTTGGCAATTCGACTTCGCTTCTCGCCGACGCCACGCTTTCCGCCAGTGTGGGAGCCACGCTTCCCACGCCGATCCAGATCCAGGTGCTTGGCACCGGACAAGCCAGCAACGGGGTCGGCAATATCTCGGTACGCCTTCTGAACGCGCAAACGTCGCCGATTCTTAGCTGTGCCAGCAACGGAAACTACGCCGACCCGGGATCGGTGCTCAGCAGCAGCCAGGGGAACGCCACCTGCTACCCGACGTTTACCGGGAGCGGGACGGGACAGTATTACGTAATGATTGGGGGCCTCCCGGCGCCCAACGTTTCCTCCGCACTTTATCTGCAGGAATACGGACCGTACACCTTCACCTCCAATCCCGGTGCTCCCACGGCTGTCCAGATTGTCAGCGGGAATTACCAGGTGGCCAATATTGGACAGGTGCTCAACCCCCTGGTGGCCAAATTAGTGGACGGCGGTGGAAACGCCGTGCAAAATCAGACGATGACATTTTCAGTGACGCCCGCCGGCGCGGCCGCGCTCACCAACAGCTCAGCGCTAACCGACAACAATGGCGAGGTTTCTCTCTCGATTACGCTCGATTTGCTGGCCTCCGCGGGGGCCCAAATAACGATTGCGCTGCAGAGTAACCCCAGTATATCGGCGACGTTCCAGGAGACCGTCGTGGGAGCCGTCACCGCCATGAACAAGATCAGCGGTGATGGACAAACCGCGCAGGTGGGAGCCAGCTTCGCCAATCCCCTGGTAGTGCAAGTCCTGAACGCCAGCGGTCCGGTACAGAATTACCCCGTCCAGTATCAAGTGAGTGGGCCGGTCAGCCTGGTGGGAGGAAACACCGCCGGCACCGACGCCAACGGGGACGCGTCGGTAACGGTGAAAGCCGGGACTCTCCAGGGGACGGCCACGGTGACGGCTATCGCCGGATCGATCACCAAGGTTTTCAACCTTACAGTTACCCCGGTATCCACAGGCCCCCTGCCCAACGGTCTGGCGATCGTCACCGGAAATTCACAGACCGCGATGGAGGGCGCCACTTTCATTTCGCCGCTGGTGGTGCAGGTCAATTTCAGTAGCACCGCCGGCGCGCTCTCCGGGTACGTGGTGAGTTTCTCGGCCACGGGCGCTGTCACTCTCTCGTCGGGGGCTGGCACTACGAACAGCAGCGGCCAGGCTTCGGTTACCGTCACGGCCGGCAACACGGCGGGGCCGGTCACGGTAACCGCTTCCATCAGCGGTTACCCGCAGACCTTCAACCTGACGGTGCTGCCGCCCGGTCCCACCATCAGCGCCTCCAGTTTCCTGAACGCTGCCAGCCGGCAGGTGGGAGCTCTCTCGCCGTGCAGCCTGGCCATCATGAGCGCCCCGGGCCTCACGCCCGATGGCGTCACCGACTACAGTCTGGCCCCCATCTTTGGCCGCCTGCCCCACTCGGTTCACAAGCTCAGCGTCACTTTCGGCGGCATCCCGGCGCCCATCGTGAGCGTGGCCATGGGAGCGGTCAACCCGGAAGTCACCCTGCAGGTGCCGTGCGAAGTAACGCCCGCCACCAGCGTGCCGGTGGTCGTAAACGTGAATGGCGGTGGGACGGCGACAACTAACATCGCGATCCAAACCGTGAGCCCCGGTATCTTTCAGACGGTGAACTCCGACGGAACCAGCCGGGCGGTGGTGGTTCGCGACGACGGTTCTTTCGCCGACGTCGGTGGCAGCGATGCCTACGATCCGAACAACCCGGCGCGGCTGACTGAAAACGTCCGTCTCTACCTGACCGGTCTGGGAGCCACCGTTCCGCAGGTGGGTACCGACAGCATTCAGAATCCGAATGCGGACCTGGTCGGGCGCGACGCGCTTGTGGCCGGCGCCATGCAAGCCGGCATCGTGGGCGGTACGGGACTGCAGGTGGTAAGCGCCCGGCAGGCACCCGGTCTGATTGGCGTGTACGAAGTGCAGGTGTTCATTCCATCCGCCGCACCTACTGGAAATAACGTGCAGATCGCGATCGGCATTGTGCCGGTGGGGGCCAACTCGGCCGTATCCAGTCCGGCCGCCACCATCGCTATCGGCCAGTAAATTGCTCGCAACCTTCCCTTGAGGGGGCTTCGGCCCCCTCTTTTTTTTGCCTCAATTCCAATCCCGCCAGCCCTCTTCGTATTGTCTTCGCCTAGCCATCTATATGTAGTGTGTTGCGCAATTTGTGTAGATGCAATTGGGGTGAACTAACACACTTATTCTCAGTCAGTTTCCTGCAAAAGTCTATTGCAAAACACGAAGTGCTGTGCCACCATTGGTTGTGGCCTGATCTGGTCCAAAAGTGGGCTGATCTAGCCTGATTTAGGATCAAAAGTGGAAATCTTGGCGGAGCAAATGTTGATGGTCGAGCCTCCCCGGGGAATGTACCCGAGCAGGCTTGACGACAAAGGCCGGTTAAAGCTCCCCGCGGCCTTCCAGCAATATTTTTCCGCCCTGCGGGAAAAGAAGCTGTATGTCACGTCATTAGACCGTCGCACAGCCCAAGTGTATCCGATGGAAGTCTGGAGAGGCAACGAGAAGTTTTTCGAAAACTACCGCGACGATGTCCGTCTGGCGCGCAACGTCGCTTTCAATGCCGCCGATCTGGGCGCGGAGAGCGAAATGGATGGCCAGGGACGGATCCTCTTCAGCCCGGAACTGCGGCGCGAGCTGGGTATCGAGAATCAACCGGTGCGGTTGTATGCCTACCGCGGCCGGATCGAGATTCTGACCGAGGCCATTTACGAGGAGCGCAGGAAGGAAGCCGCGCAGACCGCGCCGGACGAAGTGGGCAAGCTGGAGGCCGCGGGGCTGAATTGATGACCTATGCATTTTCCAGTCATGGCCGAAGAGTCCCTGTCGCTGCTGGCAATCCGGCCCGACGGAGTGTATGTGGACGCCACCGCGGGAATGGGCGGCCATACGGGACTGATCGCGCAGCGGCTGACCACGGGGACGGTGATTGCCAACGACCGCGACCGGGAATCGCTGGAACTGGCGCGCACCAATACCGCGCCATGGGCGGAGCGAATCCGCTATCGCCAGGGGACCTTCAGCGAGCTGCCATCGACCATCGAGGCCGAAGGATTTCAGAAGGTGGACGGACTGCTGGCGGACCTCGGCGTAAGCCGCTACCAGCTCACCGAGTCGCCACACCGGGGCTTTTCGTTTTTGACGGATGGGCCGTTGGACATGCGGATGTCGCAGGATACCGGCATGACGGCGGCCGAATTAGTCAATTTTACAGCCGAAAAGGCAATCGCCGACCTGATCTATCGGTTAGGCGAGGAAAGGGGGTCGCGGAAGATAGCCAGAGCAATCGTCCGTGCACGGCCCATCAGAAGCACATTACATCTGGCCGATGTAGTGTCGCGGGCCGTGCCCCGGACGGGCCGTTTGCATCCGGCCACGAAGACTTTCATGGCCTTGCGAATGGCGGTCAACGACGAACCCGGGGAGTTGGACCGGTTGCTCGATATCGGCCCGGATTTACTGAGGGACGGCGGCCGAATGGTGGTCATCAGTTTCATGTCGGGCGAGGACCGAAAAGTAAAAGAGCGATTCAAGGCGTTGGGACGCGATGGGCGTGCGGAAATCCTCACCAAGCATCCCCTTCAGCCCAGTGACGAAGAAACCAGCCACAACCCGCCTTCGCGCAGCGCTAAATTGCGCGCGGTGGCGATGATCGGAGTGAGTTAAGAAGCCATGGCGACACTACCACAGTTTCCCGGAACGCACCGAATGCCGGCGGACACGGAGTCCCCTGCCGTCCGGCTGGAAGCTACCCGAACCGAGCGCGATCCCTACCAGTTGCGCGCCCTGCCGTTTGAAGACGTCTACTTCGTCCCCAAGAAGCTGGACAATTCAAAATTGATTCGCGAGGCTGATCCGCGGGCGGGCGGCGCCTGCTGGTCGGTGATTGGCGTGGCCAGCCTGATGCTGGCATTCCTCGGTGGCGTACTGGCGCCCACGGTGGCCAACACGGTCGCGGGCTACAAACTCGAGGCCCTCAGGGTGGAAGCGCAGAACCTGGCAAAAGAGCGGCGCACCCTGGAACTCCAGCAAGCGGAGTTGCTCAGCCCCGAGCGGCTGGACAAACTGGCGCAGGAGCAGCACCTGGTCACGCCGTCCGCCAGCCAGGTAGTGCACCTGGAGAACAAGGGCGAAGGCAAAGTGGCCATGGTGAAGCAGTAGGCGGTAGAAGCGCGATAGGAGGACGCTACGCAACATGGTCGAGCGACGCTTACTATGGCTCGCCGGGATCGTCCTCGTCTGGGGCGGGGCCATCTTCGGAAAACTGGTTGTTCTGCAGGTGGTGCATCACCGGGAATTCGTGAAAAAAGCGCGGGCGCGGCAGGAAGAAATTGTGCCGCTGCCCGCGCAGCGAGGCGCCATTCTGGATCGCACGGGCCATCCGCTGGCTATGAGCGTGCCAACGGAATCCGTCTCCGTAGACCCTGTCAAACTGCCGGCTCTGGAATTCGATTCCGACCTGTTGGCTCGTGAACTGCACCTCGACCCCGCGGAAGTTTACCAAGGCATGAAGTCGGCATACGATAGCCATCGTAAATTCCTCTGGGTCAAACGCGGGCTCACTCCGCAGGAAGCCCAGGACGTCCTCAATCTGAAGCTCGATTGGATCCATATCGACGACGGCAGCGAACGCCACTACCCCAACACGACGCTGGCGGCCCACGTGCTGGGCGGCGTCGACTTCAAAGAGAAGGGCAACGCCGGCATCGAGAAGGAGTACGACGACCAACTCCACGGAATGGCCGGTCAGGCGGACATCCTGAGGGACGTGCACCATCGCGGAATCGACGAACTGGTCTCCACGCAGGCGCGGGCCGGCGTTTCTATCACCCTGACCATCGACGAGCATCTGCAATTCGTTGCCGAGCGCGAGATCGCCGCGGCCGTGAATCTGCACGGCGCCGTCAGCGGAAGCGTGGTGGTGATGACTCCTTATGACGGGCAGATCCTGGCGCTGGCCAGTTACCCGCCGTACAATGCCAACCAGCCGCCGGAAAACGACAAGGATCCCACCAGGCCCAATCACGCCGTGTCGGTGCCCTTCGAGCCGGGGTCCTGTTTCAAGGTGATCACCCTCGCCGCCGCGCTCGAAACCACCAAACTCAGGCCCGACACTCCGATCAACTGTCACGGCGGCGTGCTGGTCTTACCCGGCCGCATCATCCACGACTCGCACTTAGGCTTCGGTTACCTTCCCATGGATATGGTGCTGGCCCACTCCAGTAATATCGGCGCCATCGAGATTGGCCGAACAGTAGGGCGTGACGCGATGTACGATTACGTCCGCCGCTTCGGTTTCGGCCAGAAGACCGGCATCCCCTTGCCCGGCGAGGCGAGGGGCCGGCTGCGGCCGCTGACGAAGTGGGGCAAGACGTCCCTGGAATCCATTTCGATGGGCCAGGAGGTCAGCGTGACCACGCTGCAACTGGCGCGGGCCGTATCGGTAGTGGCCAACGGAGGGCTGCTGGTGAAGCCCCGCCTGGTGCTGAAGCTGGGAGACCAGACGCCACCGATGGAGCCGCCAGTGCGCGCCATCAAGCCGGAGACGGCGATTACCATGCGGCAGATGATGGAAGGCGTGGTGCTCGTGGGAACCGGCAAAAATGCGCGCCTCGACGGCTATACCAGCGGAGGAAAGACCGGGTCGGCGCAGATCTACGATTTCGAGGGCCATCGCTATACCCACACTTACAATGGATCCTTTATGGGATTCGCGCCGGTGACGAATCCGGCGGTGGTGGTGGTGGTGACCTTGAACGGCACGCACGGGAACCTGGGCTTCGGCGCGGAGACTGCCGCTCCGGTGTTCAAAATCGTGGCTACGGAAGCATTGCGCATCCTGGATGTTCCCAAAGATCTGCCCGACAGTACGCCGTCGAAGAATCAGATCGCGCAGAACCAGGTACTGGACGATGTTTCCATCGCCGATCTTGCGCCCGGGCAACCCAACATTCTGGAAGACCGGGACGACGAAGACGCGCCCTCGCAGCAGGCGTCCGTATTCGTTGGGCCCGTGGCGCCCGCACCGCCAGTCCAACGCCCCGTGGCCGGCACCGTTCCCGACTTCAAGGGGATGACCCTGCGGGCGGTGTTGATGGAGGCCGCGGCCAAAGGATTGCCCGTGCAGCCGGATGGCAGCGGCGTTGCCCGCGTGCAGAATCCGGCGGCGGGTTCGGTATTGCATCAGGGGGAGCGCATTCGCGTCCGGTTTGCGAGATGATTCTTGGCAAGATACTCCCGGGTGATCGGCTCAAGCAGCCTCTGACGCCGGAGCTTGCCGCTACGGACGTGAGCGGCATCGCTTACGATTCGCGACACGTGAATCCGGGCGACCTGTTCTTTGCGTTTCGGGGGCAGCACGCCGATGGCCGGCGGTTCGCGCAGGATGCGCTGGCGCGCGGCGCGGTAGCGGTGGTGGCCGAATCGCCGGCGCCGGAAGAGTTGGCCGCGCGCTGGCTCGAAGTGGGGCACGGACGCCAAACCCTGGCGCTGGCGGCGCGCAATTTCTACGGCAAGCCGGATGAACGGCTGGGGCTTACGGGCATTACCGGTACCAACGGAAAGACCACCACGGCGTACCTGATCGATTCGATTCTGCGCGCCGCCGGCAAGACCACGGCCATGATCGGCACCATCGAATATCACGTGGCGGGCCGGGTGCTCCCGGCCGTCAACACCACGCCGGAATCGCTCGACCTGATGCGCATCCTTGCGGAACTGGAGCAGGCCGGCGGGACGCACGCGACCATGGAGGTCTCCTCGCACGCTCTCGACCTGGGCCGCGTCTACGGGCTGCAGTTTCATACCGTGGTGTTTACCAATCTCACGCGCGACCATCTGGATTATCACCGGACCATGGAGGCTTACTTCGCGGCCAAGCAGGCGCTGTTCGCCGGCGCCGGCGGGCCGCCGCCCAAGTTCGCGGTGCTGAATCGCGACGACGTTCTGGCGCGGCAGATCAAGCTGCACCCGCGGACGGAAGTATTCTGGTACGGCCTGGGGCCCGAGCCGAATCTGCGCGCGCGCCACATTGCATCCAGCCTTCAGGGGCTGCGGTTCGACGTGCAGTTCGGAAAGCTGCGGTTCGCCGTGGAATCGCCGCTTCTCGGGAAGATCAACGTCTACAACATTCTGGCGGCCTGCGGCGCGGGGCTCTCGTATGGCATTGAGCCCGAGACGGTGGCGCGCGGCATCGCCGGCCTGCAAGCCGTGCCGGGCCGGTTCGAACGCGTGGACGAAGGGCAGCCCTTCGTGGTGGCCGTGGACTACGCCCATACCGACGACGCGTTGCGCAATACCATCGCAATGGCGCGCGGGCTGAATCCCAAGCGTATTATCACGCTGTTCGGATGCGGCGGCGACCGCGACCGGGCCAAGCGGCCGCTGATGGGCCAGGCCGCTGCCGAGGCCAGCGATTTCGTGTTCCTGACCAGCGACAATCCGCGCTCGGAAGATCCGCTGGCGATTATGAACGACGCCCTGGTGGGGATTCGCCGCGTGGATGTGCCGCACGCGATCGAGCCGGACCGCGCCACCGCCATTGCGCGCGCGCTGAAAGAGGCTCGCGAGGGCGACATCGTAATTCTGGCGGGGAAGGGGCACGAGACATACCAGGTTTTGAAAGACCGGACCATTGGGTTCGATGACCGGGCTGTGGCGAGGGAAGTGCTAAGAGGTTATGGGTATCGCAAGACGCCCTAGACCATGACTCTGGATTTGCAGCAAGTTGCGCGGGCGATGGAGGCGGCGGGCGAGGTTCCCGCGGTTCCCGTGGCGGGTTGGAGCGTGGACACGCGCACACAGAATGCCGGCGACGTGTATTTTGCGCTTCGCGGTCCCAACCACGATGGCCACGATTACGTGGCGGCGGCCTGGAGCAAAGCTGCGGCGGCGGTGGTGGTGGACCGTCCGATGGAGGCGCGATGCGGGGAGTTGATGGTAAAAGACACGCTGCGCGGGCTCCAGGATCTGGGGACGTGGGCGCGCCGCATGTGGGGCGGTACGGTGGTGGGTGTGACGGGCAGCGCGGGCAAGACCACTACCAAGGACGCCATCGCGCATGTTCTGGCAGCGGAACTGCCGGTGGGTAAGACCGTGGGCAATTTTAACAACCACGTAGGGGTGCCGCTTTCGATTTTGCGGTTGCCCGATGAATGTCGCGCCGGTGTGTTGGAAATGGGAATGAATCACGCGGGAGAAATTCGCGAGTTGGCGGCCGTCGCCAGGCCGGAGATCGGAGTAGTGACCAACGTGGGGTACGCTCACGTGGAGTTCTTCGATTCCATCGAAGGCGTGGCGGCGGCCAAGCGCGAATTGATCGAAGGTTTGCCGCGCGATGGCGTGGCCGTGCTCAATGCGGACGATGCGCGCGTGCTGGGATTCCGCGGCGTGCATCCGGGACGCTCGGTGACGTTCGGCTTCTCCGCGGACGCCGATGTGCGCGCGGAGGCTGTGGAGTATCGCGCCGATGGCACGCGGTTCCGCGTGGACTGCGTGGATTACCAGACGGGCATGGTGGGGCGGCATGCGGTGATGAATCTGCTGGCTGCCATTGCGGTGGCGCGCGAGTTCGGGATTGCGCCCGGGAAACTGCGCGAACCGGTGCGGAGCTTCGCCGTCGGGAAAATGCGCGGGGAGCGGTTGGAGCACAATGGAATTCTGGTGTGGAACGATTGCTACAATGCGAATCCGGAAGCGGTGCAATCGATGATCGACGTGCTGCGCGAGTCGCCCGCGGCGCGGCGCATCGCGGTGCTGGGGGAGATGCTGGAACTGGGCCACGCGGCCGAGCCGCTCCACCGGCAAGTGGGGAAATATGCCGCCGGGCATGGCGTGGATCTGCTGATCGGCGTACACGGCAGCGCGCGGGACATGGTGGACGCGGCGATTGAAGCGGGACTTCCGCGGGGCGCCGCACATTTCTTCGCGGATGCCGGCGAGGCCGGCGATTTCGCGCGGCAGGCGGCGCGCGCGGGCGATGCGATTCTCTTCAAGGGCTCGCGCGGAGTGCACGTGGAACGTGCGCTGGAGAGGTTTTTGGCCTAATTCCCCATGCTTTATTATTTACTCTACGAGCAGCTTTACCGGTATGCCAGCCCGTTGCGTATCTTCCGGTACACCACTTTCCGCACGGCGTTCGCCAGCCTCACGGCTCTGTTCCTGTGCATCGCGCTGGGCCCCTGGCTGATCGACAAGCTGCACGAATTCCAGATCGGGCAGTACATCCGCGAGGAAGGGCCGAAATCGCATCAGAAGAAGGCCGGAACGCCTACCATGGGCGGCGTCCTCATCATCATCTCGATTGTGGTGCCCACGCTGCTGTGGGCCGACCTGCGATATCCCTACGTGTGGATCGCCATCCTGGCTCTGGTCGGTTACGGATGGATCGGATTCATGGACGACTATGCCAAGGTGACCCAAAAGCGCAACCTGGGGCTTTCGGGCCGCGCCAAGCTGGTCTATCAATTCGTCCTGGGGTTCGCCTTCGCGATGATCCTGCTGGTGATGCGCGCTTATGGCGATTTCAGCACCGCCATGAACATTCCCTTCGTGAAACAATATCAGCCCTCGCTGCTGATTCAGCCGCTGCTGCAAAATCCCTGGACCTACGTTCTGGGCGCGGCGCCCTTTTGCATTTTCGTGGCGCTGGTGGTGGTGTTCAGTTCCAACGCGGTCAACCTTACCGACGGCCTGGATGGGCTGGCAATCGGCCTGATGGTGATTGCCGCCGGCGCGCTCACCATGCTGACCTATGCCGGCGGCCACGCGCAACTTGCCGAGTACCTGCAACTGGCGCGCAATCCGCGTACGTCGGAGCTGACCATCTTTTGCGGCTCCATGACCGGCGCCAGTCTGGGCTTCCTGTGGTACAACGCGCACCCGGCGGAGATTTTCATGGGCGACGTGGGGGCGCTGGGATTGGGGGGCGCCATGGCGGTGGTGGCAGTGCTGATCAAGCAGGAGATCCTGCTGCTATTCATCGGCGGAGTCTTCATTCTGGAGGCCCTGTCGGTGATTCTGCAGGTGGGAAGTTACCGCCTGCGTCACGGTAAGCGCATTTTCAAAATGGCGCCCATGCATCATCATTTCGAGGCGATGGGCTGGACGGAATCGAAAATCATCGTGCGTTTCTGGATCGCCGGACTGGTGCTGGCGTTGTTCGCACTGACTACTTTGAAGTTGAGATGAGTATGTGGGGCAGGCTGAAGTCTGCCTGCCTCAGGTTTCCCATCGTTCGGCGGAGGGCGGGCTGAAGCCCGGGGTCCCCTCTGGGGAAGACTGAAGTCTGCCCCACAGGTTAGTAAGTTGAACAGTATCGGAAGTAGATGAACATGAAACTTAGTGGCGCAAAGGTTCTGGTGGTGGGGCTGAAGAAGTCCGGCATGGCGTCGGCGGAGTTACTGGTGCGTCACGGCGCCGGTGTGTCCCTCACCGACCTGAAGGGGCTGGACGAGCTTCCCGGCGGGCACGAATTCGTCTCTCGGCTGGGGATTCCGTTCCGCCGGCAGAGCGCCGAGACATTCGAGGACTACGACCTCATCGTACTCTCGCCGGACGTGCCGGCGGACCTTCCGCAACTCGATGCCGCCCGCCGGCGCGGCACTCAGGTGATCGGCGAAGTGGAACTGGCGGCGCCATTCCTGCAGGGCCGGACCATCGGCATCACCGGGTCCAACGGAAAGACCACCACCACCAGCCTGATCGGCCATATTCTGCGGCACGCCGGTGTGACGGTGCAGGTGGGCGGCAACATCGGGACGCCCGTGACCGCCATGGTGGAAACCTCGCGCTCCGATGGCTGGAATGTGCTGGAGCTGTCCAGCTTCCAGTTGGAGACCATCGCGGAATTTCGCGCGCACATCGGGCTGGCGCTCAATGTGACGCAGAATCATCTGGACCGCCATCACACCTTCGAGCGCTACGCCGCCGCCAAGGGCCGGCTGTTC
This sequence comes from Bryobacterales bacterium, assembly GCA_003164075.1. Next base: position 13,331 of record PLRZ01000199.1, on the reverse strand, counting down.
GAGACCATGCACGCGGAGGACATCGCCATCCTCAATGCCGAAGATCCGGTGTGCGTGGGTTACGCTGCGCGCACCGTGGCGCGCGTGGAATGGTTCAGCGGACAACATAAAGTGGAGTCCGGCGCGAGCCTCGGCGCCGGTAAGCTGATTCTGGATGGCAAGCTGTTGATGGAAGCCGGCGAAATTCCCATTCGCGGCCAACACAACGTGGAGAATGTACTGGCGGCAGCGGTAGCGGCGGCGCGCGTGGGCGTGGATGGCGCGGCGATTGCGGCCGCGGTCCGCACCTTCCAGGCGGTGGAGCATCGCCTGGAGTTCGTGCGCCAGGTGAGCGGCATCGATTTCTACAACGATTCGAAGGCCACCAGCGTAGACGCTACCATGAAGGCGCTGGACGCCTTTCCGGGCGCTCTATGGGTGATTCTGGGCGGCAAGGACAAGGGGCTGGACTACTCGGTGCTGCGCGATCCGCTGGCCGCGCGGGCGCACGCGGCGCTGCTCATCGGCGCGGCGGCGAAGAAGATCGCAGGCGCGCTGGAGGGGGCCGTACCGCTGGTCGATTGCCAGACGTTGGAGGGTGCGGTGGCCTACGCTTACGAACACGGCCAGCCCGGGGACACCGTGCTGCTGGCGCCGGCATGTTCCAGTTTCGACCAGTTCCGAAGCTTCGAACATCGCGGGGAAGTTTTTAAGCAGATCGTGGGCGGATTGCCGCTCAAACAGTGATATGGGACAGCAACTCAAGACCGATTGGACCCTGTTCTGCACCGTTCTGGCGATGCTGTCGTTCGGCCTGTTGATCCTCTACAGCGCGTCGTCCATCACCGCGCAGATGGACCCGCGGATTGGCTCCTCGCTGCACTTCATCGTGCGCCAGTTGGAGTTTGCGGTGGTCGCGGTGATCGCCATGATGGCGTTGAAGCGGACCGATTACCGCTGGTTCCAGGATCCGGCGGTGGCTTTCGGCGCAATCGGCGTGGTGCTGACGATGTTGATCGCGGTGTACTTCGTGGACTCCGAGAGTCATCGTTGGCTGCGCATCAAGCACAGTGCGTTGGGCGTGCAGCCCTCGGAACTGGCCAAGCCCGCGCTGGTGATCTTCCTGGCTTTCTTCGTTACCTGGCGCCGGCGGGCCATCAATAACGGGCGGTACACGCTGGTGCCGGCGGCGTTGGCGGTCGGGCTGGTGATCCTGCTGGTCGTGGTCCCCGACCTGGGAACCGCGGTGGTGTTGGGCGTGGTGGCCGCGGTGATCTTCTTCGTGGCCGGGTTGGAGTGGCGTTATGTGCTGATCGCGGCCACGGTGGCCTCAATCGGGGTGGTGCTCTGCATCGCCATGTCGCCCTACCGGTTGGCCCGCGTGGTGAAGTTTTTCGACCCGCATTTTACCTTCATCAGCCGGTTCGATTCTCAGGGGAAGATCAAGGCGCAGATGGAAAAATCGCTGGCCACGCGCGATACCAACTACCAGTTGGAGCAATCGCAAATCGCCGTGGGCGCAGGCGGCCCGATGGGCGTCGGGTTGGGGGATAGCCGCCAGAAGTTGATGTACCTGCCGGAAGCGCACACCGATTTCATCTATGCGGTAGTGGGTGAAGAAATGGGACTATTCGGGACGGTGGGCCTGCTTGTCGGCTTCGGGCTGATTTTCTGGCGCGGCCTGCGCGCCACGGTGCGGATGACCGACGATTTCGGACGCTACCTGGCGCTGGGCGTGACGGTAGTGATCGTGGTGCAGGGGTTGATCAACATGAGCGTGGTGCTGGGAATGATGCCGACGAAAGGCATTCCGCTGCCCATGGTCAGCTATGGCGGAAGCTCGCTGCTGAGCACCCTGACGCTGTTGGGGATTTTGATGAATGTGTCGGAGCACGCGGGATGAGGAGAAGAGCTTTCAGCTTTTGGCGACTAGCTAGTGGCTGTCGCGAAACTCCGGTCCGTCCTCGAAAGCCCGCTCCCTTGCGGTCGCGGCTCGGTAACAAGTCCCCTGGAATCAGCGCAGCACTTTCCGAGCCGGGCCCAGAGGGCACCCCGCAAGGGAGNNATGGCCGGGGGCGGTACGGGCGGGCACGTGATTCCGGCGCTGGCGGTGGCGCGGGAATTGCGCGCTCGGGGACATGAGGTATTTTTTGTGGGGACGGACCGGGGCCTGGAGGCCAAGCTGGTTCCGGCGGAAGGTTTTGAATTGCAGCGGATCGATATCGGCGGGCTAAATCGAGTGACCATGCGTCAGAAGGCCATCACCCTGGCCAAATTGCCGCTCTCCACCATGCGCTGCGGCAAGTTCGTCCGCGCATCGTCCGCCGTTTTCAGCATGGGGGGCTACGTGGCCGGTCCACCGGTGATGGCGGCGCTGCTGCGGCGCAAGCCGGTGGTGGTGATGGAGCCCAACGCCATCCCCGGCTTCACCAACCGCGTCATCAGCCGGTTCGTGACCCGCGCGCTGATTTCCTTTGCCGCCACGGAGTCCTATTTCCCCAAGGGCAAGACCGAAATCACCGGCCTGCCCGTGCGCGAGGAATTCTTCCGCATCCCGGGCCGTCCGCGCGGCGACGTGCTGCATGTCCTGATTACCGGCGGCAGCCAGGGATCGCGCACGCTCAACCAGGCGGCGCGCGAGAGTTGGCCCCTGTTTCGTAAGGCCGGACTTCCGGTGCGGCTGGTGCACCAGTGCGGTCCGCGCGGGTATGAGGAATTGCGCGCGGCCTTCGCGGAATCGGGACTGGAGGGCGAAATTGTACCATTTATTACTAACATGCCGGCGGCCTTCGCGGACGCCGACCTGGTGGTCTGCCGCTCCGGCGCCGGCGCCGTATCGGAAGTGGCGGCGGCGGGAAAGCCATCCATCCTGGCGCCGTTCCCGTTCGCGGCGGACGATCACCAGACCCGCAACGCCGAAGCCATGGAGCGCGGCGGCGCGTCCCGCGTGGTCCGCGACGCGGATTTGACGGGCGATCGTTTCTTTTCCGCCATCGGAGAAATGAGCGATCCGTCAGTGTTGGAACGTATGGCCGGGGCGGCGCGGCAACTCGCCAAACCGGGCGCCGCGCGGCGCGCGGCGGAGATTTTAGAGGAGGCGGCTCAGAATTAAATAGCGCGATTTCAATTGACAGTGGCGCTTTGAGCCGAAACAATAAAGTAACATAATGTTTTTTCGTCCGCAGCATTTGCATTTTACGGGGATCGGGGGAATCGGAATGAGCGGCATCGCCGAAGTGCTGCTCAACCTGGGATACCAGATCAGCGGGTCTGACGTGAGGCTGTCGCCCATCACGCAGCGCCTGGCAGGCATGGGCGCACGGATCTATGAGGGGCATGCCGCCTCGAATATGTCCGGCGCGCGCGCCCTGGTGATGAGTTCCGCCGTGGACGACCAGAATCCCGAACTGGTGGAAGCGCGCCGCCTGCAGATCCCCATCATCCCGCGGGGCGAACTGCTGGCGGAGTTGATGCGCCTGAAGTATGGCATCGCCGTGGCCGGCAGTCACGGCAAAACCACGACTACGTCGATGACCGCTACCATCCTCAATAGCGCCGGCCTGGATCCCACCGTGGTGGTGGGCGGACGCGTGGGCACCATGGGCGGGTCCAACGCGCGCGTGGGGCACAGCGATTTCCTGGTGGTGGAATCCGACGAAAGCGACGGCTCCTTTCTCAAACTCGCGCCGATTATCGCCGTGGTCACCAACATCGACCGCGAACACCTGGACCACTATCCCTCGCTCGACGCCATCCGCGCGGCCTTCATCGAATTCGTCAACAAGGTGCCGTTCTACGGCGCCGCCATCGTCTGCCTGGACGATGCCAACGTGCAGAGCATTCTGCCCGCCATCAAACGGCGCACCATCACCTATGGCACCAGCGCGCAGGCCGATGTGGAGGCCACCGAGATCGCCTGCGGCGCGTCCGCCAGCGACTTCCGCCTGCGATATCGTACCGCCGATCTGGGCCTGTTCCACCTGCCGGTTCCCGGGCGGCACAATGTGCTGAATGCCACCGCCGCGGTGGTGGTGGCGATGGAACTGGAAGTGAAGCCCGACGCCATCCGCGAGGGCCTGGCGACGTACCAAGGCGTGGACCGGCGGTTCCAGACGCGGGGTGTGGAGGGCGGCATTACCGTGATTGACGATTATGGCCACCATCCCACCGAAATCCGGGCCACCCTGGATGCCGCGCGGCTGTGCGGTTTCCGGCGGGTCCACGTGCTGTTTCAACCGCACCGCTATACCCGCATCTTCCACCTGATGGAGGAATTTGCAGGCGCGTTCAACCAGGCCGATAGCCTGTTCGTGATGGATATCTACGCGGCTTCCGAAAAGCCCATTGAGGGCGTTACGGCGGAGTCCCTGGTGGAGCGGATTCGCCAGTATGGTCATCGAGGGGTGGAGTACGTGGGCTCCATCGACCGCGGTGTGGCGGCGCTGGCGAACGTGGCGCGGGACGGCGATGCGGTGCTGACGCTCGGCGCCGGCAACGTCTGGCAGGCGGGCGACCGGTTGCTCGAAAGGCTCCGGGGGGACAAGGACTGAGGATGGCGCGAGAAGCCAAGAAAGAGACGTCCCGCCTCCGCAAAGCATTGCGGCGGGTGTTTCTTATCGTCGTCGCCTTGGCTATTTGTACCGGCGTTTCGGTGCATCTGGTGCACCGCTACCTGGTCCACGACCCCAAGTTCGTGCTCTCCCACGATCGCCGTGACGCCCTCACCATCGACGGCTTGCACTACGGATCGCGCGCCAAGGTGCAACGTATTTTTGCCGAGGATGCCGATCGCAGCGTTTTCTCCGTGCCGCTGGAGGAGCGCCGCCGCAGGCTGCTGGCCATCGACTGGGTAGAGGACGCCGCGGTGTCGCGGGTCTGGCCGGACCGTCTGGCCGTGCGCATTGAGGAGCGCAANNGTTCGCGCCGAAGATCCGCCGGCCCGGCGTATGGAAGCGGTGCGCGCGCTGCTCGATGTGGAGGACGCGCTGGGTCCGGAGATGAAGGATGTCTCGGAGGTGAACGCGGCAGACCCCGGCAATCTCCGCATCGTGGCGCAGTTGGACGGCCGGGTAGTGGATCTGATGCTGGGAGAGGACAACCTGGGAGCCCGCTACCGGAATTTTCTCAAGCACTATCCGGAGATGCGCAAACGGTCGCCGGAAGTGAAAATGTTCGATCTACGGTTGGACGACCGTATCACGGCGAAGGAATAGGATTCGGAGTTTCATGGCAGGGAAGTCGATTATCGCGGCGGGACTGGATGTGGGCAGCAACAGCACCCGCCTGGTGGTGTGCGTCCTGGAGAAGGGAAGGCTGCGCCTGATCGGCTGCGGAGCGGTGCCGTCGCAGGGGTGGTTGAAAGGTAAAATCTTAGACCAGCGTGCGGTCACGGAATCGATCCTGGTGGCGCTTTCGGAGGCGGAAGCCACGGCGGGGATCTCGGTGGGGTCGGCGGTGGTCGGCATGGGAGGGCCCACCGTCCGCGGGGGCAATAATCGCGGAGTGCTGGAGATGGGCTACGTGCGCGAGATTGAACAGCGCGATATCAATCGCGTGGTGGACCGCGCCACTCGCGTGCAATTGCAGGAAGACCGCATGGTGCTGCAGGTGTTTCT